>CAYZME010000046.1:0-15845 GCA_964479435.1 uncultured Oscillospiraceae bacterium
TGTTTGACGTCATGGGGTCGAGCGCCGTTCTGGTCGGCCCGATCGGCAGCGGCAACACCTGCAAGCTCACCAACCAGATCATCGTCGCCCTCAACATCGCCGCTTTGTCCGAAGGTATGCTGCTCGCGCAAATGGCCGGCACCGACCCCCGCAAAGTCTTTGAGGCCATCCGCGGCGGCCTGGCCGGCAGCACCGTCATGAACGCCAAAGCGCCGATGATGCTGGCCGGGGACTTCAAACCCGGTTTCAAAATCGACCTGCACATCAAAGACCTGGCCAACGCCCTGGATACGGCGGGCGCGGTCGGTACGCCGTTGATGTTGACCGCCGAAGTGATGCAGATGCTGCAGCACTTGCACCGCGCGGGCGAGGGACAGAGTGACCACTCCGCCATCCTCAAGTTCTATGAAAAACTCGCGGATACCGAGGTGCGCTCCGCCGAATAGCCAAAGGAGGCCAGGATTGGACAATCGCAATCGAGAAACACGAGAGGCCGTGCGGCGCGCGCTGCCTTCCCTCCGCCGTTTGTGGCCGGCCGCTGCCCTGCTCATCGCGCTGATCATCGGGCTGACGGGGGTCTACAAAGTCGGCTCGGGGGAAGCGATCGTGGTGACCCGCTTCGGGCACGTGGTGCGTGTAGAGGATCAGGCCGGAATGAAGTTCAAAGTGCCCCTGGTGGACCATGTCTATCCGGTTTCACTGGAGCAGCGCTATAAAATCGAATACGGTTTCCGCACGATCAACGACACCAGTTACACCGATGTCGAACCCGAGCAGACCGTGATTGTCGAGGCGGTGGGCAACAACAGCTCGCTGGTTTTGACCGAGCTGACCGTCGAGTACCAGGTGGAAAACCCGGTGGATTTCCTGTTCAAAGTCGAGGACATCGAACGCGCCATTCGGCTGATCCTGGAGGACGCGCTGCGCAATGTCATGCAGTCCGTGACGCTGGACGAAGCGCTGACCGACAAAGCGACGATCGACAGTCGGATCCGGCCCGAGATCCAGAGCAAGCTCAACGCCTACGAGGCCGGCATCCGCATCATCGAGGTCAAGACCCAGAACACCTCCCTGTTGCCGGAGGTCGATACCGCGTACCGGGAGATTGAGCGCGCCAACCAGTACCGCATTTCCCGCATCGAAGAAGCGCAAAAGTACAACAACACCGTGGTCCCCAAAGCCGAAGCCGAAGCGTTTCAACTGGTAGAAGAGGCCAAAGGCTACAAGGCCGGCACCCTGGCGGACGCCCGCGCCGAAGTGGCGCAGTACAACGCGTTGCTAGCCGAATACCAGCGCAACCCGGCCCTGGTGATGGAAAAGCTCTATACCGAGAGCATGCGCGCGTTCTTAAAGAACAACCGCGTCGTCATCGATACGACCGGCGACGGCGCGCTCTACAAATTCTTCAACATCAACGAAACAGCGGCGGCGGCCCGGCCCGGCGCCGTCATCGGCACAGGAGGTGGCGCAGGTGAGTAAAGGACTCAAAGCAACCCTGATCGGCGTCGGCGCCGCCCTGATCCTGCTCGTGCTCTTTAGCCTGTTTACTTATTCCGTTCGCGAAGACGAGACCGCGGTGGTGCGCCGCTTCGGCAAAATCGACCGCGTGGTGGTCGACGCCGCCGAGGCGGATTTTGTCGACGGCACCTTTCAGGCGCGCGGCCTGGAAATTCGCATACTCACCCAAAAAGGTCTGAATTTCCGCCTGCCGTTCGCCGACGAGGTGAAAAAATTCAGCTCCAAGTCGATGACCTACACCTCGGAGACCGCCACGATCAACACCTATGACAGCCGCAGGATCGATCTGAGCATGTACGCGCAGTATCGCGTGGTCAACCCGGCCCTGTTCGACATGACACTGGGCACGCTGGCCAACGGCAACCGCCTGATGGACGACCGCGTGTACCCGGAAGTCATTCAAACCGCCAACACCCTGCGCTTCAACGAGTTTTTTGACACGGCGCGTGTGACCGGCGCGATCAGCAACAACATGGATACGCTCAACACCGTGTTGGGCGACACCTTTGGCGTGCGGATCATCGACATCGGCATTTACCGCAAGAATTTCCCGCAGGTCAACATCGAGTCGATCGAGGAAAAAATGGTCCAGGAAATCCAAAAGGAATCGGAAAAGCTGATCGCCGAGGGCGATTCCCTGCTCAAGCAGAGCAAAGCCGAGACCGATCGCATCCGGATGGAAACGCTGGCGACCGCGACCCAGACCGCGGCGTCGATCCAAGCGGAAGCCGACGCGGAAGCGGTGCGGATTTTTGAGGAAGCCATTTCCGCCGATCTCGAATTCTACCGCTTCATCAACCGCATGCAGGCGTTTGCCGAGCTGGAAGACACCACGGTGTTTTTAGATCCGCAAAACGATTTCATCGGCTATCTGGCGGGGGGCGATTGACCGGCCCGATGGACTAAACGAAGTAAATGGCCCCGTGATCTCGGAGATCACGGGGCTGTTTTTACGTGGGGGCGTGTTCTTGGCAAATCAGCCTTCAAACAAAGCCGCCGCTCGCCGCATGTTGTCGATAACGCCGATGTCAAAGGGGCAACGCGACTCACAGGCGCCGCAGGCCGTACAAGCGCCGGCGGGTGCCGGTAGCGCGGCATACGCGCCGCGCAGCGCGTCAGGATCAAATCCCGATCGCGGGGATTCGCTTCGATCCAGAATGCGCGTGGTCTCGCCGATGTCGATACCGGCCGGGCAGGGCAGACAATGGTTGCAATACATGCAGTGGTCGTTGCGGTCCCAGATCAGGGAGCCTGCCAGTGCCCGCGCGTAATCCCGCTCTTGCGGGGTGGCGCCGGTATAGGACAGCGCCGCCTCCATCTCCGCTACGGAACGGCAGCCCGGCAGCGCGGCCGCGACGCCGGGCTGGTCGAGTGCGTACTGGATGCATTGCGCGGGCGTCATTTTCAGCCGCAATTGGTTGTGCTCCCCCAACAGCCAGCCGGCGGCGTAGGTTTTCATCGTCACAATCGCGGTGCCGTGCCGTTCGCACGCGTCGTATAAAGCGGTGCGGTCGCGGTCGGCGCCCCGGCCATGGGCTTCGAACGCGTCGAAATGGAACAGCGCGTCGATGTCGCGGTCGCCGCGGATGGAGTCAAAGAGGGGATTGACAGGGTACATCAGCACGTCGAGCAAACCGCTCTCGACCGCGCGGCGCGCGACCGACGGCACGTGCGAGCTCAAGCCGATGGCGCGGGCGTGGCCGGCCTCGACGTACGCGCGCGCCAGCTCCATGATGCCGCCCGGCGCGAGCAACCGGTCCCACTCGTCCGCGTCGTCGACAAAATGAATCATCAGCACGTCGAGAAAATCCGTATCGAGCCGGCGCAGCAGATCATCGGCAAAGGTGCGGCAGAGCGCGCGATCGCGCGTTCGCAGGTACTGCCCGTCGCGCCAGCAGGCCCCCAGATGCCCCTGGATCAGGACCCGGTCCCGGCGTCCGCGCAGGGAGGCGCCGACGAAATCGCGGATGTCCGGCGAGCCCATAAATAAATCGATGTAATTGCCGCCCGCGTCGATCAGGCAGGACAGAACGCGGTCGACGGTGGTCTTGTCCGCTTTTTCCAGATGCTCCAGACCCAATCCGACCTCAGAGACATCCCATCCGGTGCGGCCGAGTTTCCGATATCGCATGCGGCTCCTCTCCGGCGCGGTGGTTCTGGGGCGAACGGAGGCGCACGCCCGGCACCTCCGTCGCGCTCCCGGCCCACCCGCTTTATTTTATGTCCCTTTTCGGCATGGTGCCGGGGACGCCGTAAAAGTCCATCTCATCGGGATCGCTGAGGAAATGTGTGCCGCTTTCGAGTTTGGCGAGGGCGGCCATGTCGGCGGCGTCGAGCGAAAAATTAAAGATGTCGCCGTTTTCAAGGATGCGATGCTCGCGCACGGATTTGGGAATCACCACCACTTCGCGCTCGATCTGCCAGCGCAAGATGACCTGGGCCGCGGTTTTGCCATACTTTTGCGCGATGGGCTCCACGGCCGGCGCGATCGTCGGCAGCCGCCCGTTCAGCAACGGCGAATAGGCCTCCATCTGGATCCCCTGTTCGCGGCAGTACGCCAGCATTTCATTTTGCGGAAACAGCGGGTGACACTCGACCTGATTGACCATGGGCGCGACGCCGGTCTCCGCGACCAGCCGCTCGAGATGGTGCTTTTTGAAATTGCAGACGCCGATGGCGCGGACGCGTTTTTCTTCATGCAGGCGCACTAACGCTTTCCAGGAGTCGACATATTTGTCGAGCACGGGAACCGGCCAGTGAATCAGATAGAGGTCAATGACATCGACACCCAGCAATTTGCAGGATTCTTCATATTCACGCAGCGCGCTGTCATATCCCTGATCGCCGTTCCAGAGCTTGGTCGTCACAAAAATCTGCTCGCGCGGCACCGGGGCCGTCGCCAGCGCTTTGCCCACCATATCCTCGTTGAGGTACGCGCGCGCGGTGTCGATCGAGCGGTATCCCGCTTGGAGCGCGGCGTGTACGGCTTGGATCAGCGTGTTTTCGTCCTGAACCTGCCAGACACCCAGGCCGAACCACGGCATGTTGACGCCATTGCGCAGGGTGGTGCATTGGTCGATACGATTGATCATGTCTTTTTGTCCTCCTGTCATAGTACGGGTTGCTACACCCCTCCATTATATCGCACCTCACACCTCACGCCTTGCCTGCGCGTAGCACAACGCGCTGCGCAACGCGCTGCGCAACGCGCTAGCACATAGTGCGTGGCACATCGTGCGTGGTAAGATGATGGGTAGTCAACGACTTCGGAGGGGCGTGGTATGGAAAAACGATTGGTTGGCATGGATGGCCTGTACCCGGCACTGATCACCCCGTTCGACACGCGCGGCGCGGTTGACACGACGGTGTTGACTGATTTGATGTCGCGTAACCTCGCGGAAGGCGCGGCGGGCTTTTTTGTCGGCGGCAGCTCGGCCGAGTGTTTTCTGCTGTCCCACGAAGAACGCGTGCTGGGCTACCAGGTCGCTGCGGCCTTTCGCGGCCGCGCCCGCCTGATCGCGCATGTGGGCGCGTTGTCGACACAGCAGGCGGTACAACTGGGTCAGGAAGCGGCCCGGCTGGGGTTTGACGCGCTGGCCGCCACGCCGCCCTTTTATTTCCGCCACAGCCCCGCGGCGATCGTCGGGTATTACCGGGATCTGGCCGCGGCGACCGGTATGCCGGTGATGCTGTATAACTACCCCGCCAACACGGGTGTGGCGTTTGATTTTTCGCTGCCGCTCTTTGCCGAACTGTTGCGCATGCCGCAAATGGCCGGATTCAAACATACCAACTACGACCTCAGGCAATTGCAGCAGATGCTGACCATCAATCCGCGGCTGGTCGCGCTCAACGGATATGAGGATGTTTTGCCCGGCGCGGTGGCCTTGGGGGCCACCGGAGCGATTGGCAGCACGTTCAATTGTTTTTTGCCGTTCTGGAAAAAAGTATTTGACGACGCGGTGGCCGGCCGCGTCGCACAAGCGCAGGCCGGGGCCGCGCGCGGCGCTCAACTGATCGCGGAGATCTCCGCGGGCGGATTGATCGCGGCGATTAAATACGTGCTGCAGAAACAAGGGCTGGCGGCCGGGGATCCGCGCAAACCCTTTCTGCCGCTCGACGCGGCGGCGCGCGAGCGGATCGATCGGGCGCTGACGGAGCTGGCGCCGTAAGGCGGCGCACGTCTTGACGAACCGGTGTTTATGCGCAACAATTCAGTCATGGCTACTGCATACAGGTCTGACCTGCGGGAGGCTTCAGGGTGATGGACCAAGGTGAAAGAATCTATGCGGTGATTTGCCCGCCGTATAGGGAGGTTCTCTACAAAAGCATCAGTGGAGGATATCTTCTGGTTGCGGATGTGCCGCTGACACCTGTGGCGAAACGCTTGTTTTCCAACAAGGGGTTGCGCGATGAGCGCCGGAAGAGAGTCGAACTGTCTTTGAAAGAAGCTTACAATCTGGCTGTACAAGTCCTCCCTTACCAGCGACTCGGTTACTATTTCGATTAATCGGCATGACACGACCGAACGCGCCAAGGCATGCACCCCGGCGGAAGCAACCGGACGGGCGTGCTTTTTGTGTGCGCGGCGAACCGCGCGTGTAACAGCGATGGAGGATGCGTATGGTGACCCACAAACAGGCCCTTCCGATTCTCGTCGACGCCTCACGTTCACTGGGTGTGTTTCCGCGCACCTGGCAATACATCGGCTATGACGAATGCAACCTGACCTTGACGCCCGATGGCCGCGAATTGCTGACCCGGTTCGGCCGTCTGGCCCGCGGCGGCCCCGCCGACCGCTCCGATCCCGCCCATTACTACGTGCGGGCCCACCATATGTTGTGCACCGGCAATCTGCAGGCCGTCGCCAAGTGGGGGTCGACCAACGCGTACACAGAAGACGCCGACGGCAACCCGATTCATGATTTTTCTGTCATCGACCGGATGCTGGACACGTGGCTGGCCGCCGGACTCAAGCCTTTTTTTGAGATCGGTTTCATGCCGCGCGATCTGGCGGATTTGCGCTTCGCGGAGAATGGCCGGGAGTACGATCTCGGGATGATGGGCGATTACCGGCGGCGCGGCTGGTCTGCCCCGCCCAAGGATTACGACCGGTGGTACGATCTGATCCGCGACCTGGTGGCGCACTGTGTGGAGCGCTACGGGCGGACCGAGGTGGAATCCTGGTACTGGGAATTGTGGAACGAGCCGGATATTTTTTATTGGCGCGGCAGTCGGGAAGAGTTTTTTCGCCTCTACGACGTGACCGAGGCGGCGGTTCACGACGCGTTGCCGACCGCGTATTTCGGCGGCCCGGCCACCACCGGCACCCATCTGCCGGACGGCGGGGCGGCACAGTTTCTCGACGCGTTCCTCGACCATGTCAAAAACGGCATCAACTACCATAACGGCGAAGTGGGAACGCGCGTCGATTTTTTGTCTTTCCACACCAAAGGCGGGATCTATAACACCAGCTTGAGGCGGGAAAAACAACTCCCGACGATTGACTTGTTCCTGGAAAACATCCGTGTCGCGGCCGCGATCATCCGCAAGCACGGGTTCGCGCATCTGGAAATCTGCTTGTCCGAGGCCGATCCCGATAGCTGGGCGGCCGGCGGGCGGTATGACAACTTCAATCTCAATTTTCGCAACACCGAATATTTCGCTTCCTATATCGCCTGTTCCTATGAGCGTTTATATGCCCTGGCTGCCGAGCTGAAAATGGACCTGCGCCCGCTGGCTTGGACGTTTGCCTTTGACTGGGAGCGCATGTTCGAGGGGATGCGCACCTTTGCCACGCGCGGCATCGGCAAGGCGGTGTTCAACCTGTTTCAAATCTACGCCCGGATGGGGCGCGTGCGCCTGGCCGCGCGAGTCGCGGGACCCGAGCGCGATGACGGAGGGACCTATACCGGGGTCTGGGCTTTTCGCGGCGACGGGGCGGACAGCGCGCCCGTCCAAATCCTGTTGATCCGCCATCACGACGATTGGGACCGCGACCACGACGATGTCCTGTCGGTCCGCATCGATGGTCTGCCGTTTGCGGGCCCGGCCGAGGTGCGGCGGGTGCGGATCGACGCGCAACACTCCAATCCCTACGCGGAGTGGCGGCGCCAGGGACAGCCCGATTATCCGACCCCCGGGCAGGAGCGGGCGATCCGGTCCCGATCCGGCCTCGAAGCCATGCCCACGCTGCGATGCGAGACGCGCCAGGGCAGTCTGACCGTCGAGACCTGTCTGCCGACCCACGCCGTCGAATGGATGGAAATCCGGCCGCAGCCGCCGGAGGCACAGTAAAATAAAGACGAAACGAGGAAATGTGACGTGAGTAAGATCCGCAATCCCATCTTGCCCGGTTTCAACCCCGACCCCAGCATTCTGCGGGTGGGTGACGACTACTACATCGCCACCTCCACCTTTGAGTGGTGGCCCGGCGTGCAAATTCACCATTCCCGGGATCTGGTGCACTGGCGCCTGGTGGCACACCCGCTCAACCGCGTCTCGCAACTCGATATGCGGGGCAACCCCAGCTCAACCGGGATCTGGGCGCCTTGCCTGAGTTGGTCGGACGGGCTGTTTTATCTCATCTATACCGATGTCAAATCCTGGCGCACCGGCATGCCGTACAAAGATACGCCCAACTATCTGGTGACCGCGACCGATATATGCGGCGAATGGTCGGATCCCGTCTATCTCAACGCGTCGGGCTTTGACCCCTCTTTGTACCACGATGAAGACGGGCGCAAATGGCTGCTGAATCTCGTGGTGGACCACCGCCCGTTCAAGAACCGCTTTGGCGGCATTGTCATCCAGGAATACGACCCGGAAGCCCGCCGCCTGACCGGCCCGATCCGGACGATTTTCGCGGGCACCTCCCTGGGTCTGTGCGAAGGGCCTCATTTATATAAAGTCAACGGCTGGTATTACCTGATGGTCGCCGAAGGCGGCACCGGTTTTAACCACGCGGTGACCGTCGCGCGGTCGCGCGCGCTCTTTGGCCCCTACGAAGTCGATCCGGAAAATCCGGTGATTTCCTCCCGCTATGACGCGCGGGCGCCGCTCCAGCGCAACGGCCACGGCAGTCTGGTCGAAACCCAAAATGGACGCTGGTACATCGCCCATTTGTGCGGACGGCCGTTGCCCAACAAAGGCCGCTGCACCCTCGGGCGGGAGACCGCGATTCAGGAAGTGTACTGGAACGCACAGGGCTGGTTGCGCACCGTCGGCGGCGCCCAGGCGACCCCGCTCGAAGTCGACGCGCCCGGCCTGCCCGCTCACCCCTGGCCACCGGTGCCCGTGCGTCAGGATTTCGACCAGCCCGAACTCGACATTCATTTTGCCACGCCGCGCGTGCCTTTGTTGCCGCCGTATGGCACCACGACCGAGCGCGCGGGCTGGCTGCGTTTGCGGGGTCAGCATTCGCCGGTTTCTCTGTTTGACCAGTCCCTGGTGGCGCGCCGCGTCCAGCATTTCATCTTCCGCGCCGAGACCTGCCTGGAGTTCGATCCGGTCAACTACCAGCAGATGGCGGGGCTGATGTGTGTCTACGACACCGACAATCATTATTACCTGCAGGTAACCTGGGATGAGGAAAAAGGCCGTGTGCTTTGGCTGCAATGTGTCGTCAACCGGCAGACCACGTGCCCCGCGGAGCCGTTGCCTCTCAGTGGATCGCGCATCCATCTGCGCGCGGTGGTCGACCATGACCGCTTGCAGTTCTTTTACGCGATCGACGCCGGGGAATGGCATCGGTACGGGCCCGAGCAAAACTACGCAACGCTTGCCGATGAGCAGTTCGAACTCATGGGCGAAGGGCGGTTTACCGGCTCGTTTGTCGGCGTCGGCTGCCACGACATGAGCGGGCAATTCATCCCCGCCGATTTTGATTATTTCGACTACGATCCCGATCCGGCGTCCGCCCGTCTGTTGTCGCGGTCGTCCGAGCACTGACCCGCCGGCGCGGGATGGAGGTTGCGTATGGTCTCCTGGATTTGGATCCCCCTGTCCATCCTCCTGTTCGCCCTGGCCTTGTTCGGGGCGGTCGCCTGGCAAGTCGTCACCTTTGCCCTGTCGCGCCGCGCCGGCCGGGAAGCGGCTTTGCAGGGACTTGATCTCGCGGCGTACGCGGCGGATGCCCCGGTCTCGCCTGAGGTGTGGGCCGCGGCCCATGCAGCCGATGACTGGGAACTGGTGAGCCGCGACGGCTTGCGGTTGCGGGCCTGGTATTTCCCCGCCGTTACCGCCTCCGATCGCTGGGCGTTGCTGGTGCACGGTTACACATCCAGTGCCCGCGCGAGCTTTGCCGCGGCACAGCAATTTCACGCGCGCGGTTACCATGTGCTGGCCGTCGATTGCCGCGCGCATGGCCGCAGCGAAGGGCAGATGATCGGCATGGGCTGGGCCGACCGCCACGACGTGGCGGCCTGGACACGCCGGATCGCCGCCCATGCGCCGGGCGCGCGCATCCTGCTGTACGGTGTGTCGATGGGCGCGGCGGCGGTGATGATGGCCGCCGGTACACGCGCGATCGCGCCGGAGGTGCGTTGCGTCATCGAGGACTGCGGATACACGTCGGTGTACGAAGAGTTCGCGCATCGGGGGCGGCAGTTGTTTCACGTCCCGCCCTTCCCGATCCTGCATTTGACATCGCTGGTCTGCTGGTTGCGCTGTGGCTGGCCGCTGATCGGCGCTTCCGCACTCAAACAACTGCGCAAACACCGGATCCCGACCCTTTTCATCCACGGCGAGCAGGACGACTTTGTGCCGTTCCCGATGGCGCGGCGGCTGTATACGGCCGCGCAAGGCCCCAGGGAACTGTACACTGTGGCCGGCGCCGGGCATGGGCTGGCGTCGGCCGTCGACCCACATTACTGGGAGCGCGTCTGCGCGTTCGCGGCGCCGTACATGGACGGGGCCCAAGCGGCATAGACCGCCACCCGACACTTTGATATATTGGTGCGTAGGCGGCCGACGAGGGCCGCGCCGAAAGGAAGCGACCGCCGTGTCCCGTCAACGTCACCCTCTGATTCAAACCCTGGTGGATTTGCGCGGAAATCCGCGCGCCTGTGTGTATACCGAACCCTTGTGGGGCATCCCTTTTCATCTCTACGCGCCCTTTGCCACGCTCTATATGTACCATCTGGGCGTACTGGACTCGCAGATCGGCCTGATCGCCACTTTGAGCATGATCTTTCAATTCTTTGCCGCCATGTTCGGCACCGTCCTCGTCGACAAAATGGGGCGGCGCCTTTCCACGCTCGTCTTTGATGTCCTGGGGTGGTCGATCCCGGCCGCGATCTGGATGTTGTCCCAGAACTTCTGGTGGTTTGTCGCCGCCGCGATGTTTAACAGCATGATGCAGATTACAACGGTCTCGTGGAATTGCCTGATGGTGGAGGACGCCGACCCCGACAAGCTGGTCGACATGTACTCCTGGTGTACGATCTCGGGGTTGCTGTCGGTGTTTTTCGCGCCGCTGGCGGGGGTGTTGGTGCGCGTGATGCCGCTGGTCTCCGCCGTGCGCATCCTGTACGCCATCGCGCTGGTGATGATGACCTCCAAATTTATCATCCTCTATGTTTTTTCGAGCGAGACCCGCCAGGGCATGGTGCGGATGCGCGAAACCCGCGGCACACCCTATCTGCAAATGATCGGGCAATACCGCGGCGTCCTGCGCCAGATCTTGCGCACCCCCGCGACGCTGCAGATCCTGGCGATCATCGTGCTGTTGAACATCTTCAGCATCATCGGCGGCAACTTCACGTCGTTGTTCGCGACCCAGCAGGCCGGGATTCCCGAGTGGCTGATCGCGTACTTCCCGATGGTGCGCGCGGTGATCATGTTGCTGTTTATCTTCGGCCTGCAGCACAGGCTCAACCGCTATCCGATCAAAAAGCCGATGACGGTGGGGCTGTTGCTCTACATCGCCGCGGTGCTTTGTCTGCTGCTGTCGCCGTCGGTCGGCCCGGGCCTGATGGCCGGGTACGTTCTGCTGGAAGGCTTTGCCCACGCGCTGGTCTGGCCGCGGCGTGAATCGCTGATGGTGCTGTACGTCGACCCACACGAGCGGGCGCGGATCACCGGGCTGCTTTACATGCTGATGATGGCGGCTTCTTCGCCCTTTGGCTGGCTCGCCGGCTGGCTGTCCGCGCACAACCGCATGTATCCGTTCATGCTCGCGATCGTTCTGTTCATTCTTTGCATCATCGTCTTGCAGCGATCCCATCCGGTTTCTGATCGGGAAGACACGACGCCGACCGCGGCCTGATCCGCCGTTGGCACAGGGCGCGCGACGGCGGTTCGCGTTTACAGAAACAGAGCCGTTGGGGTAAACTGGCAGGGATGGATTTTGCGCCGCCGCGTGCGGCCGTTTGTCTATACAAAGCGGTCCTCATTACAGAAAAGCGAGGAAATGACCATGGCAAAACGTTGTATCATCGGCATCGATGTCGGCACATCCGGCGTCAAGGTGCTCGCCATTGACGAGCAAGCGGCCATTCTGGCTTCGGTGATCGAGGAGTATCCTCTGTACACCCCACAGGCCGGATGGACCGAGCAAGACCCCGAGGATTGGTGGCAGGCCACCGCCTCCTGCCTGCGCCAGGTGACCGCGCGACTCGCCGGGTACGAGATCGCCGTGATCGGGTTGTCGGGACAGATGCACGGGATGGTCGCGCTGGACAAAGACGACCGGGTGGTGCGCCGGGCCATTTTGTGGAACGACCAGCGGACCGGCAAACAGTGCGAAGAAATCACGGCGGCGGCCGGCGGCCTGGACGGGCTGCTCTCGTACACCAACAATCAGATGTTGACCGGCTTTACCGGCGGCAAAATTCTCTGGATGATGCAGAACGAGCCGGACAACTACGCGAAAACCGTCCGCATCATCAACCCCAAGGATTACATCCGTTTCCGGCTGTCCGGCACCCTGATGACCGATGTCTCGGACGCGTCGGGCACCGGCTTTTTTGACGTGCGCACCCGCTCCTGGAGCACGGCACTGCTGGCAAAGCTGGGGATCGACGCGGCGCTCTTCGCGCCGGTCGTCGAATCCACCGCGACGGCCGGGCAGGTCAACGCGGCGGCCGCGGCCGAGACCGGCTTGCCGGTCGACACGTTGATTTCGGGCGGCGGCGGCGACGCGGTCATCTCCACGACCGGCTTGGGCCTGATCAAACCCGGGCGCATCGGCGTCACCCTCGGCACCTCGGGGGTGGTGGCGATGGGTCTGCCCGGCTTTATGGAAAACCCGGGCGGCAAATTGCAAATCAGCTGCAACAACGCGCCGGGCACCTGGCACGCGATGGGCGTCACCCTGGCGGCGGCCGGCTCCTACCACTGGTTCCGTAACACCTTTGCCCGCTACGAGCGCGAGCGCGCCCAGGTCGAAGGCAAGAGCGCCTTCTACCTGCTCGACCAGGCCGCCAAAGCCACCGACCCGGGGGCCGACGGTCTGCTTTTTCTGCCATACCTGACCGGCGAACGCTGCCCGGTCAACGACCCCGACGCGCGCGGCGCGTTCCTCGGGATCACCTCGATCCACGAACTGGGGCACTTCGCCCGCGCGGTCATGGAAGGCGTCGCGTTCTCCTTGCGCCAGGTCTACGACCTGATCATCCACGTCAACCCCGACCTGGTCGAGCAAGGCGAAGTGATCCTCGCCGGCGGCGGCGCCGTGTCGCCGGTCTGGCGGCAAATCTTTGCCGACGTCTTCAACCTGCCGGTGCGCACCGTGTACGGCAGCGCCGAGGGCGGCAGCTTCGGCGCCGCGCTGGTCGCGGGGGTCACCGCCGGGATCTGGTCGTCCCTGGCGGAAACCGTGCCGCTGATCAAACCCGAAAGCGAAACCACCCCGCGGGCGGAATATGTCCCGGTGTACGAACAGGCCTACGCGAAATACGTCAAAATGTACGACGCGCTCAAATGGAGTTTTTAGCCCTTTGGGGCGCTATGCGCTCCGGCGTCGCGCGCCCCGATCAAAACGAAATATCTGTGTAAACAGAGAGGAGAACCCATGTCCATCCTGAACATCCCGACCGTCAAGTTGGGCCTGATCGCGGTCAGCCGCGACTGCTTCCCCATCACCTTGTCCGAAAAACGCCGCGACGCGGTCGCCCGGGCGTACACCGGTGCCGGCGGCGAACTGTATGTCTGCCCGATCGCCGTCGAAAACGAAGACGACGCGGTCCGCGCCCTCGCCGACATCGCGGCGGCGGACTGCAACGCGTTGGTCGTCTTTCTCGGCAACTTTGGCCCCGAAACCCCCGAGACCCTCATCGGTCAGCGTTTTTCCGGCCCGACGATGTACGTCGCCGCCGCCGAGGACAACGAAAAAGACTTGTTCAACGAGCGCGGCGATGCCTATTGCGGCATGCTCAACTGTTCGTACAATCTGGGCTTGCGCCAGGTGCGCGCCTACATCCCCGAATACCCGGTCGGCACGGCGGCGGAAGTCGCGGCGATGATCGCCGAATTCGTGCCTGTCGCCCGCGCGCTGATCGGCCTGTCCAAGCTCAAGATCATTTCCTTCGGACCGCGCCCGCAAGAATTTTTTGCCTGCAACGCCCCCATCCAGCCGCTCTATGATCTCGGGGTGGAAATCCAGGAAAACTCGGAATTGGACCTGCTGGCCGCCTACCGGGAACACGCGGACGACCCCCGCATCCCCGGAATCGTCGCGGAAATGGTCGCCGAACTGGGCGCCGACGGCAACACCTATCCCGAGCTGTTGCCGCGCATGGCACAACATGAACTCACATTGCTGGACTGGGCCCAAGCCAATCGCGGCGCGCGCGAATACGTCGCGTTTGCCAACAAATGCTGGCCGGCCTTCCCCAAAGAATTCGGCTTCATGCCCTGCTACGTCAACTCCCGCCTGGCCGCCCGCGGCATTCCCGTCAGCTGCGAAGTCGATATTTTCGGCGCGTTGTCCGAATACATCGGCGCCTGCGTGACCCTGGACGCGGTGACGCTGTTGGATATCAACAACACCGTCCCCCACGAGATGTACCAGACAGACATCCGGGAAAAATACCCGCACTACACACCGCGCGACATGTTCATGGGGTTCCACTGCGGCAACACACCGCTTTGCAAACTGAAAAAAGGCGACATCAAATATCAGCTGATCATGAACCGCCTGATGGAGGAAGGCGGCGAGCCCGACTTCACCCGCGGCACTCTGGAAGGCGACATGGCGGCGTCCGACGTGACTTTCTTCCGTTTGCAGGGCAATGCCGCCGGCAAGCTGACCGCGTACATCGCCGAAGGTGAAATCCTCGACGTGCCCACGCGCTCATTTGGCGGCATCGGCATCGTCGCGATCCCCGAAATGGCGCGCTTCTACCGCCACGTGCTGATTCACAAACGCTATCCGCACCATGGCGCGCTGGCGTTCGCCAAAATCGGCCGCGCGCTGTTCTCCATCTTTACATTCCTCGGCGTACAGGACATCGGTTACAACCAGCCCCGCGGCGTCCTTTATCCCAGTGAAAACCCCTTCGCATAAACGGCGCGGGAATCGATCCGCCTACACAAAAAGCAATCGCCCGGCGACAGGCGGTTGCTTTTTTGATCGGGCGCTATTCCCCCTCGTCGCGGGGGGGATGAACCGACGCCACCGGCACATGATATTGTGCCGGTGCGGGCGCGGGGGCTTGCGGTTTGGGTTTGGCCTTGCGCGGCCGCAAACCAAAGCGGTAGCCTTTGTCGCGCAAGTCTTTGATCTCGGGATAATGCCGCAGACTGGCGCGCACCGTATGGATGCCGGATTGCGCCATCCGGCCGGCCATCCACGCGCCCAACATCCACCCCAGCGAAAGGCCGGCCCACAGCCCGCTGTAGAGCGGCGCCAGCCACGAAAAGCCCACGGCGGCCGCCGCGGCCACCAGGGAAACACCGGCGATGCCGGCCAGGAAATACGCGCCTTTGGCCAGGCGATGGCGGCGACGACAGTCGCCGCAGCGCGGGATGCCGATGTGGCGCACGTTATAGGCTACTTTGGTCTGATCATATGATTTGAGCGCGTCGACATCGCCAAACAGATTGGTCTCCAACATGTGGTTGGCTTCCGCGGGCCGCACCGAACAATACCAGCAAGCCATGTGCCTGCACCTCCTCCTCGTCTGCTCTCCCAACCCATCGATTGTTCACGCTTATAGGATACACCAACCGCGCCACCACACGACCGGCCGGAGCGGTTTACCGCCGGCGGGACCGCGTGGTATGATGAATCGTAACCTACAACGCAAACGACAGCGCAGGTCGCCCTTTAGGGCGTGAAAAAGGAACGCGGTGTGAATCCGCGGCAGCCCCCGCTACTGTGAGGA
>CAYZME010000047.1:0-15507 GCA_964479435.1 uncultured Oscillospiraceae bacterium
GTCCACAACCGGCACAATCCGGGCCGCGCCGAGGCGGGACAGCTGCTCGGACAAGGCGCCCGCGTCGACTTCAGGAGGGATTGCGACGGTTTCCTGATATAAAATATCGCCCGTATCCATCCCCACGTCGGTCAGCATGATGGTGATGCCGGTTTGGGTATCCCCCTGCATGACGCTGGCGTGGACCGGCGAAGCGCCGCGATGCTTTGGCAGTAATGATGCATGGATGTTAAGACATCCGTATTTGGGGATGGCAAGGATCTCAGGCGTAAGAATGCGCCCATACGCCGCCGTGATGAATAAATCCGGTTGCAACGCGGCCAGCCACGTGGTGTAGGCTTCTGTGCGAATTTTCTCGGGTTGATATAAAGGCAATCCCAGCCGCTCGGCGGTCTCATGAACCGGTGTCGGCGTCACCTTCATTTTCCGTCCACGGGGGCGATCCGGTTGTGAAATCACCGCGACAATCTGGTGTTGCGAGGCAGCCAACGCCTCCAGTGGGGGAACGGCAAAAACAGGCGTTCCCATAAATACAATACGCAAGCTCACGAACGGACCAGATCCCCTTTGACTTTGTCGATGAACAGCACCCCGTCCAAATGATCGTTTTCATGCGAAATACATACCGCCAACAACCCTTCGGCATGAATACGGAAAAGCTGACCATGCCGATCGGTGGCCTCGATATCCAGTGCGGCCGGCCGTTCGACTTCGCCGCTCGCGCCCGGGCAGGATAAACACCCCTCTGTCCCGATTTGAGATCCCGAGCGATGGGTGATCAGCGGATTGATGAATTCAATCAGACCGTTTTCGTCGTTCAGGTCGACGACAAAAACCCGTTTGAGTACGCCGACTTGCGGGGCCGCCAGGCCAATGCCGTCCGCCTCATACATCGTTTGCGCCATATCGTCGAGCAACGTCAACAACCGGTCGTCGATGCGATCGACCGACCGGGCTACTTTGCGCAGGGTTTCATCCCCCTCCCGAACGATGCTTCTCAGGGCCATGCAATCACCTCGGCGCCATTATAGCACAAAGCGCCAAATGCTCCGTAATGAAAGATACAGCCCGTATGGCTGGCCGAGCACTAGGCAGCTTGCCGAGCACTAGGCAGCTTGCCAAGCACTAGGAAAGCGAATAGGGATCGATGTCCATGGAGATGGAAACATCCGCGGGCAACGGATTCTCCGCCAGCGCGCCAAACAAGCGCGACAGCCCGGGTTCCCGTTTGGCGCGCACGACCAGCCGCCAGCGATAACGCGCGCGCAGCCGGTAAATCGGCGCCCGCGCGGGTTGACTCACCGACAGCGCTTCGGCCGCGGGCGCCTGGGAGCAATACACTTGAATTCTGCGCGCGATCTCCGCGGCGGCACCGGCCGCGACCGACGCGTCGGGGGAAGAAAGCGTCACCAGCCCCACTACGCCGAACGGCGGATAATTCTGGCTCTGGCGGAAGGCGATTTCCTGCTTGTAGAACGCGCCATAATCCTGCGCTTGTGCCGCCCGAATCGCGTAATCGTCCGTGTTGTAAGCCTGGATGAAAACCCGGCCGAGAATCTCGCCCCGACCGGCCCGCCCCGCGGCCTGCGTAATGAGCTGGAACGCGCGCTCTCCGGCGCGAAAATCATTCATACCCAGCATCAAATCAGCCGATAAAATGCCAACCACCGTCACATTGGGGTAATCATGCCCTTTGGCGATCATCTGTGTCCCGATGAGGGCATCCGCCTCGCCAGCGGCAAAGCGCGCCAGAATATCGGCATGGGACACGCGACCGGTCGTCGTATCCTGATCCATGCGCAACGCTTTACAGTCGGGGAACACCTGGCCAAATCGCTCCTCCACTTGCTGGGTGCCGGCGCCAAAACGGCCAAACGCCCCGCTGCCACAGCGCGGGCAGTTCTCTGTGATCGGTTCGACCCGCCCGCAATAATGACAGATCATCGCCTGGGGCTGATGGCGCAGCCGATGCAAAGTCATCGAGACGCTGCAGGCGGCACAGCGTTTCACGTAACCACATGTGCGGCAGAGCATAAACCCCGAATGTCCCCGCCGGTTGAGAAACAAGATGACTTGTTGCCCGGCCGCAAAAGCTGCGCGCATGGCGGCCAGCAAAGGCCGGCTGAAAATATCCGTATGCCCTGCTTCCAGTTCCGCCCTCATATCGATCACTTCCGCCTCGGGCAACACCGCGCCTCCCGCGCGATGCGGCAGCCGCAACAGGCGTGTGCGACCCGTTACCGCCAAATGGTACGATTCAACGGACGGTGTAGCCGAGCCCAAAATCAGCGCGGCGTCATGCTGGATCGCCCGGTATCGGGCGATCGTCCGCGCGTGGTAGCGCGGTGTGATCTCTGACTTGTACGTGCTTTCTTGTTCCTCATCGATAATGATCAGCCCGATATCCGACAGGGGCGCAAATACCGCGGAACGCGCCCCCACCGCGATGCGCGCGGTGCCGTCCATCATGCGCCGCCACTGTTCGAACCGGTCGCGCGGGGTCAATCGCGAATGGATCACAGCGGCCAGATCGCCAAAACGGCCGCGGATACGCGATACCATTTGCGGGGTGAGAGAAATCTCCGGCACCAGAATCAGGACAGAGCGTCCGGCGTCCACAATCTGGCGCGCGCAATGCAAATACACTTCTGTTTTTCCGCTGCCGGTGATACCGAACAACAGAGCTTCGCGCGCACGCTCCGCGTCCCCATCCGGCCCCGTGATTGCCGCGATGGCCTGGATCGCTTCGCGTTGCCAATCATTGGGGGTCAGCATGGCTTGTTCGGCCGGTTCCGGCTCATCCGGGGTCAACCCGGGGTCGGAGCCCGGCTGTACGGCTTGCATACGGATCACTTCCATGCGCTGTAAGGTATTCAGGGTTGTGCGGGAAACCCGACAGGCCGACAACACATCGGCGAGCATGACATCACCGCTTTCCAGCAACATTTCGACCACGCGGATCTGGCCCACTCGTTTGAAATCACCTTGCGCCAGCCTCTCGGCCGCTTCCGCGGCATCAACCAGCACAACCTGGCGCGAAGAGCGCTTGTTGCCGGGCGCCGGCGGATGCATCACGCGGTACGCGTCGCCGTGTGTGCAGTAATACCGATCGCGCATAAAAGCGCCGAGACGCAATTGATCGGCACGTAAAACCGGCCCGTTCGGCGCCAGCGACTCCACTGTCTTCAGCGCCACGTCAGGAGTCGGCCGCGTGCGCGTTACATCGACGACATAGGCTTCGACCAACCGGTTGCCTGTGCCAAAAGGCACGGTCACGAGGCAGCCGGGCTTCATCGCGGCACGCAGTGGCTCCGGTACCTGGTAGGTATAGGCACGGTCAAAGGTGCGCAGACATTCTTTTAACACACACTGGACCCACATGGTGATTTCCTTATCCGAGACTGAACAGATCGAGTTGCGCGCGGTCGGGAATCCCGTCCAGACAACCGATCGCATCCAATGTAGTCATGATGGCGCTGCCGAGAGCGGCGCGGGCCGCCAAGTCTTCACGCGAGGTAAATGGCCCCGCCGCGCGCGCGGCGACCACGCGCGCGGCACTGACGCTACTGATCCCGGGAACCGCGTTGAGCGGCGGCAGAATGCGGTTTTTGCCACTGGGTTCAAAGCGGCTCGCGTCCGATCGATATATATCGACGGGTTCAAAGCCGATCCCGCGCAGATGCATCTCCTCGATCAACTCCAGAATATAATACTTGCGGTCTTCCAGCGCCGTAGTGGCGTCGCCGTCGTTGCTGTTTCTCCGGGCGGCGATATCCAACCGCCGCTCGCGGACCCTGTCCAGCCCGGTACACATTTCAACGCAATCGAACTCATCCGCGCGAACCGTGAAAAAAGCGCAATAGTAGGCAATGGGATGGTACACCTTGAACCAGGCAAGCCGCAAGGCCGTGATCGCATAGGCGACCGCGTGAGCTTTGGGGAACATATAGGAGATTTTTTTGCAGGAATCTATGTACCACTCGGGGACGTTGTGCTCCCGCATGTCCGCTTCCTGGCTGGCCGTCAGTCCCCTTCCCTTGCGTACGCGTTCCATAATATCGAATGCGGACTGGGACGTGAGGCCAAACTGAATCAACGCCGTCATGATGCTGTCCCGGCAACCGATCACCTCGGTGATATCGCACGTTCCCTGGCGAATCAGATCCTGCGCGTTGCCCACCCAGACATTTTTGCCATGTGACAGGCCCATCAGCTGGACCAGATCGTAAAACCGCTGCGGCCGGATGTCCCGAATCATCGCCCGCGCCATAAAGGTCCCCATCTCGGGGATGCTCAACGTGCCGATCGGCACATCCCAGCTCCCGTCGGCGATCCCCAGCGCCCGCGTCGAGGTAAACAGGCTCATCACCTGCGGGTCCATAAAAGGAACACGCAAGACCTCCACCCCGGTCAGCTGCTCCAAAAACCGCAGCATCGTCGGATCATCTTTCCCCAACACATCCAGCTTTAGCAGGGTGTCGTGCAGACTGTTAAAGTCAAAATGTGTGGTGATGATCCCGTTGGCCGCTTTGTCAGCCGGATGATGGACGGGCGTAAAATCATATATCTCGCGATCTTGTGGTACGACGACGATCGCGCCGGGATGTTGCCCTGTTGTTTGCCGCACCCCTTGCAGCCGATTGGCCAATCGGCGCTTTTCCGCCTCGGTCGCGTACCCGCCGGTCTTTTCAAAATACCCCCGCACCATCGCCATGGTGTTCTTTTCCGCGTACGTGCTGATCGTGCCCGCCTTGAAGGTGAATTCCTTGCCGAACATCTCTTCAATCATATTGTGTGCGCGCGCCTGGTATTCGCCGGAAAAATTGAGATCAATGTCGGGGGTTTTATCGCCGGTAAAACCCAGAAAGGTCTCGAAGGGGATGTCTTGCCCCTCTTTGGCCAAGGCATGGCCGCACGCTGGGCATACTCGGTCCGGCAAGTCGTACCCTGAGCCGAAACGCCCCGACAGGTCAAATTCCGAGTAGCGGCAATGTGGGCAAACGTAGTGCGGCGCCAACGGATTGACCTCGGTAATCCCACACAGCGACGCGATCAGAGATGAGCCGACCGAACCGCGCGAACCCACCAGATACCCGTCGTCGTTGGATTGTTTGACCAGTCTGCGGGCGATGTCGTACATGGTCGCAAAACCGTTGTCGATGATCGATCGCAGCTCCTTTTCGATCCGCGCGGAAACAATCGGCGGCAGTGCCTGGTCGTGACCATAGATCCGCCACGCGGCTTCCCATGTGATCTGCTCAACATCCCGCGCGGCTGTCTCCAGCACCGGCGGATAGAATCCCGCGGGAAACGGTTGCAGATCGCTTTGGACCCGTTCCGCGACCGCGACCGGATTGTCGATGACCACCTCTCGCGCCCGCTCGCCAAGATACTGGAAAGCCGCAAGCATTTCATCCGTCGTGCGCAAATATAATGCCGGCTGACTCGCGAAATCGTCATACATATCCGCTGTGAGAATTTGCCGCAAAATGGTATCGCTTTCCTCGATGAAATGCGCGTCACAGGTCGCGCAGACCGGCCTTCCCGCCGCGTCGCCCAGCGCCAACACCAGCCGGTTGAGATCGATCAGATCCTGTTCCGAGACCGCTGTACCCGCCGCGTCTCCGATCATGAAGCGATTGTTGCACAGCGGCTGAATCTCCAGATAGTCATAATAGCGTGCCAGTGATTTGACCGCGTACGCGTTGAGAGCGGTGGCCGTTTGCTCATAGGAGCGATTGTTCGCGCGATATAAAGCCGCGACTTTGCGAAAAACCTCACCGGCTTCGCACGCCGCTCCGACGAGCAGGCCGGCGCGATGGTAATCCAGAAGACTGCGCGGTACGCGCGGGGTCTTGTTGTAAAAATACCGCACATGCGATTCCGAAATCAGGCGGTAAAGATGATACAACCCCAACGTATCCGCGGCCAATAAAACGCAGTGGTACACCGGCGTGCGTGCGGTGCGCAAGCCGCCAAAGGCCAGATGCCCGACATGCGCGTTGAGTTGCCGCCACGACGTAATTTGCGTCTGATGGATCAGCGCGTCCAGGATCCGCCCGCACGTCGCGGCGTCATCCGCGGCCCGGTGGTGTTGTTTTTGCGTAATTCCGAGGCGCGCCGCCACCGCGTCCAGCTTATGCACGCGCTCCTTGGGATAAAGCAGTCGTGACAAACGCAATGTATCGACCGCGACGGGGTTGAACTTGCCCCGCGTGCCGGTCGCGGTGGAATTTTGAAATCCCGCGTATCGTATAAAAGACAGATCAAAGAATAAATTATGCGCGCAGACCGGCCACTTGCCGACAAAATCGCGCAAGCGGGCCACGGCGGTGTACGGGTCCGGCGCTCCGGGTAGCATGGACGGGTGAATACCGGTCAATTTCGTCACGAGTTCGGGAATCGGTATGCCCGGGTCGACAAACGTTTCAAAACGCGCGTCCTCGACAAAACGCCCGTCCGCGCTGCGGACAAAACGGACCGCGCCGATCTCGATCAGTTGGTCTCGGGACGGATCCAGCCCGGTGGTCTCGACATCAATGGCCACATAGCCGTCGGCTAGCGCCGGCTCATCGTCTAGTTCATCTTCTGGCGGCTCATTCCCATCTAGGCCATAGACAGCCGCCGGCCCGTCATCGACCAAATAGCACTCGACACCATACAGTATCTTTGTATTTTTGGTGCCCGTTTCTTTGAGGGCGGCATAGGCCTCGGGAAAAGCCTGCACAACACCGTGATCGGTGATCGCGACCGCCGGCCATTTCCAACGGGCCGCCGTCCTGACGATTTCCGCCGCATCGGCGACCCCGTCCCGCGCGCTCATTTTGGTATGGCAATGCAGTTCCGCGCGGCGCTCGGGCGCCTGGTCCGCGCGTGCGCGCGGCGCCGAAGCCGTGCACACCCCCAGGATGCCCGCGTCCAGATCCTGGGTGAATTTTCCGTCAAAGCCCATTTTGGCCTGGACTTTCACATGGCTGCCCAGCGAAAGCATCCCGGAGATCTCTTCGTATTCTTCGGGTTTGAGGAACCCGTGACAAGATAACGTTCCGGTCCCATCGCTGACGCTGAATTTGATTAGAATGCGTGTCTGATTGCTGACCAGCCGTGGCTCGGCGCTCTCGACAATCTCCCCCCGGAAGCAGACGATACCCGATTGGACATGCAGTTCGCCAATCTCTACCGGCTCCATCTGGCTGTCAAAGCGGCCAAAGATCAGGCCGTCTTCCCGCCGCGCCAGTTTTTTGCGATAGCGGTAGCGCGCGTTTTCCAGGACCGCTTCCTGTTCGTTCGCGCCCCGCGCTGTCTCCGCTGCGGTCGCAACCGGTACCGGCTCAGAGGCAGAAGCCGGAACGCACAAAACCGGCCGCTCGCTTTCCTGTTGTTCGATTAATTCACGCAAATCCTCATCGGAAGCCGTTGCCCGCACCGGGCAGCGGTAACCGGTCGCGCGTTCGAAAATCAGTTCGAGGGCTGCCAAATGGCCCGTCGCCACTTGTTTCATGCATTCGCGCGGCAAATGGATCCAGATCCCGCCGGGGTCAGATGTGAACTGCGCTCCGGAAACAATTAAAAACAGCCACGGGTCGGATCGCCGTAAATGGCGCAATGCCCATGGCATCCATGCGACCGCGATGTCAGAGTCCGGGCTGCCGCATTCATCCGATACCCGCTGAACGGCCAGAACCTCGGCCACGCCGTAATATGCTTCCAATGCTTCTTCCACCGCGATCACAGCGGCAGCCGGCAGCCATCTTTCGGCCAGCAGGTGGATCTCCACCCGGCCTTCGGAGCACACCGTCAGCCCGGTGACGACACATGCAAAGCCCGGATCGAAACTCGAGCCGGGCGCTACCGTTCGCATCATATCCGTCAAACGAACCATCATCGCCGGTCCTTTTCCAGGCGGTCCATCTCCTGAAACAAGGCCTCAACGGCTTGTGACTCGGACACCTTGCGAAGGATCCTGCCTTTGGCAAAAAGCAGATACTCGCCGTTGCCGCCAGCCAAGCCGATGTCGGCCTCTCTCGCCTCACCGGGGCCGTTGACCGCGCACCCCATCACGGCGACCCGTATATCACTCTTGTACGTTTGTAATCGCCGCTCGACCGCCGTGACCGTCGCCAGCAGGTCAACTTGCGTACGCCCGCAAGTCGGGCACGAGACCAATTCCGGGCCATGAACCCGCAATCGCAAGGACTTCAATATAGCGTATGCCGCGCGCACTTCCTCACCCGGTTCGCCAGTCAACGAGACGCGAATCGTATCGCCGATGCCCTCTGCCAAGATCGTGCCGATCCCGACGGCTGAGCGGATGGAACCTTCGTATGGGGTGCCCGCTTCGGTCACGCCCAGATGCAACGGATAGTTGACGCGGGCGGCCAACAAGCGATAACTCTCAATCATCAGCAACGGATCGGAAGATTTGAGCGAAACGACGATGTCTGAAAAATCACAAGCTTCCAAGGCTTCAATATTCTCCATGGCGCTTGCCACCATGGAGTGGCAATTTACACCGCCATGCCGGTCAAGCATCCGCTGACTCAATGAACCGGAATTGACGCCGATGCGGATCGGAATACCGCGCTCCCGGGCGGCTTTGGCCACTTCCTTCACGCGATCGGCATCGCCAATATTGCCTGGATTGATGCGGATTTTATGCGCGCCGGCGCGGATGCTTTCCAACGCCAGGCGATAGTCAAAATGAATATCCGCGACGACCGGGATGGGCGAACCGTCGCAAATCTTTGCCAGGGCGAGGGCGGATTCGCGATCGGGAATGGCGACGCGGGTGATTTCACAACCACTCTCAGCCAGGGCGGCGATCTGTTCGCGTGTGGCGCGCACATCACGTGTGTCCGTCGTATTCATCGATTGCACGCTGACCGGGGCTCCGCCGCCGATGGCCAACTCCCGCACGAAGACCTTTTTTGTTGTATTCCGATGAATTGGATGGTCCATGCTCTCGCTCACCCCCATCTGTTAACGGCCGGCCAGTCTCATGACGTCAAACACCACCGCCAAAATAGCCAGGCCGATGAGTAGCGCGAAACCTACAAGGCTGATCGCGGTTTGCACGCGTGGTGACAAGCGTTTCCCCCGCACGGCTTCGATCCCGGTGAGCAGCAAATGATTGCCATCCAGCGGCGGGATGGGCAGCAGATTCATAAACGCGAGATTGACAGATATCAGGCCGAACATCGACATCAGACTGTATACCTTGTCGACGAACGGCTGTTTGGTCGTCACCATATCGCCGACCATGGAGACAATACCGATCGGTCCGCTCAAATTCTCACGGGCGGACAGTTGTCCGGCGATCATCATGGTGATCCCTTTGACGGTAAAGCGCACAATGGACCACGAGTAACGGAACGCTTCCGAAAACGCGCGGCCAAACTGGATCCCCTGCGGGTTGTACAGCTCCATTAACACCGGATGCATGTCCACCACGGTTTCCTGCTGGCCGCGCTCGATGCGCACCGCGACAGACGCGCCCCGGCTGTCAGCCAGTTCGGCCGCGAACGCGTCCACATCCGCATACGGCACATCGTTGACCGCCAGCAAGACATCGCCCGGCCGCAAGACCGGATTCCCGTTGTTGGATTCGGCGTCTACTGCCGTGATCACCGGCTGAGCCCCGCTCAAATCCACCGTTACCCCCAAGCGGTATGTCGTCGTCCGCATCGGGGTGAGCACGACATCCCGGCGGCTGTTGTCGTCTGTGGAAACAATGCCCAGCGTCACGGCACGATCGCCCGGCAAAAACATCACGTGCGCGACAAAGTCCAATTGGGTCGCCACCCGCGCGCCGTCTACCGCTACAATCCGGTCTCCTGCCCGCACACCCGCGGCTTCTGCCTGACTCCCCGCGCCAACTAGCGCCACGGTATTGGTGGCAAAGCCAAACCAGACAAACAGGATCAGAAAGACCAAAACGCCGGACAGATAGTTCATCGCGGCGCCGGCCACCAGCACAATCGACCGCGCCCACCGCGGCCGGTCAAAAAAGCGCGCGCCGGAAGCCGCTTCGATCAGGTCCGCGGCGCTGTCGGTGATCTCTTCATCTTCTTCTTCGCCGGCAAAACGGCACGAAGCACCGATCGGAAACAGTTTCAGACTGTACCGCACACCTTTGATCTCGCGTGACCACAACCGCGGTCCCATAAAAAGTGAAAACTCTTCGACTTTGAACCCGAGCTTGCGCCCGCTGACAAAATGCCCCCATTCATGCAGGATCATAATCACACTTAACAGCAGGACACCTGCCAGTATTCCCATGGCTACCTCCTAAAGGTACGCGTAAATCCGCGCGCCCATTGGTCGAGATCCATAATATCATCAAACGACGGGTGCGGTACAACCCCCTCTTGCGCGTGCCGATTCATACAAGCCTCTACCAAACGGGGGATCATCAAAAAAGAAAGATCGCCATTGAGGAACGCGCCCACGGCCTCTTCATTGGCCGCGTTGAGGACACAGGGCAGGCTGCCGCCTGTCCGGGCCGCCTCATATGCCAGCCGCAGACACGGAAAGCGGATCGGGTCAGGGGGCTCAAAGCTCAGGGTCGCCGCCCTGGGATCAAACGGGTCAAAAGGCTCGCAACTCCCCTCGAATCGCTGCGGCCAGGCCAAGGCGATCTGGATCGGTAAACGCATATCGGGGAATCCCAATTGGGCGAAAACCGACCGGTCCTGAAACTCGACCATCGAGTGAACAATGCTTTGCGGGTGCACCACAACCTGGATCCGATCGGCCGGGACATCAAAAAGCCAGGCGGCTTCGATCACTTCCAGACCTTTATTCATCATGGTCGCGGAATCGATGGTGATTTTACCCCCCATCTTCCACGTCGGATGGGCGAGGGCGGCGGCCACATCCACCCGTTCCAATTCCGCCGCTGAAGATTGGCGGAACGGGCCGCCGGAAGCGGTCAAGAGGATGCGTCTGATGGGGTGCTCTTCATTGCCCATCAAACACTGCCAAACCGCGGAGTGCTCACTGTCGACAGGCAAAAGCCGCACATGACAAGCGCGGCTGAGAGGAATCGCCAGATGCCCCGCCGCGACCAGGGTTTCTTTGTTGGCCAGAGCGATGTGTTTGCCGGCGCGAATCGCGGCCAGGACAGGCGCCAACCCGGCGATCCCGACCATCGCCGCGACGACCAGGTCCGCGTCCGCGCACGTCGCGACGGCCTCGTTCCCCTCTTCACCGCACAACAGTTCGATGGGGCGGGTATACGCGCCATCGGGGTGGCTCGCCAGCGCCTGGCGCAAAGCGGACAGGCCGGACGGGTGGGCGACGCTGGCGATTTGTGGATGGAAGCGGACGATTTGCTCCGCCAGCAAATCGACATTTTGCCCCGCGGCCAGCGCGACAACGCGCAGCCCCATCGCCTGTGCGACCTCCAACGTTTGCGTGCCGATCGACCCGGTCGATCCCAGAATCGCGATTTGATGCGACATAACACAATCCCCCCACCTGTAAAGCGAGTGTACCGGCAGGGACGGATACCCGCTGGCCGGTTTCTATATCGTAGCGAACAACAGCGCGCCGGCGACAAAAATCGGCATCGTAAACAGGACACTGTCGAAGCGGTCGAGTACACCGCCGTGGCCGGGAAACATCGTACCGAAATCTTTGACTCCCGCCCACCGCTTGATGGCGGAAGCGACCCAGTCCCCGGCCTGCGCGGCCACCCCGGCCATCGCCCCCAGCGCGAGACCCGTCCACAGCATCTGACCCTGAGTTACCCCGCTCTCATGGGGAAAAATCAGCCCGAACCAACACATCATGGCGACCACACAACCCGCCAGACCGCCGATGCTCCCCTCCCAGGTTTTCTTGGGGCTGATCCGTGGCACAATTTTATGCTTTCCGAACCAGGAGCCGACAAAGTAGGCGGTCACATCCGTCAGCCAGGGGGCCGCCAAAGCCGGTATCAGCCAATACATGGCGCGGGGAACTGTATATAACATCGCGATCGACATATAAAGGGGCAGCGCGACATAAGTCGCGCCGGCCAGCATCGACGCCGCAGGGGCCACACAAGCCGGCCCGTGGCTCAGCATACAAACGACAAGATGGCAGGCCGCTGTGGCCACCAGGATCAGCATCCCGGCCGCGAGGGCGGCCAGCGCGGCCATCGCTGTGAACTGCCCCGCAACCACCCCGCCGGGCCCTTGCCACAGGAACGTGAAAAAGCCGTTCTCACGGCACGCGCCCCCCGCCGCATGCGTTTGACAACAAAGATAAGCGACAACAGCTGTCGTCACACCGCCTGCCAGCACGCCCACCCCGAGAGGGCGGGCGTCGGTCGGCCGCGCGCGTCGGCTTGCCAAAACGCGATCCATCTCCCACCAGGCGGTCGCCAAGACAACCAGCAGCAACACCATGGGGAACACAGGCGTCCAAAATCCCGGCGCGACAAAAAGCACCATCGCCATCGAAAACAGCAGACCGGTCAGAATTCTTGTCTTCATGCTTGCTCTACTTTCCCGTAACGGCGGTCTCGTCGCGTATACGCGCGGATGGCCGCGATCAGATCCGCCCGTGAAAAATCCGGCCACAAAATATGATCAAACCACAACTCGGCATAGGCCGCTTGCCATAAGAGGAAATTGGACAACCTCAGCTCGCCGCTCGGGCGAATCATCAGGTCCGGATCCGGCACATCCGGTAGATACAAATGGGCGGCGACGCACCGCTCGTCGATCGTCTCGGCGCCCAGGTCTCCGGCGGCGACCTGGCGCGCGATTTTTTGACAGGCGTGCGCGATTTCCCGACGTCCCCCGTAATTGAGGGCAATGATCAATTGCATCCGATCCCGCCCCCTCGACTGCGTTTCCGCCCGGCGCGCGACCGCGCGTACGTGATCGGGCAACCCCTCGATGTCACCGGTAAAACGTACCCGAATGCCTTCGCGCTCCAACGCGGGGTCAAACCGTTCGAAAAATTCGACAAACAGCGCCAACAGGGCATGGACTTCGTCGGCCGGTCGCGACCAGTTCTCTGTTGAAAAAGCGTAGACCGTCAAATAGCGGACGCCCAGATTCCCGCACCATTTGCATAAATCTTCGAGTTTCTCCGCGCCGGCGCGATGCCCTGCAGAGCGGGGCAGTCCTCTTTTGGCCGCCCAACGGCCGTTTCCATCCATAAAAACGGCGATGTGGGCAGGAATGCGCAATTCTTCCTGTGCGTCCCCGTCGTTGCCACGGCGGGGACGGCGCGTCCGAAACCATCTCATACCGACTTCTTTCCCCGGCTGACAACCCGCGGCTTCCGCTTTCCATAAACATGCCGGGTGTCGATACCCGGCATGTCAGCATGTCTGCTCGTCTGGTAGTCCTTCATATCTCCATCAGGTCTTTGTTTTTATCCGCGACCACGCGATCGATTTCCGCGGTGTGCGCGTCGGTCAGAATCTGGATTTCGGCTTCAAATTCCGCCAGGCTGTCTTCGGTCATTTCTTTGTTTTTGAGCAGGGCCCGATGCTTGTCGATGCCGTCGCGGCGGATGTTGCGAATCGCGATTTTGGCTTCCTCCCCATAACGGGCGACCTGCCGGGCCAGATCGCGCCGGCGCTCCTCCGTCAGGGCCGGAAATACCAGGCGTAGCATTTTGCCATCGTTGTTGGGGTTGATGCCGAGATCGGATGCCTGGATGGCCCGTTCAATCTGTCTGAGGATGCTCGGGTCCCAGGGGGTGATGGTGATCATCCGCGACTCGGGAACCTGGATGTTGGCGACTTGTGACAGAGGGGTCTTGACTTCATAATAATCGATGGAAATCCGATCCAGTACGCGCGGATTGGCGCGCCCCGCGCGAATGGCGTTGAGATTATCATGCAAAGCCTGAATTGTTTTTTGCATGCGATCTTCAAATGGCTGATATGATTCCGGATTTAGGATCAACATAGGGCACCTCCGTTCAGGTTTCACAAGAATTATAGCGAAAGATGCCCTTGTATTCAAATAAAACAAGGAACGGCGGCCGCCGTTCCTTGTCGCATACCCGCATTGTGCGTGACCGATCAGCTCACGACGGTGCCAATGGACTCCCCGCCCGCCAGGCGGAGGATGTTGCGCGTGTCGCGGATGTCAAAGACCACGATCGACAACGCGTTGTCACGGCACAGCGCGGCCGCGGTCGCGTCCATCACTTCCAGCTTCAACGCCAGAACCTGGTCATGGGTGATCGCGCTGAACTTTTTGGCATCGCCGTTCTTGCGCGGATCTTTATCATATACGCCGTCGACGTTGGTGGCTTTGAACATAATGTCGGCGTCGATTTCGGCGGCCCGCAAGGATGCGGCTGTGTCGGTCGAGAAGAAGGGATTGCCGGTACCGCAAGCAAAGATCACAATGCGCCCCTTTTCCAGGTGACGGATCGCGCGTTTGCGGATATAGGGCTCGCACATCTGCCGCATTTCAACCGCCGACATGACGCGCGTGACAGCTCCGGCTTGTTCGAGCGCGTCCGACAGTGCCAGCGCGTTAATGGTTGTCGCCAGCATCCCCATGTGATCCGCAGTCACACGGTCCATCCCTTCGCTGGTGCGCCCGCGGAAAAAATTACCCCCGCCGACCACGACGGCGACTTGCGCGCCCATATCGTTTAATTCTTTGAGGACGCCGCCGATTTCACGCAAAAACTGCTTGTCCAGCCCGAAGCCGTGGCTGCCGGCCAGTGACTCCCCGCTGATTTTCAGCAAGATACGCTTGTAAACCGCTTTTTGCATATTCTGACCTCCCTGTCGGCACCGCGCGTGTCGAAAAAAAAGGGACATGGCTTACGCGATGCCCCTTCTCATCATTCGTTGCCGCTCACTTGCTTCATGACCTCGGCGGCGAAGTCGTCTTCTCTTTTTTGCAACCCCTCGCCCATCTCATAGCGGGTGAAGCGGCGGACAGCGATCTTCTCACCGATTTTGGCGATCAGGGCGGTCAACAGGGCTCCGCACGTCTGCGAGTCGTCCTTGACAAAGGGCTGCTCCAACAGGCAGTTCTCCGTATAGAATTTGGCAATGCTGCCATCGACAATGCGGTCGATGATCTTTTCCGGCTTCCCGTCGTTGATGGCTTTGTTGCGCAAGATTTCTTTTTCTTTTTCGATCTCGTCGGCCGGCACATCCTCTTTGGCGACCCAGCGGGGGTTCATGGCCGCGACCTGCATACACATATCTTTGACAAAGGCGCGGAAATCCTCGTTTTTGGCCGCGAAGTCCGTTTCGATATTCACTTCGATCAGGACGCCGATACGGCCTCCCGCGTGAATATAGGCATCCACAATTCCTTCCGCCGCGATGCGCGTCGATTTCTTCGCGGCACTGGCGATGCCCTTCTCCCGCAACCAGGCGATGGCCTTTTCCATATCGCCGTTGGATTCCAAGAGCGCCTTTTTGCTGTCCATCATCCCGGCGCCGACTTTGGCGCGCAGTTCTTTGATCATATCGATCGTAATCGTCGTCACGCTTGACCTCCTTGAACGCTTGTTGATCCGATTCCTGTT
>CAYZME010000048.1:0-9320 GCA_964479435.1 uncultured Oscillospiraceae bacterium
GCCCCCCTGTTGTGGGCAAGGAATGCCACGAAGCCAGCAAGTCACGTACCGGAGTTTGCCGCTCCCCTTCCCAGGGCATAAACGCCAACTCCGACATCGCGGCCTCGCGACAGGCTTCGGTATAAACCAGCGGCGCCGCGACGGCCGGGACCCTGCCCCGGCCGCTCTGGCGCGCCGCCTCCCGCGCGATCCGGCGCAGGCGCTCCAGCTTGCTCTGCCAACCGCGGTCCGCGGGGCCCAGGCGGGAGATCGTGCGGTCACAGATGACCGGCACGATGCGCGCGGCACCCAATTCGACGGCTTTGCGGACGATTTCGTCCAGTTTGTCGCCTTTGGGGATGCCCTGGTAGAGGACGGCGTCGTATACCGCTTCGGCGTGGTTGGCCTCGACCCGCTCGATGCGGGCGCAGATTTGCCGGGCCTCCACCCGCTCCACAACACAGGTGTGGTCGTTGGACGCGGCGTCGCAGAGGATAAACCGGTCGCCGCGGCGCATCCGCAACACGTCGCGCGCGTAATGCGCGTCCTGGCCCGCGAGGCACACCTCCCCGCTCGTCGGCAGCAGCTGATCCTCGGCAAACAAGCGCATCATCGTCTATGGTCCACTCCTTCGCTCCATCCTGCCGCCCGCGTTTCGCGGCGTCGGCGATTCGCAGGTATTGTAACGGAAAAACCCTTCCCGGTGTCCATCGGGAAAGGTTTTCCGCATTGGCATTTTGTTTTCGATTTCTACGGGATGGCCGTCCGAACAAAACGGCTCATTTTTCCAGTCTGTCGCCGTAATGCTCGATGACAAAATCCAGGTCTTTGTCGCCTCGGCCGGAGCAATTGACCAGAATCGAGCCGGTGCCCATTTCCTGGGCCAGCTGCATGGCATACGCCACCGCATGGGCGCTTTCCAGAGCCGGGATGATCCCCTCCATCTTGGACAAGACGAAGAACGCGTCGATCGCCTCGGCGTCCGTTGCGGTTTTATAGGTGACTCTCCCCAAATCCCTGAGATACGCGTGTTCGGGGCCGACGGAAGGGTAATCAAGCCCGCTGGCGACCGAATAGACCGGTTGCGGTTCGCCTTTTTCGTTTTGCAACATGATGGAATTGAACCCGTGCATCACGCCCTCCGCGCCATAGGTCAGGCTGGCGGCATGCTGCCCGATTTCAGTGCCGATGCCAAGCGGCTCCACGCCATACAGCTTGACCGGATCATTCAAAAAGGGCGTCATAATTCCGGCCGCATTGGAGCCGCCGCCGACACAGGCCACGACCGCGTCGGGCAGATTCCCCGTCATCTCCAGGAACTGTTCTCGGGCCTCGATGCCGACGACGGTCTGAAAATCTCGCACCATCAGCGGGAAAGGGTGCGGCCCGACGACGGAACCGATGCAATACATGGTGTCCTCATATTCCGTCATATAGGCCTCAAAGGCGGCGTCCACCGCTTCTTTGAGCGTTTTGAGCCCATGTGAAACCGGGACCACCTTTGCCCCCAGCAATTTCATCCTCGCCACATTGGGCGCTTGTTTCGCGATGTCCACCTCGCCCATGTAGATATCGCATTCCATGCCAAAAAAAGCCGCCGCGGTCGCCAGCGCGACCCCGTGCTGCCCGGCGCCGGTCTCGGCGATGATCTTCTTTTTGCCCAGATATTTCGCCAGAAGAGCCTCGCCCATACAGTGGTTCAGTTTATGGGCGCCGGTGTGGTTCAGGTCTTCTCTTTTGAGGTAAATCTGGCAGTTCCCCAACGAATTCGACAGCCGTTCGCAGTGGTAGGTCGGGGTGGGGCGGCCCTGGAATTCCCTGCGGATTCTTCTGAGCTCGCTGATGAATTTGGAGCTCTGGCAGATGGTCTGGTAGCCGGTTGAAATTTTCTCAAACTCGGAAACGAGCTGCGGCGGGATGAACGCACCGCCATACGTGCCAAAATAGCCTTCTTTGGTGGGGGTTTGTTTCCGGTAAACCGCGTAGTCGACATTCGGAATTAACATAAGAATTCTCCTTTTATTTCTGTTTCACAGATGTGTTCGCGAAAATCGGCGAAAAACAGGATGTTCAATCGTACGTGCGCCAAGCCTCATAGGTTGGCGCCAAGGATCTCCCGCCATCGGTCCACCGCGGCGCTCGCGCGGATGCTCCGGCGCGGCGGCGTGGCGCGCGAGATCTGATGCGGCCCGCTGGTTTGCATGGTATGAACCTCCTTGTCTGTCGAGGGCTTCCGGTGTCGAGGCAACAAAAAAGCCCTTGTCCCCTGTTCTTCTGGGACAAGAGCCTCGACTCCTGCGGTGCCACCCGGATTGGTCGCTCTCGGGCGACCCCCTCTGCCATGTACAAACATACATGCTCCGCGGTAACGGCCGGATCCCGTCGACGCCTACCCACACCCGTTGCCGGGTCTGATCGGATCGCCCTCCTGAGTCCATTCGCTGCGCTTGCGTCCGCCGCGATTCCACCGTCCGCGGCTCTCTATATGACACGATACACAGGTACTCTTCTCAGTCATCGGTTTGACAGATGAAAGTAAGCCCATACTAAACCCCGCCCCGGGAGCTGTCAAGTCTTTTTTTTGCCGGACGGAATTGCTTTTTGTAGCGGCGCGGACGCTCCTGGCCGCCGCCAGGGTCTATACTCGGAGAGAGACGACAACCACCAGCGGAGGATTCGTGCGATGCAAAACGGAATCATCGATCTGCGCAGCGACACCGTCACCCACCCCACCCCGGCTATGCGGCAGGCCATGGCGACCGCGCCGGTCGGCGACGATGTCTACGGCGACGACCCCACTGTCAACAGTCTGGAGCGCCTGGCCGCCGAGGTGACGGGCAAGCAGGCGGCGCTGTTTGTGACCAGCGGCACCATGGGCAACCAGATCGCGCTGGCGGTGTGGGCCGCGCGCGGGGACGAGGTGATCCTGCCGGACAATTGCCATATCGTCGCCCATGAAGCCGGCGCCGCCGCCTGGTTGGCCGGCGCGCAACTGCGCACCCTGCCCGCGGCCCGCGGCGTGCCGATGCGGCCGGACGACGTCGAGCGGGTGATCCGCAAAAACACCGCCGACCTCCACTCGCCGCGCACCGCCCTGATCACGTATGAAAATGCCGACTCCGACGGCTTTGTCCGCTCTTTGGCCTGGATGGATGAGATCCGCGCGCGGGCCGACCGCTACCGGCTGCCGGTCCATCTGGACGGCGCGCGGCTGTTCAACGCCGCGACGGCGCTGGATGTGCCGGCGGCGGCGATCTGCGCGCGGGCTGACTCAGTTACGTTTTGTTTATCCAAGGGGTTGTGCGCGCCGGTCGGCTCGCTGTTGTGCGGGACGCGGGATTTTGTCGGGCAGGCCCGGCGTTTGCGCAAAAGACTGGGCGGCGGCATGCGCCAGGCGGGGATCCTGGCGGCGGCCGGCTTGCTGGCCATCCGCGAGATGGCGCCGCGTCTGGCCGATGACCACGCGCGGGCAGACCGCTTGGCGGCGGCGCTGACTGGCATCCCCGGGGTGGTGCGGGTGGACGGCCATCCCACGATCAATATGGTGTGGTTGCGTTTGGACGGATACCCGCTCGACGCGCGCACCCTGACCGCCCGTCTGCGAGAGGCGGGGATCCTCATCAACGAACCGGACGAGGGGTTGCTGCGCCTGGTGACCCATTACGGGGTCGATGACGACGACGTCGCGCGCGTAGCCGCACAGATCGCGGCGTGGGCCCTCCCCTGATGCCGGAGCACGTGAGAAAGCGACGGTAAAATCAGCCGTCGCGCCGGGCCGCGATCGCCACCCAGTCCTCCCGTCGCGCGGTTTGAGCGACCGTGAAGCCGTTGCGGGTCAGTGCCGCGCAAATCTCCGGTTCCCGTTCGCCGATGATCCCCGACACCAGATACCATCCGCGCGGGCGGATCCAGCGCGTCACAAGCGGCGTCAGCGGCAGGATCACATCGGCGACGATGTTGGCGGCCACCAGGTCAAATGGTTCGCTGCCCATCGCCTGCCAGACCGCGGGATCGGTGAGAACATCGCCGACAATCACCCGGTAGCCGCGCGGGTCGATCCCGTTGAGGGCGGCGTGTTCCGGGACGATCTGGCGGGCTTTGTCGTCGACGTCGACGGCCACGGCCGCGCCCGCGCCCAGCAGCTGCGCGGCGAGAAAGAGCACGCCGCTGCCACAGCCGAGGTCCAGCATCCGCGCGCCCGCGGTGATCCGGTCTTCCAGCAATTGCAGACACAGTTGCGTCGACGCGTGCTGACCGGTGCCAAAAATCGCGCTGTTTTGCAAACGCACGGCCGTCCGTCCCGCGTGAGCGGCCGGGATCTCCTCCCAGGCCGGTTGGATCAGCAGACGTTCTCCGACCGGGATGGGGACAAAGTACTGTTTCCACAACGCGTCCCAACCGGAATCGTCTACCCGGTCGACGGTCACACGCAAGCTGCCGAGATCCACACCCAAATCCAGCCGCCGCAAGTCGGCGAGCCGCTCCCGCAGCCGCTCGACGAGGGTGTAACTGGCCGATGTGTCGTCGAGGTACGCCTGGACCGCCGGACCGCCCATCGCCGCCGCCAATTGCGAATAATCCGCGTAATCCCAGAAGCGGCCGGCCTGCTCGAGGACGCGTTCGACCTCTTCGGCGCCGTCGATGATCGACAACTGGTCGATGCCCAGGGTGTGCCAAACGGCACTGACCGGATCAATCCCTGCCTGTGTCGTCTCAACCGTTACCTGCAGCCAATCCACGTGCGCCTCGCCGCTCTCTTTCTATGAATGGAACGCGTCGCGCAGCTTTTTGAAAAAACTGCGGCGCTTCTGATAATTCTTATCGGTGCAGCTCTCGTCAAAGCGGGTCAGCAACTCGCGCTGCTCACCCGACAATTGCCGCGGCACTTCGATGTTGACGCGAAAGATGTGGTCGCCGCGTGACGAGGGGCGGTTGAGATGCTGGATCCCTTTGCCGCGCAAAGTGAACGTATCACCCGACTGGGTTCCTTCGCGGATTTTAAAGGCGACCGGCCCGTCGATCGTCGGCACCTCGATCTCGGCCCCCAACGCTGCCTGGGTAAACGTGATCGGCACATCGCAAAAGGTATTGGCGCCTTCGCGTTCAAAGATCGGGTGGGGACGCACGTTGATTTCGATGTACAGATCGCCATACGGTCCGCCGCGCTCGCCCGGCTCGCCCTCGCCGCGCATCGATAGCATTTCACCATGGCCGACGCCGGCGGGGATGCGCACATTGAGCTTTTTGGCCGTGTTGCGCCGCCCCCGGCCGTTGCAATGCGGACAGGGGTTGCGGATGATTTTGCCCGAGCCGCCGCAATCCGGACAGGGGCGCGACGACATGACGGCGCCAAACAAGGTCTGCTGGCGGGTATTGACCTGCCCGGAGCCCTGGCAGCGGCCACAGGTTTCGGTCGACTCGCCGTCGCGCGCGCCGGTCCCCTGGCAGTGGGTACACAAGTCTTCTTTGTTGATCGTGATCTCGCGCTCGATGCCAAAGGCGGCTTCCATAAAGTCGAGATTCATCCGGTATTTCAGATTGGCGCCCCGCTGGGGCCGGTTGCTCTGCGGGCCGCCGCCAAAGCCGCCAAAAAAGGAGCCGAAGATGTCGTCGAGGTTGATGTTGAAATCACCAAAGCCGCCAAAGCCCTGGCCATCCATCCCGGCGTGGCCGAATTGGTCGTATTGCCGCCGTTTGTCGGCGTCGCTCAACACCGCGTACGCTTCGTTGGCTTCCTTGAACTTGGCCTCGGCCGCTTTGTCGCCGGGGTTGAGGTCGGGGTGATATTTTTTCGCCAGTTGGCGGTAGGCTTTCTTCAACTCATCGTCGGAAGCGCCTTTGGCGACACCCAACACTTCGTAGTAGTCTCTTTTGTCAGCCAAACTCCGGCTCCTCCAATCGACAGACCGGCCGCCGGCGTGGCTGATGCCCGGGATGAAACGCGCTCATCCGCGGGCGTGCCACCGGCAGCCGTATCTAAAATATTATCGTGTCGAGGGTTAGTCGCTGTCGCCGCCCGCGTCTTTGAAATCGCCGGCGTCGGTCGGCTCCGCGGCACTCGCCTGCTGTACGTCAGGGTTCTGACTGTACAACTTTTCGCTGATTTTGTAAAACTCCTGCTGCAGTGTCTCGGTGTCCGCTTTCATGGCGTCGGTATCGTTTTGCGACATGCTGTCTTTGAGTTTGGTGATCGCGTTTTCGACGGCGACGCGGTCGTCTTCCTCCAGCTTATCGCCCATTTCCTTGACGGTTTTTTCGGCGTTGTAAATCGCCGAATCCGCCGCGTTGCGGGCATCGACTTCCTCGCGCCGCTTGTGGTCTTCCTCGGCAAAGCGCTCGGCGTCTTTGACCGCCTGCTCGATGTCCTGTTCAGACAGGTTGGTCGAGGCGGTGATGGTGATCTTCTGCTCCCGCCCTGTGCCCAGATCTTTGGCCGAAACATGGACAATGCCGTTGGCGTCGATGTCAAAAGTCACCTCGATCTGCGGTACGCCGCGCGGCGCCGGCGGGATGCCGTCGAGGATGAAGTTGCCCAGGGCTTTGTTGAATTGCGCCATTTCGCGCTCGCCTTGCAGAACGTGGACATCCACCTGGGGTTGCCCGTCGGCCGCGGTGGAGAACACCTGGCTCTTTTTGGTCGGGATGGTGGTGTTGCGCTCGATGATCTTGGTAAAGACCCCGCCCATGGTTTCGATGCCCAGCGACAGCGGTGTGACATCCAACAACAGCAGGCCGGTGACATCGCCGGTCAACACGGCCGCCTGGATCGCGGCGCCGATTGCCACACACTCGTCGGGGTTGATCCCTTTGAAAGGCTCTTTTCCAAAGTAGCGTTTGACCGCGTCTTGGACCGCCGGACCGCGGGTCGATCCGCCGACCAGCAGCATTTTATCGATCTTGTCGGGGGACAGGCCGGAATCTTTCATCGCCGAGCGCAGCGGACCCATGGTCTTTTCGACCAGATCGGCCGTCAATTCGTCAAACTTGGCCCGCGACAAAGTGATGTCCATATGTTTGGGACCGCTGGCGTCGGCCGTGATATAGGGCAGATTGATCTGCGAGGTGCTGACGCCGGACAGTTCGATTTTGGCTTTCTCCGCGGCCTCGCGCAGGCGCTGCATCGCCATCTTGTCGTTGCGCAGGTCGATGCCCTGGTCTTTTCTAAAGCTGTCGACCAGCCAGTCGACGACTTTCTGGTCAAAATCGTCGCCGCCCAGGCGGTTGTTGCCGGCGGTGGCCAGCACTTCAAACACCCCGTCGCCGATCTCCAGGATCGAGACGTCAAAGGTGCCGCCGCCCAGGTCAAACACCAGGATCTTTTGATCGTGCTCTTTATCCAGCCCGTAGGCCAGGGAAGCGGCGGTCGGTTCGTTGATGATGCGCAGGACGTCCAGGCCGGCGATGCGGCCGGCGTCTTTGGTCGCCTGACGCTGCGCGTCGCTGAAATACGCGGGCACGGTGATGACCGCCTGCGTGACGGTTTCGCCCAGATACGCTTCGGCGTCGCTCTTGAGCTTTTGCAGGATCATCGCCGAGATTTCCTGCGGCGAGTATGTCTTGTCGTCAATTTTAACTTTATGTGCGGTTCCCATTTCGCGCTTGATGGATTGGACCGTGCGGTCGGGATTGGTGACGGCCTGCCGTTTGGCGACTTGGCCGATCAGCCGCTCACCGGTTTTGGAAAAGGCGACAACCGAAGGGGTTGTGCGGTTTCCTTCCGCGTTCGGGATGACGACCGGCTCTCCGCCTTCCATCACCGCGACACAGGAATTGGTCGTTCCGAGGTCGATGCCGATTACTCTTGCCATTTCTTTTTCCTCCAAATCGTATGCGGTGTCATTTTATTTTTTTTGCGTTTCGTATGTGCGATCAGTTGGCGACTTTGACCACGCTGTGTCGAATGACGCGGTCGCCTCTGCGATAGCCTTTTTTGAACTCTTCCACGACCGTCCCCGGTTCCGCCCCTTCGTGCTCGGCCTGCATCACCGCTTCGTGGAACATGGGGTCGAACGGGGCGCCGAGCGCTTCGATCGCCTCGACACCCAGCCGGGACAGGCAGCCTTCTGCCTGTTTCAAAACCAGCTCGATGCCTTCGATGATCGAGCGGTCGACGTCGCTTGCGAACTGCGCCGCCGCTTCCGCGGCCCGGAACAGATTGTCGATCACGGGGAGCCATTCCCCCGTTATTTGTGCCGCGCAATCGCCAAACAACGCTTCTTTTTCTTTGGCGGTGCGCTTGCGATAGTTTTCATATTCGGCATACAGGCGCAAATACCGATCGTTGAGCGCGTCATATTCGCTCTGCGCTACGCTGCCGGCCGGTAGGGCGTCCGCTGCCTCCGGCGCCGCTTTTTCCGCGCCTGTCTCGCCGGCGGTGTCATGGGTCGCCGCCGCTTCCGTCAGCAGGTCGTCCGTCTCCCGCTCGTTTTCGGCGGCGCCTTGCTTGGCTTTTTTCATTTCTGAATCTCCTCCGTTGTCTTGATATCTCGATCCGGTGCCAACCGCTTGCCATACTCGTTGATCGCGCTGCGGATGAAGCCGATATGTGAAATGACTTTGCTGTATTCCATGCGTTTGGGCCCCACCACGCCGATGCGGCCGATGATCCGCTCTCCCAACTGGTAGGCCGTCGTGACAAAACTGCACTCCTGCAACCCTTCCAGTGTGATCTCCTGGCCGATGCGGATCATAAAGGGGCGCCGTCCGGGGTGGATGGCCGGGTCGGCGGCCGCCGGGTCGCCGCGCACGGCGACATCGCCCCCGCCTTCGCCCAGCTCGTGCGCGATTGGCTGATCCGCGGCTTCATTGAGGTACCCGGCGACGATCCCGTCGCGCGCCAGGGTGTCGAACAAGGTGTGCGCTTTGCGCACATCGGCAAACTCGGGAAAGGTCAGCAGCTTGCTGTGCCCGTCCATATACAGCTCCAGATTTTCTGCTTGCTTGATCGAGACATAAGCCTCGTACAGCACCTGATTGAGCAGACTCTCCGGCAAATCGACTTTGTGACCCGCCGTCGAAACCGTCACCATCGTGATATCCACCAGCTTCATCCCCGACAAATCGCTTTCGATGGCGTTGGCGATGCGTTGCAGCTGTTGGTCGTCGACCAGCTCGGGGACGCGGGCGATGCGGTCTTTGACAAGCCCGGCGTTGAGCACCACCACAACCAGTACGCGCCCGGGCTCGATCATCATCATCTTCAACTGGCGGAAATAACTCTCGTCCAGCCGCGGCGTCAAGGCGACCGACGTATAACCGGTCTTATCCGTCAGGACCCCGGTCGCGCGCTTCAACAGGCGCGTGATCTCCTGCCCGTCATCGAGCGAGAGCATGGTGTCAAG
>CAYZME010000048.1:9330-10071 GCA_964479435.1 uncultured Oscillospiraceae bacterium
ATCTCGTTGACGTTTTCCCGGATACGGTGTTGGATCTCTTCCATCTCCCCGGCCTCCAGTGTGCCGACATCCATCAGGGCATCGACGTATTCACGGTAGCCTTTGTCGGACGGGACGCGGCCGGCGGAAGTATGCGGCTGCTCCAGGTAGCCCAAAGATTCCAGCTCCGCCAACTCGTTGCGCACGGTCGCGGAACTGACATCCAGTCCGTATTTTTGCACCAGGGTTTTGGAGCCGACAGGCTCTACGGTCTCGATATAGTCGTCGACCACGGCCTTGAGGATCTGTTTCTTGCGGGCGTCCAGCGGCATGTCCTGTCTCCTCCCATAAATGATTTAGCACTCATATTGGCTGAGTGCTAAGGACAATTTACCACCGGCTTCGGAGAATGTCAAGGATAATCAAACAGGAAGAACACTCAGACAAACGCCATAAACACCTGGTTGGCAAAATCCAGCCCTCGTGCCGTCAAAGTCCAGCCGCAATGGGTTTGCGCGATCCAGCCCTGGGCCGCAAGATCAGCCAGTTCGGCGGCAAACCGCGGCTCCGGCCGTTCGCCAAAGCGGCGGGCGAATGCCGCCGCGTCGACGCCGGCGGTGGTGCGGAGGGCCAGCATCATGGCTTCCCGCATCTGCGCGTCGCGGTCGAGTGTTTCCAGTACCTGTGCGGCTGGCAACGGCGCCGGGCCGCCGGCGGCGATCGCGCCGAGGCGGCAGGCCGCGCGGAAGAGGTCGGCGGTTT
>CAYZME010000048.1:10081-11063 GCA_964479435.1 uncultured Oscillospiraceae bacterium
CGCCCGTCCCAGTGGCTGTGCGCCGCACAACCAAAACCCCAATACATACCCGCCTGCCAATACATCAGATTGTGGCGGCAGGCCCGGCCGGGCAAAGCCGCACTGCTGATCTCGTAGGGCTCGTATCCTTGCGCCAGCAGACTGCGGCGGGTTTCGTGATACATCTCGCGTTCTTGTTCCTCGCCGGGCACGTCCAGACTGCCGGCCTGATACCAGGTGTCAAAAGGGGTTCCTGCCTCGATCTGTAATGAATAAAAAGAAATGTGCTCTACCCCCAACGCGGTCACCCGGTTCAGCGTTTCGCGCACATCGCCCAAACGTTGTCCCGGCAGCCCCAGCATGATGTCGGCACTGATGTTGTCAAAGCCGGCGGCCCGGGCCGCGTGCACGGCGTGGACAAAATCCGCGGCGTCGTGGATCCGGCCCAGGCGACGCAACAGGCGCGGCTGCCAGGCCTGCAGCCCGAAACTGACGCGATTAAAGCCGGCCTGCCGCAAACAGGCAAAGTCAGCGGCCGTGACCGTGCCGGGGTTGGCCTCCAGCGAGATTTCCGCGTCCGGTGCCAACGGAAACCACGCGGTCACGGTTTCAAGCAGGCGCGCCAGGCGCCGCGCCCCGGCCAGTGTCGGTGTCCCCCCGCCGGTATAGATCGTTTCGATTGGCGCAAGCTGAGCGGGCTCAGACTCTGTCTGAGCCAAGCTCCAACGGCCGGCTTGCTGAATCTCCGCGGTCAAGACCTGAAAATACGCGTCGATATCCTCTTCCCTGCCCGCGTAGGAGGGAAAATCGCAATAATGGCACTTGCGCGCGCAAAAAGGGATATGCAGATACAGAGAGGTCGGGTTCGCAGCCATCGACATGTTATTTCGCCTCGGTCCACACGCGTTCGCCCATGCGCGAAACCGCCTGGTGCAGTCGGTTGATAAACCGCGCGAAACTGGGCGAGGTGTTGCGGTCGATGTCCAGATGCCGTGAAATCTCG
>CAYZME010000048.1:11073-15169 GCA_964479435.1 uncultured Oscillospiraceae bacterium
GCTCCAGGCCTGTTTATATTGGCCGACCGCGGGGTAGCCGATGCGGATGATGCGGTCGGCGCTGGTGGGATGGATGCATCGCGCCAGCACTTCCCATGTTCCGCAGACACTGTCCTGCTCATACCGGTCGATCACGCTCAAATCGGCCTGTGGATAGGCGGTCTGGATGGCCTGGCGGTCGCCCAGCAGCCAGGCTTCCATTTCCTCGACACACAGACCGATGATGTGCGGCAACGGGTTGGCGTATACGCGCAACACCGCGCGCAGATCCGCCTCCACCTGTTGCGGGGGCACATCGTCCGCGTCCATGATCACGATCAACAGATTCTGGCCGGGATCCAGTACATGGGCGTACGCGCGCGCTTTGGCGGGCAGCAGATCCAGCAGCCCGACCGTATCGCGCGGCGGCCGCCGCGCGGGGTCGGCGGGGGCGTACCCCTTGCCGCGGTGCGGTCGGATGTCATACGTGAACGCGTAGCCGCGTTTGTTGCGATAATCCCGCAAGATCGCCTCGACGACCAGACTGCCGGAGCGATCCTCGCAGAGGATCTCAAGATGCATCGTTACCCTCCGGCTCGAAATGGCCGCTGTACCACAACGAGCCCATGCCGACTCCCTCGGCGTACAAAGCCCGCACCACCGGGTCGGCCCCGGCACAGCGGGCGGCGGCGGTTTCCACCCCGGGATCCGCCGGCAGCGGCCGGCGCGCAAACACCCACACTTCATCCGGGGACATGGATTCCAGCAGATAGGGGTTGTGGGTGGTAAACAGCGTCTGACCCGCGTGCGGTCGCAGGGAATAATCCCGCAACTCGCCGGCCAGGATCGCCACCATCTCGTGATACAAACCCTCGTCGGGGCTGTCGATACACAACAACGGCCGCGGCTGCGGATCCGCCAACAACAACAAATAGCTAAACAGGCGCCGGGAAGCCGCGGATACGCGCCCCGACAACACCGCTTCGTCGATCGGCAGCCGCCCCGGCATTTTGTCGCGGATGCGCGCCATCACGCGGGCGAACAATTCCGGATTCTCTTGCCGGTGATACATCAGCACATTCTCGACATTGGAGCCATCTGGAGCCAGATGGCGGTGGCCGCCGATGGCCACCGCCGCGGACACTGCCCCTTCGCCGTCGACGGGCAGGAAAGAACAAAAATACCAGCGGGTCAGCATCGCGTACAAGGCGTGCAGGATCGGATGGCTGACGATCGCGCCATAGGTGCCCAGCCCGGTCGCGTCCTCGTTGCCGATCCCGGTTTGCGGGATGGAAACGCCGTCGTTGACAAAGCCGCGGCCGTCCTCGAGCCGCAACAACGGCTCGGCGGACGGCGGGCCGGCGTTGAGGCGCGACACCGTTTCATGGGCCACATGCGGTCGCCCGAAGCGGTCGCAGTCAAACGCGACCTGGTAGAGCACCGTTACGGCCGGGTGGGGCAAGCGGACGGCCAGGTCAAAGGTGACCGGGCCGGTGCCGCCATGCGAACGCAACTTGGTAAAGCCGCGGCGCCCGTGTTGGGTCGAGGCGTAGCGAACCCCGTGCCGTACGGCATCGGACAAAAAGCGCATCGCGTGAAAGAGCGAGCTTTTGCCGGTGTCGTTGCGCCCGATCAGCGCGGTCAAAGGGGCCAGGGCCATCGCCGGGGTCCGGCCGGCCGCAAGTACGCTTTCGACTTCCCGATCGACGTTTGCCACCTCCGCGCCGACGACGCCGACGCCGGTATCGCGCAGCATTTCAAAATTGCGGACGCGGATCCCCAGCAACATGGGTTTAGCCCTCTGCTTTCGCTTGCGCGGTTACGGCGCCGCCGGACGCGGCATCGCCGGTTGCGGCGATTTCACGCAGCGCGGCGGTCAGCCCCGCCATCCCCTGCAGTTCGGAGGGGATGATGATTTTGGTCGCCTGTCCGTTGGCGACCTTTTCCATAGCCTCGAGACTGCGGATGGCGATCAGGGAACGGTCCGCGCCCACTTCTTTGATCATGCGCAAACCGGCCGCCGTCGCTTCCTGTACGATGCGGATGGCGTCCGCCTCGCCTTCGGCACGGCGAACCTGAGATTCTTTGTGCGCTTCCGCGCGCAAAATGGCGGCGGTTTTCTCGCCCTCCGCCACGCGGACCGCCGCTTCCTTTTCCCCTTCGGCGCGCAGGATGTTCTCGCGCTTTTCGCGCTCGGCTTTCATCTGGCGCTCCATGGCGGCCTGGATTTCTTTGGGCGGGATGATGTTTTTGAGCTCGACGCGGTTGACTTTGATGCCCCACGGGTCGGTGGCCTCGTCGAGAATATGGCGCATCTTGGTATTGATGATGTCGCGGGAGGTCAGCGTCTGATCCAGTTCCAGGTCGCCGATGATGTTGCGCAAAGTCGTCGCCGACAGGTTCTCGATGGCCATAATCGGCCGCTCAATCCCGTATGTATACAACTTGGGGTCGGTGATTTGAAAAAACAACACCGTGTCGATCATCATTGTGACGTTGTCTTTGGTGATGACGGCCTGGGGCTGAAAGTCGGCCACCTGCTCTTTGAGCGACACCACTTTGGCCACCCGGTCGAGAAACGGCAGCTTGACATGTATGCCGGTCAGCCATGTCGCGTGAAATCCGCCGAGGCGCTCGACGACAAAGTTGGTGGCCTGCGGGACAATGCGTACATTTTTGATCACAATCACCAGCGCGACGGCAAACAGCGCGATGATCGTAATCAGCAAAGCCGGGTCTTTGCCGGCGGCAATCAGAACAGGGTTGATCGATGGATGCATGGTGGGATCCTCCTCTTCGATGTCGGCCGCCTCAGGCGACCGGATGGGCGGATGGGTCAGCGGTTGGCGAGATGGCACGAACCACCGCGTGCACACCGCGGATCTCTGTGATGACGGTCATCGTCCCGACCGGGATCTGGCTGGCGTCATGGCTGATGGCGCTCCACACCTGACCGCGGACGCGCACCTGGCCCTGCCCCGCGATCGGGTCGATGGCGACGATGACTTGTGCTTTCTGGCCGATGAACCGGTCCGCGTTGGTCGGGACCACTTCCCGCCCGGACAGGCCCAGATGCGGGCGCATGCGCAAAAAGACGAACAACAGAATCCCCGACAAAACCAGCATTACGAGAATCTGCAGCCAGACGCCGCCGCCCAGCAAGTCGACCACCAGGCCGCCGAGACAGCCGACGACAAACCAGATGGAGACCAGGTTGACCGTCGCCGCCTCCAGGACGAGAAAAGCGGCCGCCAGAATCAGCCAGACAATCCAGGCCCGCAGACCCAAAATCGCCGCCAGCGCCACGGGTATTTCATTCATCCTCGTGTCCCCCTTCCACTTTGTTGCTGATCGACCGTGATCCGGACCGATTGCGAAGCGTTGCGTACAAGAATATCGAGAAAGCCCTTGTGCAGTAGACTGCTGGACATCATGCGGGCAAACGCGACGGCGGCCACGATGCTGACCGGAATGGCGACCAGGATGCTGGCCGGGATCATCAACAGATACCGCAGACGCGCCAGCCAGCGCCGATGGGCGGGCAGGGCGCGCGCGAGCGTCTTTTCATCGGGAGCCAGCGCGAGCAGGCGATCCTGGCTTTGGTCCAGCGCCACCGCGGTCAACGGGTTGTATTCATCCAGCAAGACCAGGTTGCGATAATAATCTCTTTCGGCCTGCGCCCATTCCAATTCATGGCGCAGCCGGGCCCGCTCCTCCATGTCCGCCTCCCCGACCTCCATCGGTCATCGATTTCATGTGTCCTGTTATATAATCGCCGCGGCGGGGCGAAAAGTAACGCCGGTTCAACCATCCAGTTTCTTTTTCATCTTGCGCCGCAATCGCATGGCGCGCATTTTGACCGCCGCCGGGGTTGTGCCCTCGGCCGCCGCCACGCGCGCATAATCCCACCCGCGTTCAAAAACCGCCTGGTATAAACGGCGCTCCGCCTCACTCATTTGCGCCAGCGCCGCCCGCACATCGATGCCGATCTCCATGCGCTCCACGACCGCGGGCGCGATCGGCTCGCCGGCTGGGTCCCACGTGCTGTAAGGGATCTCGCCGGCGGTTTGCGCGGCCAGCCGCCGCAGCCGCCGCACCATATGCAGGGCGGCGACAT
>CAYZME010000048.1:15179-15485 GCA_964479435.1 uncultured Oscillospiraceae bacterium
CAGCCGGCGGGATTGGGATGGTGGATGAGCGTCGACGCGCGTTCGACCGCCGCCAGAAAAACCATTTGCACACACTCGTCCGCCTGGTCGGCCGAAGCCGTCAAGCGCAGGCAATGCCCCCGCAAGCGCGCGCCGTATTGCCTGAACAACGAGTCCATAAACGCTTGTTCCGCGGGTGTTAACATCGGGCGCGCACCTTTCTACCGTCTCGCCGCCGGCCTCGAGGGGGCGGCGTTCCAACAGCCATCCCCATTTTAGCGCAATCCGCAGGGCGGTGCCCTGTGGTATGATATCCGCATGTTAACG
>CAYZME010000049.1:0-15012 GCA_964479435.1 uncultured Oscillospiraceae bacterium
CCATCCGAAAATGCGACCGCATTTTCGTGATGGACAAAGCCGAGTTGGTCGAGCGGGGCACACACGAAGCCTTGCTGGAGCAAAACGGCATCTACGCGGAATTGCACCGCGCCGCCTACGAGTCGGTCGGCGCCGAAACCGGGCTAATGCCCTGATCTTTTGGGATAGCTTCCCCCGTATGAGAACGCCCGTGGTGTCGATACCACGGGCGTTTTTGTCTGCTTGCAGGGGCTGGGTGGGTGCCGGCCGCGGCGTATTCTTTAGGTGCCGAGCAGGCGGGCGCGCAGGATGTCGATGCGGCGGTCGTCCAGACCGATCTCTTGCAGATAGGGGACGATGCCCGCGCGGGTCTGGTCAAAGTGGCGCAGCAACATCTCCATGTTTTCGGCGTCGCTGCGCAGCAGGTGGCGGCTGTTGGCCGCGGATTTTTCCAGCAGGGGGTCGACCAGCGGGCGCAGATAGGAAAAACTCACCTGGTAACTGGCGATGATGTCGGCGTCGGCCACGCCCGCCAGCCGGTACAGGAGCATCGTGATCAGGCCGGTGCGGTCTTTGCCGTGCGTGCAGTGGTAGAGGCAGGCGCCGCGTGTTTCGTCCGCCATGTCGCGCAGGACGGCGGCGATCTCGGCCCCGGCCGTCTCCAGCATGTGGACATAGACCTGCCCCAGCGTGAGCGAGGAAAGATCGCGGAGGAAGTCTTCGACGCCCGCTTCCGACCCCGGCGACGGTTTGAGCAGCGAGTGGTGGACGTAGCGGACACCAGGCAGGTCGGCGAACACGCTCGGCCGCAGGCGGATTTCCATCTCGGAACGCAAATCGACAAACGTGCGGATCGGCAGCTCGAGCAGAGCCTGGATGTCCGCTGGCGCCAGATCATAGGGCTCCGAGGCGCGGAAGAACTGCCCGAACCGCACGACGCGCCCATCCGATCCGGCGTAGCCGCCGATGTCGCGCACGTTGTGGAACGAGGTCAGTGGCAGGCGGATCAGCGGCTGGTAACCGTTTGTCTGGCTCATGCGCCCCCCTCTCCGGCCCGCAAACGCTCGAGCAGCCGCAGCGCGCTCTCGCGGTCGCGGGCGTGCCCTGTCAGCACGACGTGGATGTCGGGGTCGGGTCCCGGCCACCCGGGCGTGTGGGGCTGCGCGCCAAAGGGGAAGTGCATCTGCGCGGTCTGGGCGGCAAAATAGGGGTACGCGTCCTCGAGGACGGGGTTGGGCAGCACGAGATTGAGCATACGCAGCCCGCGCACGGCGGCGAATCCGGGCCACTGGTGGCGGGAGTGCGCGCAACAGTGGATGCCGATCCCGCCGTAGCGGTCCGACAGCGTCTGGATGGAATCGAGACAGAAAGCGTCAAATTGCGCGGGGCTGATCGCGCCGACTTCGTCTTCTGACAACGTCACGCCGCCCTCCATGTAAAAATCGGGGTAATGGGCGATATAGGCCGTGCCATACCGGCGGAACCACGCGTCGAGAAAGTCGATCAGCACGGAGCGGGTCATCGCGATCAATTCCCGGACCGCGTCCGGCTCCTCGATCAGGGCGATGAGAAAGTCTTCTTTTTTCCAGATCAGCGCCGCGATGTCAAACGGGCTTTGGATGTCGGGCAGGTGCAAAATCGCTTCTGGGCCGACCGCTTCGCGCAGGCGGTCGGTTTGCTCGAACAACTCGCCGAGGGGGCCTTCGCTGATCTGCGGCAGGCGCAGGCGCGCGACGTCGGCGGCGTGCTCGATCAGAGGCAGCGCGTAGGGCATGTTGTCGCCGGGGTAGGCGACGCGGCAGCCGAACGCCGCGGCAAAGATCTCGGTCCCGGTGTGCAGGTTGACGGCCGGGACCCGGTCGTCGTCCAGCCATTGGGCCGTCGCCAGCTGGCGCTCATACAAAGAGACCGCCCAGTCGCGTCGCGCCTGCCAGCGGTCGGGGTATGGCCACGGGCGCTCGCCGTAATCGTACAGGACCAGTGCCAGCCGCCGGACGGAAGAGTCCAGATTTTGCAAGTCAAGCCAGGCTTGACGCCTTTGCGCGATGCTGCGAGTCATATCCGCTCCTGCCTTTCTTTGGTGGGGTTTTACCCATTATAACTGAAGGGAAATACCCGAGGGGAAATACCCGAGGTGAAATGACTGCGGGGTGGCCGAGCGGGGAGCGGGCGCGGAGCTTGCGTCGGTTTGGCCGGCTGGCATACAATCGGTTTGTGACGCCACGATGCCAAACAGGAGAGGAGGTTCGCAAATGAATTTGCAATCGACACGCAAGTTGAACACCGGCGCGGCGATCCCGCTGCTGGGACTGGGCGTATCCAAAGCCCAGGAGGGGGACGAGGCCGTTCAGGCCGTCTTGTGGGCCCTGGAAACCGGCTACCGGCACATCGACACGGCCGCCGTCTACGGCAATGAGGCCAGCGTAGGCCGGGCTCTGCGCGAGAGCGGCCTGCCGCGCGATGACATTTTTGTCACCACCAAGATCTGGAACACCGACGTGCGCGCCGGGCGCGTGCGCGAAGCGTATGAAGAAAGTCTGGAGCGACTGGGGCTGGAGACCGTGGATCTGCTCTTGCTGCATTGGCCGGTGCCCGACCACTACCTCGAGGCCTGGCAGGTGTTCGAATCGCTGTACGCTGAGGGGCGGGCCCGCGCGGTCGGGGTGAGCAATTTTCACGTCGTCCAGCTCGAAGCGCTGCTGGCGCAAAGCCGGACCGTCCCCGCCGTCAACCAGTGTGAGTGCCACCCGCTGCTTTCCCAGACCCCGCTGAAGAATTATTGTGAGCGTCTGGGCATCGTCTTTGAGGCCTGGAGCCCGCTGGGCGGCGGCTCGGCCGGCAATCTCACGGGAGACCGGCAATTGGCGGCACTGGGCGCCAAGCACAACAAGACCGCGGCGCAGATCATTTTGCGCTGGCATCTGCAACGCCAGACGGTCGCGATCCCCAAGTCCGTGCGTTTGCCGCGCATACAGGAAAACGCCGACTTGTTCGATTTCCAGCTGGACAAAGCGGAGATGGCCGAGATCGCGGCGATGAACCTGGATCGCCGGACCGGCGCCAACCCCGACCACTTCAGCTTCTAAGCGGACGCACACGGTCCGGAGTCCGGGGGGCAGAGGGCCGCGATTGTTCTCCGGCGCCGATTTGCGGTAGGATGGAACCGTTGCCGCGCGCGGCTTGCGCCCGGCCAACAATTTTAAGAAACACGAGGAGCTGCCATGCTGCGCGTCGCCATCATCGGAACCGGAAACATCTCATCTTTGCACATCCGCGGATATCTGGCCTTTCCCGAACGCTGCCGGATTGTGGCGCTGGTCGAGCGCTCGCCGGAAAAAGCGCACGCCATCAAGGCGGAGTATCAGCTGCATGACGCCGTGGTGTACGATTCACACCAGGCGCTGTGCGAACACGGGCAGGTCGATCTGGTCAGCATCTGCACGCCGCCGTTTACCCATGCGCAAATCGCCGCCGACTGTATGCGCGCGGGGATGCACGTGATTTTGGAAAAGCCGATGGCGGCTTCACTCGAAGAGTGCGACCACCTGATCGCGGTCGCGGACGAAACCGGGCGCACCTTGTCCCCGGTGGCGCAGAACCGCTTTCGCACGCCGGTGATGAATTTGAAAAAGCTGCTGGAGATGGATCTGCTGGGGCGCATCTTACATGTGCGGGTGGATTCCCACTGGTGGCGGGGGCTGTGCTATTACGATCTGTGGTGGCGCGGGACCTGGCGCCAGGAGGGCGGCGGCTGTACGCTCAATCACGCGGTCCATCACATTGACCTGCTCAACTGGATGATGGGGCTGCCGCGTGAAGTGGTCAGCGTCATCGCCAACCTCGCCCATGACAACGCCGAAGTGGAGGACCTATCGGCCTCGATCCTCCGCTACACCCACGCGATCGGTCAGGTGACAGGCAGCGTCATCCACCACGGGGAGGAGCAACAGATGGTCTTTCAGACCGACCGCGCGCGGGTGTCGTATCCGTTTGATGTCTACGCCTCCCTGTCGCGGGAAAACGGGTTTCCCATCCGCGACCCCGAAGCCGAAGCCGAGATCCAGACGGCCTTTCAGTCGCTGCCGCCCTTGCTCCACGAAGGGCACAACGCGCAGATTGAGGATGTCCTGTACGCGATCGAGCACGGGCGCCAACCGCTGGTGACGCCGCAATCCGGCCGTGATACCATCGAATTGATCACGGCGATTTACAAATCGGGGTCGACCGGCCTGCCGGTCACGTTGCCGATCGAGCGCACAGACCCCTGGTACACCGTGGAAGGGATCGTCGCCCACGCGACCCGCTTCCACGAAAAGCGCAACCATGTCAACCAGCTGGGCGACGGCAACATCACCGTATAAAAACGACAGGAGGAAGTCATCATGCAGCAAAGCGATGGAATGAACTACGCCCCCCAGGGTAAGCCGTCTCCGGTTGTCAAACCCGGCGAATTTGTCTTTGCCTGCGCGGCGCTCGACCACGGCCATATCTACGGGATGGCCAACGGGCTCAAAGAAGCGGGCGCGACGCTCAAATATGTCTACGATCCCGATCCGGCCCAGGTCGACGCGTTTTTGAAGCAACATCCGGGTACGCCGGTCGCCGATCACCTCGAGCAAATCCTCGACGACCCCCAGGTGCACATGGTCGCTTCGGCGGCGGTCACCAGCGAGCGCGCCGCGCTCGGCATCCGCGTGATGGAAGCCGGCAAAGATTACTTCACCGACAAAGCGCCCTTTACGACGCTGGCGCAGATCGACGCCGCCAAAGCGGCGGTGGCGCGGACCGGGCGCAAATATATGGTGTATTACAGCGAACGGCTACATGTCGAGTGCGCGGTCTATGCCGGGCAACTGATCCAGGACGGCGCCATTGGCCGCGTTCTGCAGGTGATCGGGATGGGCCCCCACCGTTTGAACGCGCCGACCCGGCCGCAGTGGTTTTTTCAAAAGGAGAAATACGGCGGCATCTTGTGTGACATCGGCAGCCATCAGATCGAACAGTTTTTGTATTTTGCCGGCGAGAGCGACGCCAGCGTCGTGCGCAGCCAGATCGCCAACTACGCGCACCCGGCATATCCCGAGCTGGAGGATTTCGGCGACGCCATGCTGGTCGGCGCCAACGGCGCCACCAACTATTTCCGGGTCGACTGGTTTACCCCCGACGGCCTGGGCTCATGGGGCGACGGGCGCACGTTTATTTTGGGTACCAAGGGCTATATCGAGCTGCGTAAATACATCAACATCGGTGTCGATACCGGCGGCGGCCACTTGTTTCTGGCCAACGGTGAGACCGAGCAATATCTCAACGTCAGCGGCCAAGTCGGGTATCCGTTTTTTGGCCAGCTGATCCTCGACTGCCTCAACCGCACCGAGCACGCGATGACCCAGGCACACGCCTTTAAAGCCGGGGAATTGTGTGTGCGCGCCGAGATGGCGGCTGTGCGCCTCGCCTAGCGCCCGACCCTGTTTTTTACGATTTGTCATACGCTACCGCGACAACGCCTCCGCCTCGGGGGCGTTGTTGCGTAGGGTACAACATGTAGTATGCGTACAAAAAGAAAGCGCAAAATATGGCATATTGCCGAGCCTTTCCGTACCCACATCTGTGCCCGCATCGGGTTATAATGGAGGGCACCGAACGGGAAAGCGAGGAAACAAAGATGGCACAATTGCGTGACCTGATGGTCCGTTACTATACCCGGGAGCTCGAGCGCGACCCCGACCGCACCGTCTACGATCTGTTCAACTGGGAGTTGCGTGACGTCCTGATCGTCGACCACAAAACCGGGCGCACTCTGACCGACATGAAGGGGCTGGAGTTCCCGTCCCATTACTCACAAAACGCGTGCGACATCATCGCGTCCAAATATTTCCGCAAGGCCGGTGTCGGCGCCCCGGAGGGCACCGAGACCAGCATGCGGCAGGTGGCGGACCGCATGATCGGGTTTTGGGTCGACGCGCTGCGCGACGCCGGACTGGTCACGGATGACGGGCAGGCGGCGATCTTGTATGACGAGCTGGTCTACGCGTTTTTGAATCAGATGTTCGCCCCCAATTCCCCGCAATGGTTCAACACCGGCATCAAGCGAAATTACGGCATCGCCGGCGGCCAAAGCGGGCTGTACTACTACGACGAGGCCAGCGGCCAAGTCGTGGAATCCGAGGACGACTATACGCGCACCCAGGCCTCGGCCTGCTTTATTCTTTCGATCGAGGACAGGCTGTTGGGACCGCATTCGATCTCCGACACCTATGTGACTGAGACCAAACTGTTCCGCGGCGGTTCGGGCACTGGCACCAACTTCTCGGCCATCCGCGCCGAGGGAGAGCGGCTGTCGGGCGGCGGCGCGTCGTCCGGCCTGATGAGCTTTTTGAAAGGACTGGATCGCAACGCCGGGGCGATCAAATCGGGCGGGACCACCCGCCGCGCCGCCAAAATGGTCTGTCTGGATCTGGATCACCCCGAGATCGAACGCTTCATTCAGTGGAAAGCCGTCGAAGAGGACAAAGTGCTGGCGCTGGCCAAGATGGGCTATGACGCGGACATGGACGGCGAGGCGTATCAGACGGTGTCGGGGCAAAACAGCAACAACTCGATCCGCATCCCCGACGCCTTTATGCACAAGGTGGAAGCGCTGGATACCCAGCCGGATGCCACCCTGACGTTGACCGGGCGCATCGACGACCGCGTCAACCGCGACGTCAAAGTCGCCGACCTCTGGCGTCTGTTTAACGAGTCGGCCTGGCGCTGCGCCGACCCCGCGCCGCAATTTTCCGACATCTTCAACGCCTGGCATACCTGCCCGGCCGGCGAGGACGGCGACCGCACAGCCCGCCACAACCAGCTCAATTCCACCAACCCGTGCGGCGAGTACGCCTTTCTCGACGACACGTCGTGCAATCTCGCCTCGCTCAACGTCTTGCGTTTTTACGATGAGCGGGCGGGGAGATTTGACCTGGACGGCTATTTGCATATGATCGGGCTGTGCCAACTGGTGCTGGAAGCGTCGATCCACTGGGGGCAGTTTCCCACACCCGACATCGCGCGGCGCACGTGGCTGTTCCGCACCACCGGGCTGGGGATGGCCAACCTGGCGGCTTTGCTGATGGCCTGCGGCCTGCCCTACGATTCGGACGCGGCGCGCGCCCTGGCCGCCGCCCTGACCGGTATTTTGACCGGGCACAGTTATGCTGTTTCCGCGCTGATGGCGGCGGAAGCGGGGCCGTTTGACCGTTTCCGGATCAACCGCGACGACATGCTGCGCGTGATCCGCAATCACGCCCGGGTGGCGGGCGCGCTCGACGGCGATTGCGAGGGCCTGGGTTACGAGCCGCAAAAGCTCGATCTGGATTTGCTTCGGGAGATCGGACTGTCCGACTGGGCGGACACCTTGGTCGCCGTCTGGCAGGCGGCGCTGGCCGACGGCGAGCGCCACGGCTACCGCAACGCGCAGGTGTCCGTGATGGCGCCGACGGGAACCATCTCCTTTGCGATGGATTGCGCCTCGACCAGCATCGAGCCGTTCTTCTCCCATGTCATGTACAAAAAGCTGTCCGGCGGCGGTTACATGAAACTGGCCAACCCTGTGATCGAGCCGGGATTGCGCCGCCTGGGGTATTCCGACACGCAAATCGACGAGATCTCGGCCTATATCCTCCGCGAGCAGGACGGCCGCATCGTCGACGGCAAGATCGAAGGCGCCCCGCATCTGGAGGACGCGCATCTGGCGGTGTTCGATACCGCTAACCAATGCGGCAGCGGCAGCCGTTACATCCATTACAGCGGCCATGTGCGGATGGTCGCGGCGCTGACGCCGTTGTTGAGCGGCGCGATCTCCAAAACCGTCAACCTGCCGCGCGAAGCGACGGTGGAAGACTTTATGGAGGTGCACCGCACGGCCTGGCGGATGGGTGTCAAGGGCATCACGCTGTATCGCGACGGCTCCAAATCGGCGCAGCCGCTCAACTTGCGCCTCGATCCGACGCAAGAAGACGTCAACCTGGCCGATCTGAACTACCCGCAATTGCTGGCGTTCGCCACCGACGCGCGGGAACAGCTAAGCGCGCTCGACCCGGACGGGACGGGCGACGTCGGGCAATCGCGGCGCAGCAAACCGGTGGGCATCCGGTCGGGCCACACCCATCCGGCCCAGATTGACGACGTCAAAATCTACACCACGGTCAACCGCAACGCCCAGGGGCGGATCACCGAGATCTACATCACGACCGACCGCGAAGGCACCTTGATCATGGGGCTGCTGAATTCGCTGTCCAAAACCATTTCGGTGATGCTGCAATACCAGATTCCGGCGCAGAACATCTCGAAAATGCTGCGCGGGCAAAAATACGAACCCTACGGCTTTGTCACCCGGCACCCGTACATCAAGTACTGTACGTCGATCTCGGACCTGATCAGCAAAATCATCGACATCGAAATCGGCGATTTTTCCCGGTGCCAGGTCAAACCCGACGGCGACGCGGTCACCCCGCGCGCCCGGTACGCCCCGGCTTTCCCCACCTTGCCCGAGCGGGAGTACGCGACCGGCGCCCAGGGCGAGCCGCAAGGCGTGGAGGGTGATGAGCCGCAGGCCCCGTTGCAAGGGGAGCGGCTGTATGACGGGTCGACCTGTCCCACCTGTTCCAGTACGCGGATGGTGCGCAACGGCACCTGCAAAGTATGCCTGGATTGCGGGAGCACAACCGGTTGTTCCTGAATGAGAGCTTTGGTTATACAATCGACCCGCCACCTGGGTGGCGGGTCGATTTTTTTCGCCACGAGTCGCTTGCGCGCCTTTGCGTGCGAATACACCATTTTCGCAAAAAAAATAAATGGATTTACCCGCAGGGGTTGCCATTTTTTTTACGAGCCAATATAATGAGAACAAATTTTTTTATCTTTATTAATTTGCGCCAAACAAAAGAACTCGATCTATAAAAAGGGAGGGATCATTATGAGCAAACAAATCAAATGTGTTTTCTGTGCGGAAGTCGTCACACTGAACCGGATCTCATCGGCCCATCTCAGCCACGTGATGTGTCCGCTATGCGGGCGCTATGGTCTGACCGACTCTTTTCTGGAGGCGTATCAGAGCCATGAGGAGATGGTCACACAGTGGGCTGGCGAGAACGCGGTTTCGATCCGCCACGAGATCCACAAGAAAATGGAAGAAGGGATCATGCTGTTGTTGGAGCCGGATATGATCGGCGTCCAATATGGCGACCCCGGAACCAGTCGGACCACCAGTTAAGAACCCCCTCAATTTGCCGCACAGCCGGCTGCTGAGCGGGCGACACGTTGGCAAAGGCGCCGATCTTCCGGCGCCTTTGTCATTTCATCCGACTTATTCAATCTCAATGGTGGTTTTCTTTTCGGGTTGCGCCGCCTTGGGGATCGTGATCTCCAGCAGCCCGTCTTTGAAGGTCGCTTTGACCGCGTCCCGGTCGACATCACCCAGATACAGCGAACGTTGCATCGTACCGAAGCGACGCTCACGGTGGATGTAGTTGCCTTTGCTTTCTTCGCTGGTCTCTTCCCGTTGCACGGCAATGGTCAAACGGCCCTCGTCGAGATCCAGACGGATTTCGTCCTTGTTGACGCCGGTCAATTCAGCTTCCACACAATATTGCTGCTCATTCTCGCGCACATCCAGCTTGAAACTCTGGTTCGCCGGATTTCTGCGGAACGGGGACGCGTCGTTGAAAAAATCGTCCATCACCTGGAAGAAATCGTCATAACGCGTGTTGGATAAGGGAAGCATGGGACGTCTGCGACCAAATGGTACCAATCCCGCCATCTTCGACACCTCCTCCGCCTACTTACGTATGGCTTGTTGATCTGTTGTTGGCACTCGCGCACGTGGAGTGCTAACTTCATTATACACGAAGGTCAAAGAATGTCAAGAATTGAATTAACCGCTTTTGATCTTACCTTTTCTCCTCACCCGTAGGCGTGATACTCGCATGCGCGATGATCGTGAGCGCTTCAATCGCGGGCGCGTACCGCCATGTCGCTGACGATCCGCACCGCGCTTTCCAGAGCGGTCGTCCAGGCTTTGCCCTGGCCGGCGATGTCAAAGGCGGTGCCGTGCGTGCAGGTGGCGATCGGATAGGGCAGGCCCCCGTCGACCGCCGCGCCGCGCTCAAAGCCACGCATTTTGAGGGCGATTTGCCCCTGGTCATGGTACATCGTCACGACGGCGTCAAACTGCCCCGCGTAGGCGCGCACAAAGATGGTGTCCGCCGGCCAGGGGCCGGAGGCGTCCATGCCGGCGGCGCGTGCCCGCTCGATCGCCGGTGTGAGCTGCTCGATCTCCTCGCGCCCGCAATTGCCGCTTTCGCCGGCATGCGGGTTGAGAGCGGCGACGCCGATGCGCGGCTCGAGCCCGGTGCGGCGCAACGTTTGGTCGGCCAGCACGATGGCTTCGTAGACCGCGTCGGGGGTGATGCGACGGCTGACCTCGGCCAGCGGGATATGGCTGGTTACCCGGGTCGTCCAGATGCCGTCCATCACGTTCATCTCGCAGTACCCCGATTCCACGCCGCAGGCGCGCGCCAGATAGACCAGCTCACTGGCGGCGTCACTGCCGCCCATCATCAGCGAGGTTTTGTTAAAGGGGGCAAAGACGAGCCCCTCGAGGACGCCGTCGCGACACATTTCCACCCCGAGGTCCATCATGCGCAGGCAGGCGCGCCCGGCGATCTCGTTGACCTTGCCAAACGGCACCTCGTCAGGGTCGGTGTCGCCTTGATCGAAAAAGACCGCGCCTGCCCCTTGCGCCAGTTGCTGACGGACGCAGTCTAGGTCCTGGCAGAGCGGCAACCGCGCCAACGCCTCCTCTGTCCCGGTCACCGCGGCCGCGCGCCGCATCACACGCCAGTCGCCGATCACGACGGGGCGGCTGTACTGGGCTAAAAAGCCGCTGGCCCACAAGCTGGTGATCAATTCGGGCCCGATTCCGGCCGCGTCTCCGGCCAATACGCCGATGATGGGAAGTGGTTGATTCACGTAAACCTCCTTTGGCGCGACAGACGTCGCGCCGATCCCTTTTGACCCATTGTATCGTTCCGCCGCGATGTGGCAAAGGTTGTCCCGCGCCGGGGTCCCGGGTTTGGCCATAAAAAAAGGAATGATGGGAGCCGATCTCCCATCATTCCTCTGGTCCTTTTCTGGATCATGCGGGCCACGGGCGAACCCGCCCGGATCGCGATCGCTTAGGCCGTCGCGTCGTGGTTTTCTTTGACCTTTTTGGGTTTGTGATCACCGATGCTCAGCAGTAAATTGAGGATGATGCCAAAGATGGCCGCGCCGGCGATACAGGGAACCTTGATGCCAAAGAAGGGGATGGTGCCGCCATATCCGTACTGGCCGCCCAGACCGATGATCATGATCGTGGCGATGACAGCGATGTTCTTGGCATTGAACATGTCGACTTTCTTCTCCATCATGATCGCGATACCCTGCGCGGCGATGGCGCCAAAGAGGAAGACCTCGAGGCCGCCGATGACCGCGGTCGGGATGCCATAAATCGCGTTGATCAGCGGGGTGAAGCAGGAGATGATCATGGCGATGATGGCGGCGGCGATCAGGACCGGAATCGAAAACACACGGGTGATGGCCATGGCACTGATGTTCTCACCGTAGTTGGTGCCGGCCGGGCCGCCGATAAAGCCGGCGACGATGTCGCCGATGCCGTCGCCGATCAGGTTGAGGCCCAATTTGTCGGCGATGTTGTATTTCTTTTTCGAGTTGAGCTTGCGCGCCAAATCGTTGACATAAATATCCAACTGAAAGACGTGCGCGGTCGATTCGGGGATGGTCGCGATGGCGATCGGCATGATCGCGGCCACCGCGTACCACGCTTTGAAATTGGGTAGAGAGAAGTGGGGCAGGGCAAAGATGCCGGTGTTGGCGCCTTGCGGCATTTCCTTGAACAGGTTGATGCCGGTGATTTGGGCGATGATAAAGGCGACGCCGCACCCCAGGAGCGGGCCCAGCAACAGGGGCAATTGCCCGAGGAAGCCTTTGAGGTAGACCGAAAAGAGGATCGTGGCGAACAACGTGACCAGCGAGACCACCCACGCCATGTGGCCGGCCAGCACCGCCTGGGATTCGCCGACCGCCGGGTCGCCAAAGGTGTTGATCGCGATCGAAGAAGCGTCGAGCAGCGCGTTGGAGGCCAAGGTCAGGCCGATGACCATCGCGATCGGGCCGGTGACGGTCGCGGGCAGGATCTTCTCGATGGACTCGCGGCCAAAGCGGCTGACGACCACGCCGGCCGCGATCGACACCAGACCCGACATGACAATGCCGAATTGGGCGACCGAGATTTTCTCATCCAGTGAATAACCGGACAACTCTTCCGAGGCCATCAAGACGATGATGGCGGACAGATAAGAGAAGCTGGAACCGTAATAGAGGGGGATTTTGCGGCCGGTGACGAGGATGAAACAGATGGTGGCCAGGCCGCTGGCAAAAATGGTGGTAGAAATGTGGAATCCGGTGAGCAGTGCCACAGCGACGGTGGCGGGGAACATGACGATGACTTGTTGGATGGCGTAGAGGAGGAGTTTAAAAAACGGAGGTCGGTCGTCGGGCAGGTAGCCTACGGTGGATTGGTGTTTAGCCATAACGTATCTCCTTGCAGTGTATGATCGGCCTGTTCGCCGGCAGATGATTGCGGTTAGAAGGATTATAGCGGATTTTATCCGCTTATGGGTATAATCGAGGCACCAATCACCGAGGAGGAACCAACCGATGGAGTCAATACAGATCTCACCCTGGACCTGGACCCGTGCCCCCCAGCGCTATGAAACAGGCGTCGACTGCGTGGTGCTGACCACCGACCCCGAGACCGACCTTTGGCAGCGCACGTATTACGGCATGCGGCGTGACAACGCGCCCGTCTACCAGACGCGGACCGACGCGCGATATTTTTCCTTTACCGTCAAAGTGGAATTCGATTACAAAGGCGCCTATGACCAATGCGGGGTGGCGATCTATCTGGACGGGGAAAACTGGATGAAAGCGTCCATCGAGTACGAAAACGACGCGTTCTCCCGCCTGGGCAGTGTGGTGACCAACCGCGGCTATTCGGATTGGGCTACCACCGACGTCCCCACCGAAATCGGCGAGATCTGGTACAGGCTCAGCCGCCGCGAAAGCGATTACTATATCGAAACGTCGCGGGACGGCGTCCACTACCAGCAGATGCGGATTTTCCACTTGCACGCCGGTGGCGGCGAAATTGCCTTTGGCGTATACGCCTGCAGCCCGGCTGAATCCAGCTTTACCGCGCGCTTTACACAGATGCAAGTCGGCCCGTGCGTCTGGGAATTGCACGAGTAACGGCGAGCCGTCTGCCAGCAGAGGGTGTCAGCAAACAGGAGGGGGCCGCGATGCCCCCTCCTGTTGGTTCGTCTGTGGGTCTGAGCGTGATCAGCTTGTGGTCTGCGCCTCGACCAGCCGTTCGCCGCAATAGATCTCACGCAGCTTGGGTTTTTCGATCTTGCCGGTGGGATTGCGGGGGACCGGGGCGAAGATCAGCACGCGCGGGCGCTTGTAGCGCGGCAGGTCGAGACAGAAGGTGTGGATGTCTTCTTCCGCGCAGGCGATGCCGTCTTTGATCTCGATGACGGCGGCCGCGATCTCGCCCAACCGCGTGTCGGGCAAGCCGATGACGGCGGCGTCCTTGATCGCCGGGTGGGTGCGGAGGAAATCCTCGATCTGGACGGGGTAGATGTTTTCGCCGCCCGAGATGATCACATCTTTTTTGCGGTCGACGAGAAAAATAAACCCGTCCGCGTCCATATGCGCGACATCGCCGGTAAACAGCCAGCCTTCTTTGAGGATCTCGGCGGTGGCTTTGGGGTTGTTGAAATATTCTTTCATCACGCCGGGGCCGCGCACGACCAGCTCGCCGACCTCCCCCTGGGGGACGGGTGCGCCTTGCTCGTCGACGATGCGCGTCTCCCACAGGTACCCGGCTTTGCCGATGGCCCCCACTTTGTGGATGTTTTCCATGCCCAGGTGGACGCAGCCCGGGCCGATCGACTCGCTCAGCCCGTAATTGGTGTCGTATTGGTGGTGGGGAAAGATCCGCATCCAGCGGCGGATCAGGCTGGGCGGGACCGGCTGGGCGCCGATGTGCATCAGGCGCCATTGTGTCAGGCGGTAGTTATCCAGCTGGATCTCACCGCGCTCGAGGGCGTCGAGGATGTCCTGGGCCCAGGGCACCAACAGCCAGACGATCGTGGCGCGCTCTTCGGAGACGGCCTGCAACACCCACTCGGGCTTGACGCCGCGCAGGATGACCGCGCGCCCGCCGACCAGCAAGCTGCCGAACCAATGCATTTTGGCGCCGGTGTGATACAGCGGCGGGATGCACAAAAAGACATCGTCGTGGGTCTGTTGGTGGTGATTCTGTTCGGTCAGACAAGCCGAAACCAGAGCCGCGTGGGAGTGGAGAATCGCCTTGGGAAACCCAGTGGTGCCGGAGGAAAAATAGATGGCCGCGTCGTCGTCGTCGAGCAGTTCGACCGCGGGGGCGATCGAAGAGCAGTAGGTGACGAGGCGGTCATAGCTGTCGGCAAAGGGCGGGGCCTGTTCGCCGACATGAAAAAAAGTCTTGACGTCGTGCAGTTGATCCAGCACTTGTTCGACCCGGCCGACAAACTCGGGGCCAAAGATCAGGGCGTCCACCTCGGCCAGGCTCAGGCAATATTGAATCTCTTCCGCGGTGTAGCGGAAGTTGAGCGGCACGGCCAGGGCGCCGGTTTTGAGGATGCCAAAATAAACCGGCAGCCACTCGAGGCAATTCATCAGCAGGACCGCGACCTTGTCGCCTTTTTGAATGCCACGGGTGAGCAGCAGATTGGCAAAGCGGTTGGCCTTGATGTCAAAATCTTTCCAGGTCATCTCGCGCCGGTATCGTTCGGCCGAAGAGACCTCGATCAGATTGTATTCCCGCCAGGTGACGGAGTGTTCGGGCTGATTGGCCGGGTTGATTTCGACCAGACTGGTCATGTTGGGATA
>CAYZME010000050.1:0-14952 GCA_964479435.1 uncultured Oscillospiraceae bacterium
TGTCGCTGGTTCGATTCCTGCTCTGGGCACCACATGACGTCAAAGACGGGGACCGGGAGGTTCCCGTTTTTGTACCGCTATGTGCCCCGCTCCGCGGGCGGGTGGGGTGGATAAAGGCAGGGGGACATGGACAAAGACAACGTCATCTTGACGATTGAAAGCGCGAATTGGGAGAGTGGCGACAAGCGCCCCGACCCGGTCCGTCTGACCACGGAAGGCCGCCTGGAACGTCTGGAGGACGCATGGCAGCTGCTGTACCGCGAAAGCGCCGATTCCGGTATGGAAGGGACGTTGACCCGCATCCGCGTATTCGATGACGGATCGGTCTCGCTGACGCGCGGCGGGGTGGCGGAAATGCAGTTGGTTTTTCAGGAGGGCCAGCAGCATTTGACGCAGATGACCACCCCGTTTGGTGTGCTTCATGTCGGCCTGTTGACCCACACCGTGCAAACGGCGCTCACCTGTAAAGGCGGGACCGTAGCATTGAGCTATACCATCGATTTTGGCAATCGCCAGCTGGTCCATACGGCCATTCACATCGCGGTCCGGGCACGCGGCGCGCCGGCCGGTGACTGAGGTTGACAATGCCCTGTATCTGGTGGATAATGTCATTCGCGTCTGTGGAGGTACGGGATGAAATTCGATATCAAAGCCATTGCCAGGACAGGCGGTGCGGTCATGGAAATCGAGGCCGCGGCGGCGCCGGACCGCATTGGGCTTGCGTTTCCCGGCTTCACCTTTGACCCGGCGGATGTCGCGCGTTTTCACGGATCGCTCCAAAACGCTGGGCATGGCATTCTGGTTTTGTCCGGGACGGCCGCGGTCGTATACCATACGCATTGTGCACGTTGTCTGGCGCCGATCCGGCGCGAGATCCAAACGCAGGTCCGCGAAACGTTTCGCCCGGCGCAACCGGTCGTGGGGGAGCACCATGAAGATCCGCAAACGGGCGATGACGAACCTTTTTATGTGTATGAGGATTACGCAGTAGATATCACCGACGCTGTGCGCGAGAACCTGCTGCCAGCACTGCCCATCCGGGCATTATGCCAACCGGATTGCGCCGGGATTTGTCCGCGATGCGGGGCGGATCTCAACCGTGGGCCGTGCGCGTGCCCCCCAGCCGACCCGGGAGAGCGCAACCCGTTCGGCCGGCTCAAAGAATTGCTGTAAATCGGTCGCGCGCCGTTTTCTGAGATAAGTACGGAGGTAAATAACATGGCTGTCCCCAAACGCAAATGGTCCAAAGCCAGGACTCGCCGTTCCCACTCTGCCAATTGGAAGCTCACAGTCCCGAATCTGGTCGAGTGTCCTCAATGCCATACCCTCAAAATGCCGCATAAGGTCTGCAAATCCTGCGGGTACTACGCCGGCAAAGAAGTTGTGGTAAAAGCTGAAGCGAAGTAAACCCAACCGTGTGATCGGCGCCGCGCGGGTGCCACGCGGCGGGAAGATCGCGCGAGCGAGGGGAAACAGCGGGGCTTGCCTGGCTCGCTGTTTTTCTTTGTTTTTGCCGTGAGGAGATTTCATTTTTGACGAGAGCGAAAACCCATCTGATCACCGGTGTGGAACCGGACAGCATTGCCGCCGGTTTGGGCCTGGCGGCGGGTGACGTTTTATTGCGAATCGGCGATCGCGCCATACAGGATGTGTTCGATTACCGGACCGCGCTGGCGGAGCAGCGGATTGAATTATACATCGCCCACAAGCGCGGTGAGACCGTGGTCTATGAAATTGATAAAGACGAAGATGAGGACATCGGACTGATCTTTGGCACTGACCTGATGGACGACTGCCGGTCGTGTTCCAATCGGTGCGCCTTTTGTTTTATTGACCAATTGCCGCGCGGGATGCGGCCTTCACTCTATTTCAAAGACGACGACCTGCGGATGTCCTTTCTCAACGGCAATTATGTGACGCTCACCAATCTGGATGACGTGGAATTTGATCGCTTGCTCGGGTTTCGCTTGTCGCCGATGAATATTTCGGTCCACGCGCTGGCCCCGGATGTGCGCGTCGCGTTGCTCAATAACCGCCTGGCCGGGCGGCTGCTCGAGCGGATGCGCCGCATCGCCGCGCAGCACATCTCGATGAACGCGCAGATTGTGCTGGTGCCGGGCGCCAACGACGGCGCGGTGCTGGAGGATACGCTGTCGGGATTGGCGTCGCTGGGAGAGCAGCTGCAAAGCGTCTCGGTGGTGCCGGTCGGATTGACGCGGTATCGCGAAGCCAATCGCCTGCCGGCGCTGCGCGCGTTTGACCGGGATGGCGCGCGCGCGGTCGTGGAGCAAATCCATGCCTGGCAGCAACGCATGCTGACCTGGCGCGCGTGTCACTGGGTGTATCCGGCGGATGAATTTTATCTCAAAGCGGGCCTCGCGTTGCCGGCAGCGGCTGTATATGAGGATTTCCCGCAACTGGAAAACGGGGTAGGGATGGTGCCGCTGTTTGACCAGGAGATGAAGCAGGGCCTGACGCTCCGTGCCAGGCGAGCACGGAGCGGCGGCGGGAAGCCATCGCCGTCGGTGCACGCGGTGAGCGGCGTCGATTTCGCGCCGCTGCTGGATCGTTATTCGCCGGCCATTCGCGATCTGTACCCGATTGATTGGCATGTACACGCGATCCGCAACGTGTTTTTTGGCGATCAGATCACGGTGGCCGGATTGCTGACAGCGGCCGATCTGGCTGCCGGCATGTCGCCCCGGATTGGATTCCGGGGCGACGAGATCGTTCTGGTGCCAGACACCATGTTGCGCGCGGACGGCGAGATATTTTTGGACGACTGGACACCGGCGCGTCTGGGTCGGGAGCTGGGGGCTGTAGTGGAAGTCTGTACGGCCACCGCGGATGGCTTGTTGGCGTGGCTGGATCAATTTGTGACACGGGAGGTTGTCTGGGATGGGTAAACCAATTGTCGCCGTCGTTGGGCGCCCCAACGTCGGCAAATCGACGTTCTTCAACTATCTTGCCGGCAGCCGTCTCTCGATTGTCGACGACACGCCGGGCGTTACGCGGGACCGGTTGTACGCCGAAGCCGAATGGCGCGGCCGTCCGTTTATTGTCATTGACACAGGGGGCATCGAACCGGGCGCGGAGGATACGATTTTGCGCGAGATGCGCGTCCAGGCCGACATCGCCATCGAAACAGCGGATGTCATTGTCTTCATTGTGGATTTTCAATCGGGCTTGCACGCGTCCGACGGCGATATCGCCGATATTTTGCGCAAGTCCGCCAAGCCGGTCGTGTTGGCGGTCAACAAAGTGGACCGCGTCGGCGAGATGCCGGCGGAAGTATATGAGTTTTACAATCTGGGTTTGGGAGACCCCTACCCCATCTCTTCCGCGCACCGGTTGGGTATGGGCGAATTGCTGGACCAGATCCACAGCTGTTTTCCCCCCGAGCTGCCGGCCTCTGAAACCGATCCGGAAATCCGGGTGGCCATCATCGGCAAGCCCAACGCGGGCAAGTCCTCGTTGGCCAACTGTATGTTGGGCGAAACACGGACGATTGTCTCGGATATCCCCGGCACGACACGCGACGCCATCGACACCCGTTTACAGAACCGGTTCGGCCATTATGTCGTCATCGATACCGCCGGGTTGCGGCGCAAAAGCCGGATTGAGGACAACATCGAAAGATACAGTATGATCCGCACGCTGGCGGCGATCGAGCGTGCCGACGTGTGCCTGATTCTGCTCGATGCCGAAGACGGGCCGACGGAGCAGGACACAAAAGTGGCGGGCCTGGCGCACAATGCGGGCAAGGCCAGCATTCTGGTCGTCAACAAGTGGGACCTGATCGAAAAGGAGACCGGCACACTGGAGCGCTTTCGGCGCGCGGTCGCCAACCGCTTTGCCTTTATGCAGTATGCCCCGGTTGAGTTTGTGTCGGCCAAAACAGGCCAGCGCGTCGAGCGTTTGTTCGAGCGCGTCAATGAGGTATACGAACAGGCGGGCAAGCGCCTGACAACCGGTATGCTCAACGACATGTTGGCGGAGGCCGTCGCCATGGTGCCGACGCCGCAAGACAAGGGCCGCCATCTGCGGATTTATTACGTTACACAGGTGTCTGTGCGGCCGCCACAGTTCGTTTTGTTTGTCAACGATCGCACCTTGTCCCATTTTTCATATGAGCGCTATTTAGAAAATCAATTCAGAAAAAGCTTCGGTTTTGCAGGTACGCCGATTCGCTTCCTCTTGCGGGAACGGGAGCGCAAAGACGTTTGAATCACCCGGATACCGGAGACGGAAAGGCTCTCCACTTTATGTCAAGACAAGAGATCAATCAGATTCGCAATGTCGCGATCATCGCGCATGTCGACCACGGAAAGACGACGCTCGTCGACGCAATGCTGCGCCAGAGCGGTATTTTTCGTGAAAATGAACAGGTCGCCGAACAGGTGATGGACAGCAACGCGCTGGAGCGCGAGCGCGGCATTACGATTTTGGCAAAAAACACGGCAATTGTGTATAAAGGCATTCGGATCAACGTGGTCGATACGCCGGGACACGCGGATTTTGGCGGCGAAGTCGAACGCGTTTTGAAGATGGTCGATGGCGTTTTGCTGGTTGTCGACGCTTTCGACGGACCGATGCCGCAGACCCGTTTCGTGTTGCGCAAAGCGCTGGCGATGCGGTTGCTGCCCATCGTCGTCATCAATAAAACCGATCGCGCGGACGCGCGGCCCGTCGAAGTGGTGGACCAGGTGCTGGATCTGTTTATCGAGTTGGGGGCCGATGAGGATCAATTGGATTTTCCCGTCGTATACGCGTCGGCGCGCATGGGGGTCGCGTCTCGTGGCAAGCCGCCAACCGCCGATGGTACGATCCTGCCGCTGCTGGACGCGGTGATCGAGTACATACCCCGCCCGGTGGGCGATTGTGAGGCACCGCTGCAGATGCTGGTGTCCAACATCGATTATGACAACTACATCGGCCGGGTGGCTATCGGCCGGGTTGAACGCGGGACCATCCGCCAGGGGGCTCCTGTCGCCATCTGCGGCGCGGCCGGTCCGGATGCGCGCGCGGCGCGGGTTGTCCGCCTGCTGCGCTTTGACGGGCTGAGTCGCCGGGAGATCCCGGAGGCGGGCGTGGGTGAGATCGTCTGTGTCGCCGGCATTCCCGATATCGCGATCGGCGAGACCATTTGCGCGCCCGACCGGGTGGAACCGCTGGATTTCGTCGACATCGACGAACCGACCATCGCCATGACCTTTTCCGTCAACGACAGCCCTTTTGCCGGTAGAGAAGGGAAATATGTGACTTCGCGCCATTTGCGCGATCGGCTCTTTCGCGAAATCGAAACCAATGTGAGCATGCGGCTGGAAACAACGGATACCACCGAGTCCTTTGTAGTCAAAGGGCGCGGCGAACTCCATCTGTCGATTTTGGTAGAAACGATGCGCCGGGAAGGATATGAGTTTCAACTGTCCAAACCCAAGGTGATTCAGAGGGAAGTCGATGGCGTGCGCTGTGAGCCGATTGAAGCCCTGCAAGTCGATGTCCCGGAAGAGTATGTCGGAGTGGTAATTGAGAAACTGGGGGCGCGCAAAGCGGCGCTGAGTAATATGCTTCCCCCCCACAACGGGACGGTGCGTTTGGAGTTTACCATCCCCTCGCGCGGCCTGATCGGGTACCGTTCTGAGCTTTTGACCGACACCAGGGGCAATGGTACAATGAGTAGCACAATTTCCGGTTATGAGCCTTGGAAAGGCGACATCGACACCCGCAATCACGGCGTGTTGGTCGCTTGGGAAACCGGTGAGGCCATGACATACGGATTGCACAACGCGCAGGATCGCGGGATCCTGTTTATTACAGCCGGGCAAGCCGTGTATGAGGGAATGGTGGTTGGAGCGAGCCCCAAAAATGAAGATATCGTCGTCAATGTCTGCAAACGCAAGCATGTGACCAATATCCGCGCGGCGGGGTCAGATGAGGCGTTGCGCTTGGTGCCGCCGGTGGTGATGAGCCTGGAACAGAGTATGGAATTTGTCGCGGATGACGAACTGATCGAAGTCACACCTCAAAGCATCCGGCTGCGGAAGCGGATTCTGGACAGCGATCTGCGCCTGAAAGCCCGTTCCCGCAAGGACGCCTGATGAATGGGCGTTGACACCGGAGGATCGCCATGATCTCATCGAAAGTCTTCAAAACGCTGTTTGCTTTGTTCGTGCTGGTTGCGGTGGTGGCGGCCGCTTGTGTGGGCTTTATTCTCGGCTATGACTATGTGCGCGAACAAAACGCGCGGTTGGAAAAACTACAGGGCGATGTATTGCGGATCGGGGAGAGCACACCTGGATCGACGATGATCGTCATTCCGCGCGGCTCCGACACCAAAGATATCGCCGACATCCTCAAAGAAGCCGGCGCGATTAAGAACACGATGCTGTTTACTTTGCTTTCCAAAGTCAACGGCTTTGACGGTTCTTATTTGGCCGGTACGCATTATGTGACCAATGAGCTCAGTTACGACGAGATCATGTTTCTGCTGTCGCAACAGCCGCAATCGATCGATGTCACTTTCAAAGAGGGCCTCTCCTATCTCCAGCTCAAACAGGCTCTCACCGCGGCCGGTGTCATGTACGATGAGGATGCTCTGGACAAGATCGTCAACAAACCGTCGTTGTTCGCCGAATATGATTTTGTCGCCGGTATCCCCAGCGGTTCGGGCCGGCAATATGCCTTGCAGGGCTATTTATTCCCCGACACCTATCGCTTTGACAAAAATACGGTCGAAGATGACATCATCGGCAAGTTTCTGGCCAATGCGGAGATCAAGCTACAGAAAGCCTATTACGAAAGAGCCGAACGGCTTGGGATGACCATGGACCAGGTGATCACGCTGGCCGCGATCATCGAGAAAGAAAGCGGCAATCTGCAGGATATGCGGATCGTGTCCGGTGTTTTTCACAATCGGATGCGTTCGGGCGATCCGGCGATGAATTATCTCCAGTCTTGTGCCACGATCAATTATTTGCGTGAGCAACAGGGACTCGAGCCGATTTTGGTGGTGTCTGAAACGGATATGGCGATCAACAGCCCCTACAATACATACCGCAATTCCGGACTGCCGCCCGGCCCTATTTGCTCTCCGGGGCTGCAAGCCATTCAGGCCGCGTTGTACCCCACCGCCCATGGCTATTACTATTTTCTTGCCGATGGCGAAGGCAACAATCTGTACTCGACGACTTTGGCCGAACACGAGGCCAAGATCGCGCAGTATTATCCGGAGGGCGGCTGATTATTCAGGTGCCGCGCCGCGATCCATTTGAATCAAGTGTGTATGAAGACACCGATCCTCAGATTGGAGGGTCGGCGTTTTCATAATCGACGACCGCGCGCTGGGAACGAACTTGTGTGACGAAGCGGGAGACCGCTTGGTGTTCCGGATGATTCTGATAGATCTGCAGGTCAGCCAGATTGGCGAACCGCGTGATCAACACCATATCGAACGGGTCGCGATCGACGCCGATGTCCTCGCGCAGTTCCAGCGAGAGAATTTGGGGGATCACGGGGGGAAGGGATTCGAGCAATACGCGCACGCGCGCCATATTTTCGGCGCGCGTGCGGCCCCCGGCCTCTTCCAGGAATTTCCACATCACAATATGGGTAATCATTGCGATTCCTCCGTTGTCTCTTTTTGGGGATTGTCGGATACTTTGTCGAGCAATTTGCCAAACAAGGCGCGGAGTTTGCGATCAAATTGGAATTGGGCAAATGTCTCCGTGATCGCGACCATCAAAACCGGCCCCAGCAGGAATCCGGTCAAACCGAACAAAGCGACGCCGACCAGCATGGAAAAAAGAGTGGCCATCGGGTGCATTCGCAGAGCCGAGCCGAGAATCGTCGGTTCGATGAGCCTGCGGATGATCGTCATCACGGCCAGAGCGACAATCGCACCGACGGCACCATATATATTGCCGCTCACGGCCATGAAGACCGCCACCGGGACGAACGTGACGCCCAGGCCCAGAACCGGCAAAAAATCCAGTACGGCGGCGATCAGCGCGATGACAACGGCATAAGGCGTGTTGATGGCCAACAGCGAAACCAGAGCCAGCAAAAAAGTGATGACCAGCAAGAGGAAATAACCGCCGATGGTGCGAAACAGGGTAGAGAAAAGGCGGTTGATCAATTGAACCGCGTTCATCAAAAAAGATTCACTGGGCACGTTGCGTTTGACAAACGCGCGCACCGCCCGCTTTTCAGTAAGGAAGTAAAAACCGGAAACCACAACGACGATTACCATAAAAAAGAACACCGGCAGGCCGGAAAAAAGACGCAGGATGAAGTTGAGCAGGGAAGTGGCAATATTGGGAATTTGTTTCAGGGCAAATTGTTGAAATGAATACAGCTCTTCTTCGATGGAAGCGATGACCGAAGGAGGGAGCGCGCCGCCCAGGCGTTCAGAGAGGTCGCGAATGTAGTCCAGCACTTCGCGTATATTCTGGACACTCAGCAAGGTCGGCAATTTGTCGACCAGGGTCTTGATTTGCGCGATGCCGATCACACCGATCAAAATGATCAACCCGACCAGGCCGAGGAGCAATAGTACAAAAAAGACAATTCCCAAAATCGTGCCGGCGCTGCGTTTGGGCCGGACCCTTGCGGCGTGGTGTTTGCCGCGAACAAACAGCGGAGTGGTCAGAATATGGGCAGGGTCGGGCGGCGCCGATTCGTCGCTTTCTTCGGGTAAATCCGCGTCATCGGTCCGCGTGGCGCCGCGCCCACGGCGAAGCCGGCGAACCAGCAGCAACACGCCGGTGGACATACCGGAAGAAGCACGTGCCAGGATAAAACCGATCAGGAAAGGGGTCAGAATCCAGAGCAGGCGGACCCCCGCGAAAAGCGCGATGCCAACCAGGATTGTGATCAGCACATATTTTATAATCGACAAAACGATGGCCTTGTCCTGTGCATAACGGTCCGCAACCGGGTCCGACATCATTTCATCCTCCTGTAATATATGCCGGCCGGGCGGCTATGCACCTGGCCCCACTTGCGCCGGGGTTGCCTGCGAAGCCCAGTAGACCATCACAATTGTAGCAACCAGCAAGAGGATTGCCAACCAAAACTTCCAATCCGCGGGTAGAGATACCGCGCGCGGCGCGTAACGGTTTTCACGCCGGGCGAGCCCTCCGACCATCAGAGTCAAAGGGATGACGACGGCGGCGGAAAGAAAAAAGGCGGCGATGGAGGCGTAGAGAACCGGTTCCACGGTTTGCGCAAACCCCGCCAGATATTCGGTGGTCAAACGGGGGAGGATCGGGCGAATCAACCGGATGGAAGCATTGAGTGAGAAATGAGCCGCGATGCATGGAAAAAGATGATCGGTTTGTCTGCGTACCACGCCCAGGATGACGCCGGCTCCGAAGGGAGCCGCCAAAAACAAGGGGTCGCCGTGATATAAGGAGAAGGCAATCGCGGTTAAAAGCACCGCGGACGCGGCTCCCCCTGACATGTTCAGACCGCCTTGGATCACACCGCGAAAGAGCATTTCCTCCAGAAGAGCCGGCAACAGCGCGGAAACCGCCAAAAGTAAAAGCATCGCCGCCAACCCGCTGCCGGGATAATCGGCCGGGAGGATCGCGGCGGGCAGAGGCATGCCCACCCTGGCCATCAGGTAGACCGCGATGTTGTTGAGAGAAACCAGCATAACCGCGGCCGGAACGCCGAGAGCCAAAGCCGTCAGAATGGAGATCATGCCGGGGCGGCGGCGGCCAATTACGACCTCTGCCGGGACGGCATGCCACCAGACCGCCAACATCGCCGGCAGTAAAACACAAACCCCCTGCATCCAGACAATGGCCGCGACGTACCCCGTCAGTCCCCGTTTGTCCAATCCGCCAAAGTCATCCGGAAGCAAATACCAGACAAATTGCATGAATATCGACAACAACGCGTGCAGCAATAAAGCCGTACCGGGCGCCCCCTGGATACCACGTCCACCACGGGGAGAGCCGCGCGGGTTTCGGTGTCTGACGGACACCAAGCGGATACCGGTAGAGTGGTTCATAAAAGTCCCGAGAAAAGAAAATGTGTGATGGAGTCACCGACGGTCAAACACAAAAAACAGGCGGCGGAAATGAAAGGACCCAAAGGCGCTTGTCCCGCTTCTTCACTTTCCGTGGTATGGCGGCGCTGGCGGATCAGCATGGGGATCGCCAAAAACGCGGCCGAGACAAAAGAAACAAAAAACAGCAGGGGCAATAAATGCAGGCCGGTCAAAAAGCCGCAGGCGAACAAGAGTTTGACGTCCCCCATCCCCATCGCTTCTCGCTTGGCCAACATCGACGCCACGGTGCCGATGAGCCATAAAGCAACGGCCGCGACAACAGCTCCCCCCACCCGATCCCACGCGACCTCTCTTACCCCTCTCCCCATGAATAAATCGTGCGCCGCGAACGCCGCTCCCAGAATGGATAACGCCACGACCGACTGATCGGGAATGATTTTGTTGAGCGCGTCGGGGAGTGCGACCAGAACCAGAATGCATAAAACCAGCATCAGAAGCAACGCACGTATACTCAAACCGGCCGTGAGTACAGATAATAGAAACCCGGCGCCCGTCATGAGCATGACTCCGGCGACCACATGGTTCGAGCGTACCCGTCGCGCGGGGGGCCAATCGGGGTCGTTGGGACGGAAACCGTAATCTTGCAGCCAGCTTTCCGGCAGGCGGTTGTACAGTCGCACCAATAGCCAGCCGACACCCAATCCCGCCAGTGTGATGAGCGGCCACGCCGCAGTTTCTTGGAACCAGCGCATTTGTAAGCTCCTTGCTTTTTTATATATTCTACATCACAACGTGAAAGGATCCTCCCGTGGTATGAGAATCGCGTTGTACACAGACCGGCAGTCGGGCCGCTCTGGCAGACACGCGATTTGCTTTATAATCCGCGATTGAATAAAATCAGGTGCTGTAGGAGGATGATTCATGTTGGATATACAGACTCTAAAAGAGCGCGTCGAAGTGCTTTTACAGGCGGAAACCGCGCGCACGTACGCGACGGCCTCGCCACAAGAATATTGGAACGCGTTATCGCGCGCGATCGTTGGCTGGATCGCGGACGCGTGGGAAACCACGCGCCGGCATTACGCTTCCGGGCGGCAGGCTCATTATTTTTCCGCTGAGTTTCTCGTTGGGCGCTCTTTGCAGAACAACCTGGTGAACCTGGGCATATACGAGACGGTCCGTGACGCGGCCGCTCAACATGGCTTTGATCTAGGTGAACTGGAGGAGCAGGAAGCGGATGCCGCGCTTGGCAACGGGGGTCTGGGCCGACTGGCCGCCTGCTTTATGGATTCGGCCGCAACGTCGGAAATTCCGCTCACAGGGTATGGGATCCTGTACCGGTACGGCTTGTTCAGACAGGAAATCGAAGAGGGTTATCAGCACGAATATCCGGATGTCTGGATGGAACACGGTTATCCCTGGCTGGTGCGTCGCGACAGCGACCGCCAATGTATCCACTATAACGATATGGAGGTGTGGGCGGTCCCGTACGATCTGCCAGTGGTCGGTTACGGTACCGGGCACGTGAACACCGTCCGGTTGTGGAAAGCGGAGCCCGCGGAGGAGTTCGATTTCAATCTGTTTAACTCCCAACGGTTTGACGACGCGGTTGTGCAACGCAACCGAGTGAATGATATCTGGCGCGTGCTGTATCCCAATGACACCTCGTATGACGGAAAAGTATTGCGCGTTCGTCAACAGTATTTCTTTGTTTCGGCTTCCCTGCAGGATATTGTGCGCAAACACAAAGAGCTGCACGGCAATGATTTATCCAATTTGGCCCAATACCATGTTTTCCAGCTCAACGACACCCATCCGGCGATCGGCGTGGCCGAATTGATGCGGATTTTGATCGCGGATCATGGGATGGAGTGGGATCACGCGTGGGAAATCACCCGCAAAACATTTGCCTACACCAATCACACCATCCTGGCCGAGGCGATGGAAAAATGGGATGTCGGTATTTTCCAATATCTGTTCCCGGAAATTCTGGAAATCGTACGGCGTCTGGACCACCAATTCCGCACGGAAATGGCGGCGCGGGGCCTGGCACACGACCGGATCCAGATGATGTCACCGATCGGCGACGGAAAAGTACAAATGGCATCCATTGCCTGTTACGGATCCTTCTCGATTAACGGTGTCGCCTCCTTGCACACGCAAATATTGCGTGATCGCGTATTGAGCGATTGGCATCAGGCCTATCCGGACCGCTTGAGCAATAAAACCAATGGCGTTACCCCGCGGAGATGGTTGCGCGTCTGCAACCCGGAACTGTCGGCTTTGTTGACTGAACTGGCGGGCGACGAACGCTGGGTGCGCGATCTGGGCCGGTTGGCCGAATTAGAAAAATTCGCGGACGACCCGGCCGTTTTGCGTCGCTTTCTTGCCATCAAGGATGAAAAGAAGAAACAATTGGCGAGATTTATTCAGCAGAACGACGGCATCGAGATCGACCCGTCTTCGCTGTTTGATATTCAAATCAAGCGGCTTCATGAATATAAGCGCCAGCTGATGAACGCGTTACAAATATTGCATTTATATTTTAAGATACAGAAAGATCCGAAGCTCAACATGCCGTCGCAAACGTTTATCTTTGGCGCCAAGGCCGCACCCGGCTATTTCCGCGCCAAAGCGGTCATCAAGTTGATCAACGAGATCGCGCGGCTGGTCAACGCGGATCCGTTGACGCAAGGGCGGTTGAGAGTCGTATTTACACGCAATTACAACGTCACCGCCGGCGAAAAACTCTTCCCGGCAGCCGATATCTCCGAGCAGATTTCAACAGCTGGATTTGAGGCTTCAGGGACCGGGAATATGAAATTCATGATGAACGGCGCGATCACTCTGGGCACGTTGGACGGGGCCAATGTCGAAATCGCGGAAGCGGTCGGCACGGAGAATATTCAGATCTTCGGTGTGCGCACCGAAGATTGGGATGCCACGCGCGCGTACTACAATCCGCAGTGGCAATACCAGAACATCGCCGGCCTGAAGCGTGTGTTGGACGCCCTGATTGATGGCACTTTATCAGATGGGGACACCGGGATGTTTCGCGATTTGTATGACAGCCTGCTGAATGGCAGCAATTGGCAGCCGGCCGATCCCTATTTCGTAGTGGGCGATTTCAAAGACTACAGCATCGCCCGCGACCTACTGGTGGCATCCTATCAGGATCGGTTGGCATGGGCTCGCAAGTGCTGGATTAACATCACGCGCAGCGGCCGGTTCAGCTCCGATCGGACCATCGCGGAATACGCGGCCGATATTTGGCGTGTCGGACCGACCCCTTAACACGTCGGAAACCGCCAAGAGTGCTTGACATCAGGCACTAAACGGTCTATAAACGTGGCATAGAAAGCGTAGATGGGGACAGCTGTTCCTGATAAACCTCTCAGAGAAGTTTCGCCGTGGCTGCAAGCGGGACTGGGGTTTGGGGAAGGCATACCACCCCGGAGTGCCCCCAATACGGGCCGATCGCGCCGCGTTAAGGCGTTTTCTACGAGCGGCGGCGCGTAAGCGTCGCAAGCAGGGTGGAACCGCGGATTGTGACAACAGTTCGCCCCTGTATCATGAGGGGCGAACTGTTTTTTTGCCCGCAAAACAAGGAGGTCGGATCCATGTCAGAGGTCAATCCATATTCATTCGAAAACAAAACATACAAAGAGGCCTATCGTCATACCACCAGCCACATCATGGCACACGCGATCAAGCGACTGTTTCCCGGTACGCGTTTTGCCATCGGGCCGGCCATCGAGGATGGTTTTTATTACGATTTGGACTCTGACGTGACGTTTACGCCGGAGCATCTCCCGCTTATTGAAGCGGAGATGCGCAAAATCTGTAAAGAAAATCTACCGCTGGAAAGATTCGAGCTGGCACGTTCTGAAGCGTTGGCATGGATGAAGGATGAACCGTACAAATTAGAGCTGATTCACGATTTGCCGGCGGAGGCCATCATCAGCTTCTATCGCCAGGGGGATTTTGTTGACTTGTGCGCGGGTCCGCACATGGATGCCACCGGCCGCATCAAGGGCAATGGCATCAAGCTGATGAACATAACGGGCGCTTATTGGCGCGGTGATTCGTCGCGGAAAATGTTGCAACGGATATACGGGACCTGCTTCCCTTCAAAGGCGGAATTGGAAGCCTATTTACTGCGTCTGGAGGAAGCCAAAAAGCGTGACCATCGTCGCCTGGGCAAAGAGCTGGGGCTATTTGTGCTCATGGATGAGGCCCCGGGCTTTCCTTTCTTTCTTCCCAGAGGGATGGTGCTCAAAAACACGCTGATCGATTATTGGCACGAGATTCATAAGCGCTACGGCTACGTGGAAATCAGTACCCCTTTGATTTTGCATCGCGCGTTATGGGAGCGCAGCGGGCATTGGTCGCATTACAAAGACAATATGTATGCTACGGTCATCGACGAAGAGGACTTCGCCATCAAGCCCATGAACTGTCCCGGCGGAATGTTGGTTTACAAGACCGAACCGCATTCCTATCGTGAATTACCGCTGCGGGTGGGCGAACTGGGGTTGGTTCATCGCCACGAACTGTCAGGGACGCTGCACGGCTTGTTCCGTGTGCGCTGCTTTACCCAGGATGACGCACATATCTTTATGACCCGCGACCAGATGAAAGATGAGATCAAAAGCGTGGTGCGCTTGTTCGATGAAGTGTATACCCTGTTTGATTTACCGTACCAGATTGAGCTTTCCACGATGCCAGAAAACCATATCGGTACGGCAACAGAGTGGGAGGAGAATCAGGAGGTTCTCAAAAATGCCATTCGTGAAATGGACAAACCGTTTGTAATCAGTGAAGGTGACGGTGCCTTTTACGGCCCCAAATTGGATTTCCATCTTGAAGACAGCCTGGGACGCACCTGGCAATGTGGAACCATACAGCTAGATAGCCTGTTGCCGGAGCGCTTT
>CAYZME010000051.1:0-14885 GCA_964479435.1 uncultured Oscillospiraceae bacterium
GTTCTATGGCCGGCAACGGATTACGCGCCGGCTTCCACCTCGGTGGCGTCGCTCTCTTCAACCTTGGCTTGTTCATCGGCGGCATTTTGCTGCTCGGTCACGATGTCCAGTTGCTCGCCTTGACGGCCTTCTAAAACAGCATCCGCCAGTTTTCCGGCGATCAGCTTGACGGCGCGGATGGCGTCGTCATTGCCCGGGATGGGGTAATCCGCTTCTTCCGGGTCACAATTGGTGTCTACAATCGCGATCACCGGGATCTGCAGGCGACGGGCTTCGCGCACCGCGATGTGTTCTTTTTTGGTGTCGACAATGAATATGCAGGACGGCTTGCCGTTCATCGTGCGGATCCCGCCCAGGTTCTTGGCGAGCTTATCCCTCTCGTTGAGGAGCTTTGCCACTTCCTTTTTGGGCAACACATCAAAGCGCCCGTCTCGTTCCATCGCGTCCAGCTCTTCCAGCCGGTTGATGCGGCGGCGGATGGTGGCGTAGTTGGTGAGCGTCCCGCCCAACCAGCGGTTGTTGATGTAAAACATCCCGCAGCGTGTCGCTTCTTCGCGGATGGAATCCTGCGCTTGTTTCTTGGTCCCGACAAAGAGAATCGATCCCCCGTCCATGGCGATTTGGCGTACAAAATTGTAGGCCTCCTCCATTTTACGAACGGTTTTTTGCAAGTCGATGATGTAGATGCCGTTGCGTTCGGTGTAAATAAATTCCGCCATTTTGGGATTCCAACGGCGGGTTTGATGCCCGAAATGAACACCGGCTTCGAGTAGTTGTTTCATGCTGATAACGGCCATGAGTGTCCTCCTGTTTTTCTTCCCGTCGGCTTGTTTTCTCACGACAACCCCTGAGGGCACAGACGTCGGACAAACCGCGGTGTATGATAAGCCTGAAAAAGGATAGCACGCATCCGAATTCTTTGCAAGTCCTAGGGCGCGGGCACCAGCAGGCGCAGCGCGGCGGGAACACACTCGATGGAAACGGGCAAAACCCCGCCGCGCTCTCCATCCAGATCCAACTGGATCGGTTCTTCCATCACGGCTTGGATTTCCACCCGATTGGCCTGAAAGTAAGTGACGATCGGATTGCGGTCATGCTCGCCCAACATCAGTTGAACGACCAGCGGCATGAAATCGCCAAAAGCCGGCTTGTGCACAATCATGACATCCAGCAACCCGTCTGCTGCCGAGGCCTGGGGCGCCAGTTTGCGAAACCCGCCCACGCTGGGCGTGTTAGAGACGGTAAAAAGGAGTGAATCCCGACACACATCCACCCCATCGGCTTTGACATGAAACGGGATGCTGCGGTAAATCTGTGAAGGGAGATTGACGGCCCCCTCGATGTAATACGCCATCCGCCCCAGTACGGTTTTAGATTCGGTCGGCACTTTGTACGCGACATCGGTCAGCATGCCGCCGGCGGCGACGTTGAGAAAATATCGGGACCCGGCTTTGCCTACATCGATCGGAACGGTGTGAAAATGGCGAACCATCGCGCAAAAAGGCGCGACGTCGCGGGGCAAGCGCATGGAGTATGCAAAATCGTTGACTGTACCCGCGGGCAAAATGGACAGCGGGGTCTCTGCCTTGCCGGTGATCAACCCATTCAACACCTCGTTGACGGTCCCATCGCCGCCGACCGCCAAAACAAAATCAAACGCACCCGGACGAATGAGAGCGGCGGCGTCAAAAGCGTCGCCCGCGCCATGTGTATAAACAACACTGACCTCGCGCAAAACCTTTTCCCGACTCAGCTTTTCCATGATCCGCGCCACATTGCGCTGGAAAATCTGGCGGCCGGCTGAGGGGTTGATGATAATTTTCGCTCTCATAGCCGCTTTCTCACGCGGGCTCCGGCCGGGCCTCCTCGGACAGCGCGGCCAGCGCCCGTGCGTAAATCCTGCAACAGGTTTGCAGACGCTCCAGGGTGATGTACTCATCGGCTTTGTGCGCCATTTCCGGATCTCCCGCCATACCGGGTCCATAGGCCACGATATTCGGCATCGTGCGCGCGTATGTCCCGCCGCCGATCGCGACGGGTGGCTCGTCTCTGCCGGTCACTTCGCGGTAAATACGGGTCAGTGTCGTAATCATCGGTGTGTCCGGCGCCAGATACAGCGGTTTTTGATGCTGTAAAACAACGAGCGAGATCCCATATGGGGCGGCCTGGCCGCGCAGGGTGGCCAGCAGCGCTTCCGCGTCGGCCGTAACCGGATAGCGGATATCCACCGTCAGGCGCGCGCGCTCATCATCCAGCTCGACCATACCGGCGTTACATGTCAACGCACCGGATGGGTTGTCCCGGCAGGCAATACCCAACGCGTGGCCGTCGGTTTCCGTGTGGAATTTGTGATGATAGAAATCCACAAAAGGATGGGCAAGATCCCGAGAGGACAGCCATTCATGCACGGAACGCATCGCCGAGGAAATCGCGTTGACACCCTGGTCGGGTGTGCTGCCGTGCGCCGGGATGCCGGAGAAAGATTGCGCGAACTCCCTGGCGCCCGCGACCGACACGGACGCTTCACAGCGCGAAGGAACCACATTGGCGCGATCCCCGCCTTTCATATATACAATAACAGGGCCGTCCGCGTGTGCAATCGCGGGCGGCATCTCGGTTTGGAAGCGCAGGTGCAAGATGCCTTTTTCGGCATAAATGGCCGGGAAATCCGCGTCCGGAGTAAAACCGGCACAGGGCAACTCTTCGGTGCGAACGTACCGGGCCATACAGGATGACCCCGACTCCTCATCGAGGCCCACGATCAGCCGTATGCGGGTACGGGGCGCAAATCCCGCGTCGCGCAACGCTTTGAGCGCGAACAAACACGCGATCACCGGCCCTTTGTCATCGATCGCGCCGCGTGCAATAATCCGCTCCGCGGTAACCACCGGCGTAAACGGGTCGGCGGTCCACCCGTCCCCGGGCGGGACCACATCCAAATGCCCCAACGCGGCGACCATGGCCGGGCCCTGCCCAAATTCAATATAGCCGGCCATGTTGTCGATGTTGCGGGTCACAAAACCCATGTGCTCTCCGAGGCGCAAAAATTCTTCCAGCGCGCGCTTCGTGTCGCTCCCATAGGGGGCGTCCGGCTCCGGCCGGCTTTTGCAACTGGGAATGGACAACAACCGGGACAAGGCCTGCACCAGCCCGTCCATATTTTCCCCGATCAATCGATCGACCCGATCGAACATGGCTTCCTCCCGTACAGTTGTGTGATTATTTCGTTTTCAGCGAACGGAATGGATCTTTGCCGCTGTCTTCGTAGCGCAAATAAGGCGGATACGCCGGCAAATCGTCGCCGGCCTCTAACCGGCATGCGGGGTGGATGTGGCAGGCAAGGTCAAAGAACGAGCCCGTTTCTTGTGTTTCAAGGCCGCATACCACACACACGGCCGGCTCCAACAAACCCCGCTCCCTGGCCTCTTCTGTCAAGATATTCAAAAATAAATCCAGGCCGTCCATCAAAGCCCCTTGCGAAAAGAGGCGGCGGCGGATGCGCACCGCGAAAAAACCGTCTCTCAACTCCCTGCGTATGATCCGCAATCCGGAATATCCATCGACAACATGCGTCAACGCGTCCCAGTCCTCACCGGACGCCGACAAGGAAGGCAAGGCCAATACAACCTCGACAAACCCCTCCCCATCGATCAAACTCGTCTGGCATCCGTTCCATTCACCACGGTACACATATGATTCTTCAACCTGCCACCCTTTGCGCGCCGCGAGACGCGCGAGTCTGGATTTGAACATGGGTTACCTCCCGGGGTCACTGCTAGGGCATGCCGATGCGGTCAGACCTGCTATCGATTATACTCAAAAGCCGGCTGGACGTATATGAGATAAAAACACGGCCGCCCTTGGGGACGGCCGTGTGACGGATTGACTGGGTGCGCGCGCCCAAAGGGCTCGTTGCCATTCTATTCTGGCTGTTCCGCGTCCGCCTCATTTGCCGTGTCTTCTGCCGCCGGCTCTTCGGGGAGTGGCTCGCCGGTCTCGGCAGGCGCTTCCGGTTGTGCCTCATCTGGATCCGACGCGGGCGGAGCGACCTCCGACTCGGTGGCGGCCGGCGCGGGTTCTTCTGGTTCGTCTTTTTCGATGAAGGTCACGCCGTCGATGTACTCGGTCATTTCAGCTTCCGGTTGGACGGCGACTGTCTCCGTGTAGACCGGATCGATCGGCTCGACGGCTTTGATGCTGATGCTGATCCGGCGATCCGCGTTGCTCACCTCGAGCACGCGCGCGTCCACTTCCATTCCTTCCACGAGAACATCGTTGGGTTTGACCAAACGGACATTTGAGATCTGTGAAATATGGCAAAGCGCGTCGACGCCCTCGGCGATTTCCACAAACGCGCCAAACGGGAACATCCGGACGACGGTGCCGTGAACTGTAGAGCCCACAGGAAAGCGCTGTTCGATGTCGTGGTACGGATCTTCTTCTTCTTTTTTGTAACCGAGAGAAATCCGTTTGCGTTCCGGGTCAAAGTCTTTGACATGTACTTCGATCTGGTCGCCCACCGACACCACCTGCGAAGGATGACGGATGCGCGTCCACGACAATTCGGATACGTGCACCAGGCCATCGACGCCGCCGATATCTACGAACGCGCCAAAATCGGTCAGACTGCGAACCACACCCTGGTAGACATTGCCCACGGCGATGGTCGCCCACACTTCCTCGGCGCGCGCCCGGCGTTCCGCGTTGAGCAACACCCGGCGCGATCCCGAAACACGTAAGCGCCGCTTGTCCGGATCATACTGGGTTACCACGATGTCCAGGGTCTGCCCACGATAAGACTCGAGATCCTCGACAGGGAACATTTCCAGCTGCGTGCGATGCACGTAGATATCGATTCCCCCGTACGACGCGATCACGCCGTCTTTGACCACATTCACCACTTTCACCGAGATCGGCGTCTTTTCCGCGAACGCTTCCTCGATCAGTGTTTTGTACTTGCCAAAATCCACACGCGCCTTGGAAAGCAGAATCTCTTTGCCAAGCTCGCTGTTGCGGATACTGCGCACATACACGTCAATTTCGGTGTGATCGGCGATCGCCTGATCGAGATCGAAGTCGGGGTCGTTGTCGAATTCATGTCGGGGAATGCGACCTTCCGATTTGTCGCGTACGTCGACATAGACGTTGTCTGAGTCATACCGCACAATCGTGCCCTTTACGGTTGCGCCGCGGTGGAGCTGGGGAATGCTGTCAATCATCTCGGAAAAACTGATGTCCGCTTCCTGCTGACTCATGATGCCCTCATTGTCACTCATCTTCTGGATAACCTCCCTGATTATACGGTTTGGCGTCGACGCCCCTGCTGTAATCCCAATCCGCAAACCCTCTTTGCCAGACAAATCCGGGATGCTGTCGGGTCCTTCCACCAGGTAAGAAGACGCGCACGCTCTGAGACAGGTATCCAGAAGTTTGGAAGTGTTTGAACTGGAGCGGCTGCCGATGACAATCATGATGTCCGATTGGCACGCCAATTCGTAGGCTTCTTTCTGCCTGTTTTCAGTCGTATTACACATTGTATCAAAGATTTGCAGTTTGTCCAAAAGTTTTTTAGCAAGGATATGCATAATTTTCTCATACTCACTGTATGAAAAGGTGGTTTGAGCAACCAGCGCCCATGAATTGCTGCCGGGATCAAAATCCTCGGCAGCTGCAGCGGTTTCGATCACAACGGCCTGGCCGCCGCCGTAACCGTCAATGCCCATGACTTCCGGGTGGTTGGGTGAACCGGCGATGAGGATTCGCGTCCCCTTCGCGTGCTGCTCAGCGACGATGCGGTGAATCCGCGATACAAAAGGGCAGGTCAGGTCTCGGACCAGGCATTCCTTGTCACGCAACGCTTGTATTACCGACGGCGGCACACCGTGCGCGCGGATGAGGACGACGGCGCCGTGGGGAACGTCTTTCAGGTCGTCGGCCAGCATCACACCCAGAGCACGGATTTCCGCGACAACCTGCTCGTTATGAATGATCGGTCCCAGCATCACGACCGGCCTGGCGTGCGGTTCCCGCGCGATGCGGAAAGCTTCGCGCACGGCATGGTCGACGCCAAAACAAAAGCCGCATGTTTGTGCCTGTTTGAAGGTCAGCCGCCGGCTCATGGGTGTTCACAGCCTGTACGGCGGATATGGGCTATTAGGATCTCGACCACCGTTTCAATGTCATGATCGGACGTTTCAACCTCTACCGCGTCATCCGCGCGCAGCAAGGGGGAAATGGCGCGCGTGCTATCCTGTAAATCGCGATAACGGATATCGTCCAGTACGCTTTGATAATCCCGCATGCCTGTGTGATTGCGCTGATTCTCCAACAACCGCCTGCACGCCCTTGTCTCTGGCCGCGCCGTCAAAAAAAACTTGAACCGCGCATCCGGCAACACGTGAGATCCGATGTCGCGACCGTCCATCACAACACCACAACCGGCGGCGATCTGACGCTGTAAATCGACCATCTTGTGGCGCACAATCGCCGATTTGGCGATATCAGAAGATCCTTTTGTTACTTCCGCGGTGCGGATTTCAACAGAAACATCGGCCCCGTCCAATAGGATACGCTGCTCCCGGTTCACATTCTCAAAGCCGATGGTGGTGTGGTTCATCATTGTGGCCAATGCGTCCTCGTCCGCCATGTCGACACCGGCGCGGATGGCCTTGAGCGCGCAGGCGCGATACATCGCACCGGTATCGATATAGGTCAAGCCCAAACGCGCGGCGAGGATCCGCGCCACTGTGCTTTTGCCGGCCCCTGCCGGCCCGTCGATTGCGATATGAAATACAGCGTCGGGCGCGAAGTGGCAATTCCCGCTCATACGACCCGATGCCCCAGGCCGATCGCGATTTCATTGAGGTGGAGCAAGCCGATGCCAAAATAAACACAGACGGCGACGTGATCCTCGTAGCGGGCGACACCAATTTTGCCGCCGACATTGAACCCGATCGCTTTGTTGGTGATCTGTGAAATAGCTTCCCTTGCCGCGCCGGCCACCGCGCCTTCCTCCGCGTGTGTCGTCCCGATGACGCCTTCGCGATGGGCCGCGACGACGGCCCGCTCAACCATCCGCGAAACAGAAGATAAAAACTCACCGCCGAAATCGACCGCGGCCACCAAATAGTGTTCCATACGCAAGAGATCAGCCATGGCTTTCTCTTCTTCTCTATTTTGAGTCATGGCGATACGAATGGAAGCGTTGGCCGCCAAACGGCTGCCGGGTACGCCGCGGGGAAAGGCTGCATCGGTATTCACGGATTGCCTCCCTTGTCGTACACGTCGTATTCGTCCCAGAGGGATTCCAGCTTTTCCAGCGTCTGCCCTACTTGCTCTTTCTGTCGCAAGCCGAGGGCCACCACCAATGCGGTGATCACACTCAACGGCGCGGTCAGAGAGTCGACAAATGACATCATGTCGCTCGGGGCGGTCAACACACAATCCGCCACTTGTGTGACCGGCGTGTGGTCCTTATCGGTGATCACAATGACCGCGGCGCCGGCGTGATGTGAATAATTCATCGCGTCAATGGTGCGTTTGGAATAGCGGGGAAAGCTGATACCCACCACGACATCACCCGGCCCGGCTGTCATGATCTGCTCGAGCATATCGCTCGCGCCGGTCGGGTTGAGCAAACGCACATCCGAAAAAACATAATTAAAATAAAATGACATAAAAGACGCCAGGGGTGCCGAACCGCGTACCCCGACGATGAAGACGCGCTTGGCCGACAACAGGAGATCCACAGCCTGGCCAAACCGCCCGCGATCCACCTGATCGGCGGCGCGGCGCAAGCGTTCCGCGTCGGCAGTCAGAACGGCACCCAGAATATCATCCGTTTCCGCCAGGCGGCCAGAAGCGTGTAAACGCTGCGCCGCCGTCAGCCGGACTTTGAGTTCTTCCCGCAACGCTTTTTGAAAATGAGGAAAACCATCGTAGCCAAGTTCCATCGCGAACCGGACAACCGTGGATTCGCTTACGCCAACGGTTTCGCCGATACCGGCTGCCGTGAGGTAAGCCGCCTGGTCATAATTCGACAAAATAAAGGCCGCGATCGCTTTTTGACCTTTGCTCATCCGCGGAATCGACTCCTCGATCCCACGGATGAGATTCTTCCGGCTGGTAATCATGGTAGGCATCTTCCCCTACGATGTTCAGACTGGCTGATAGCCACCCTCGACACTTCCCACTTCGTTATCGATTTTGTGTTTTTGCGCCAACCGCCACTGAAAGAATTTTTCCGCTACCTGCGGGAACAAGCCATAGGACAAGACATCCTCTTCCTGTTCGACATATTCGGCCGCTTTGGCGCGCAAAGAATCCAATTCGGGAGGCAACAGGTCCGCCGGCCGGCAGGTGATGGGCTCTTCATCACCCAGAATCAATTTCTGGATCTCGGGGTTGACCGGAGCCGGGGTCTTGCCATACTCGCCTTTGACCAGCGCTTTGGACTCCTTGGGAACCATTTTGTACCGTTCGCCGGTCATCACGTTCATCACGGCCTGGGTGCCCACGATTTGACTGGTGGGTGTGACCAACGGCGGATAACCAAAGTCTTCCCGCACACGCGGGACTTCATTGAGTACAGCCTCCAATTGATCCTCTCTCCCCGCCTGTTGCAGTTGGGAGACCAGGTTTGACAACATCCCGCCGGGCACCTGATAAATCAGCGCATTGACGTCCACGCCCAGCACTTTGGTGCTGATCAGGCCGGATGACAGCCAACGCTCGCGGATGACGCGGAAATAAGCGGCAACCTCAGACAGCTGCACAAGATCCAACCCGGTGTCATATCCGGTCCCCGCCAGCGTCGCCACAAAGGGCTCGGTCGGGGGCTGGGAGGTCCCCAGCGCCAACGGGCTGATCGCGGTGTCGATGATGTCGCACCCCGCCTCGATGGCTTTGAGATACGTCATCGAGCCCACGCCGCTCGTATAGTGTGTATGCAGCTCAACCGGGATGCTCAGTGTAGCCTTCAGAGCCTTGACGAGCTCGTACGCCTCATACGGCAAAAGCAGGCCGGCCATGTCTTTGATACAGACCGAATCGGCGCCCATCTCTTCGAGCACCTTGGCATCGCTGGCAAATTTTTCCGACGAGTGAAACGGACTGCGGGTAAAAGCGATACATCCCTGCGCGTGGCCGCCTTCGCGCCGTACCGCTTTCATCGCGACCTCGATGTTGCGAAAATCGTTGAGCGCGTCAAATATGCGCACGACATCAATGCCGTTGGCGATCGATCTTTGCACAAAATACTCGACGACATCGTCGGCATAATGCTTATAGCCCAGCAGATTCTGCCCGCGCAAGAGCATCTGCAATTTGGTTTTTTTACAAACGTCGCGAATGGTTCGCAAACGATCCCACGGGTCTTCGTTTAAAAACCGCATCGTTGAATCGAAGGTGGCGCCACCCCAACACTCCAATGCGTTATATCCCACATTGTCAAGCATCTCCAACGCGTTCAACATATCGTCGATCGACATCCGCGTGGCAGCGAGGGACTGATGGGCGTCACGTAAGACCGTTTCGGTGATCAAGACTTTTGTCATGGTTTCCTCCCGCTACACAATCAGGACAAACTGATCATTGGGTCGCCGGCATTGACAGAAGCGCCTTTGGCGACTGAAACCGCGACGACGGTTCCATCGCGCGGCGCAACAATCTCATTTTCCATTTTCATCGCTTCCAGAATGCACAATACCTGGCCGCGCGTGACCGATTCGCCCAGTTGCACCGTCACTTCCATGATGGTTCCGGGCATCGGCGCCTTGATCACTTCACTGCCGGCCGGTGCCGCCGGCGCGGGCGCGGCCGCCGCCGGCTGCGCAACTGCAGGTGCCGGGGCCGGCGCGGGCGCGGAAATCGGAGCCGGAGCAGCCACCGGGGCGGTATAGGCTGGCGCCGCGGCCGTGTTTGTGACTTCTTCCACTTCGACCTGATAAGCAACTCCGTTGACTTTCACTGTGTACAGCTTCATGTGTAGGATCCTCCAATCAAAATGCGGAAATAAGCATGTCCAGCGCGCTGGCCAAACGTGGCCGCGTTGCCGCCGGCTGAATGATTTCATCGATCAAACCTAAAGACGCCGCGATATGCGGTGCGGTGACTTCGTCGGCGTAACGCGTGACAAAATCCGCACGCGCGGTCATCGGATGCTCCGCGGCGGCAATTTGTTTCCGGTAAATAATATTGGCGGCGACATCCGCGCTCACGGCGCCGATATCCGCCGTCGGCCAGGCGTATACCATATCCGCCCCGGTCTGCTTGCTGTTCATGGCCGCGTACGCCGTTCCATATGCCTGACCGACGATCACACCCAGACGCGGGCATAAGCAATCGGCAAAGGCAGCTGTCATCTCCGCGGCCTGGCGGATCAGTGGGCTTTTTTCATATTCGGTCCCGACCGCAAAGCCGGCCACGTCTGTAAATGTGATCAACGGGATGGAAAACGCGTCGCAAAACCGGACAAAGCGGGACGCTTTGGCCAACATCGGCGCGTCAAGCAACGGGTCCGCGTTCGCGACGACGCCGACCCGGTAACCGGTCAGCCGTGCAAACCCGGTAAACAGTCCCGGCGCGTGTGAGGCCGATACTTCGAGTAGCGACGCGGTATCCATCACCGAATCAAGGACCGCGCGCATGTCGTAGCCTGCGTCCAACGACGCCGCGACGCCGTCCAGTGCCGCGTCCGTGCGGTTGGCGTCATCCCGGTCATCATAGGGGTAGATGCCGGCATCCGCGCTATCGGGGAGGTAATCCAGCAACGCGCGGACACCCGCCGCGCACGCCGCTTCGGAATCAAAAGCAAACGCTGCCAGACCGGTCTCTACCGTGTGGACAGCGGCGCCCCCCAATGCCTGGGGGTCCGCGGTTTTCCGCTCAGACGCCGCCACGACCGCGGGGCCATTCATAAACATCCCCGCTTTGGGACCGCCCATCAGAACGAAATCGCTTTGCGCGGCCGCGACCGCCAATCCTCCCGCGCAGGGCCCGAGAACCATCGCGATGGTGGGGATGTCTCCTGACGCGGCTTGTAGGCTGGCGATCACTTCGGCCATGCCATCCAGCGCAAGTACGCCTTCTTCAATGCGCGCCCCACCCGAATCGTACATGCCGATAAACGGTGCGCGCGACTGGATCGCGAGGCGGATGGCCTTGGCGATCTTGCGCGCGTGCACGCGGCCGATGGAACCGCCATATACGTCGGGGTCCTGTGCGATGACGTAAACAGGACGCCCGTCCACGGTCCCGTATCCGGCAACAACCCCATCTCCATCCACCGGCTCGCGCTCAAATCCGAACGTGACTCCGGTCGAGCGTGCGAACGAGTCGATCTCGACAAAACTGTCCGGATCAAGTAATGCGGCAATCCTGCCCCGGCTTACGGTCCCTCCCTCACGGGCTACCGCGGCCGCTTGACCGGAAAACCCCGCCATTCTGTCTTGTGATCCCATGGATTGACACCTCTCGATATAAAAGTAGGGGCTCCGCCCCGACGACAAAATCAAGCCGCTGATCGCGGCGCAAATATCGCCCGCTACTGATTATAGAGGAACAGGTGCAACTTGAGAAGAGTAAAATTGCATAAGATCCCGAAGGCAGGCAAACAATCGTCTGTCTACTTCAATACCGCGCAAAGGTGAGAAAGTGGCGTCTTAGACCGCTCTTTGGCGTTTGTCCGCGGCGCGCCGATTGTCGCGCAAAAAAGTCTGAAAGATATCGACCGGCATCGGCTTGCCAAACAAATATCCCTGGATGATATCCCCCTGACTCGGTTCGATTTGCTCGTATTGTGAGGTGTCTTCAATCCCCTCATCACAAACCGACAGGTGAATACTATGGGCCAGGTCTTTGATTGTATTGGCCAGGGATTTGTTATACGGGTTGGCGATGTCCGCCACGAAAGAGCGGTCAATCTTGATCTGATCGATCGGCAGTTTGCGCAAATAACTGATGGACGAGTACCCACTGCCAAAATCATCCAACGCGATGCGGACACCGTGACGGCGGATGTCGTTCAAGACCGCGATCGAGTGCGTGAGATCGTTCATAATCGCGCTTTCGGTCACTTCCAGAACCAACGCCGATGGCGCCAGGTTCGCTTGTGACAACATGGCGAGCAACCGCTCTTCCAGCACACGATCTTTTAACTGCAGCATCGACAAATTCACGTGGATTGAAAAATCGTCGAGGCCGCTGGCGCGCCAGGAGGCACACTGCTCAATGGCCTGTGCCAACACCCAATCGCCTACTTCCTCCACGCAGCCAATCAGCTCCAGATGCATGATCACGTCGGCCGGGGCGATGCGCACATTTTTCGGCGACGTCCAGCGCAGCAAAGCTTCCGCCCCGTTGCATTCGCCGGTGATCGCGTCAACAGTCGGCTGATAATACACTTCGAAGTCGCGGAAATCCGCCTCGATACTGGCTCTTAATTCACTTTCGAGATCCACGTGGGACAGGAACTGATTGTGCTCCTCAGCGGAATAAAACGCCGCATGGTTTTTGCCCCGGCGCTTGACGCGATACAGAGTGATATCCGCACAACGGTACAAAGACTCGGCCGTCTTTCCGTCGTCGGGGTAAAAAGCCATGCCGATCGAAAAAGTCAGGGTGCAGGAAACCCCGGCGACCAGCCGCGGCTTGCGAATTTCGTTTAGCAAAGAAACCGCCAGTAAATGCGCCTGTTCGCGCGAAGCTCCGGGCCACAGCAAGGCGAACGAATCGCCGTCGGTCCGATACAAGGTGGCCCCGGCGGGCGTCCGGTTCAATAACAAATCCGCGACCAGGCGAATGGTGCGGTCACCAAAGCGATACCCGTACATGTCATTGATGCGGCGGGAATCATCCAGCGCGATCAACATCAGAGCGCCATCGTCCGATGTCGCGTCGGGCGTGTCCAGCAGGCGCTCGAGGTCAGATATGAAGCGGTATCGGTCATATAGGCCCGTTAACCTGTCTTTGGCGGACGGTTGCAGTCGGTTGCCATGGTCGAGATCGGTCATGTGCTCCTACCTTTCTCCTGATCCTCCCGCAACGGAAGGTTTGCCCATCTGTCGGCGCGGTCCCTGCAGCAGCACGAAAAGAATAAACTCCGCTTAATTATACCTGTAAAGAAGTTACGAATGCAATGTGATCAGACGCCGGTCCCGCGCGCGGTATGTGCCCTTTATGTATCCTCTTCTTCCCGGTACAAAGGTTCTGCTGATAGGATCTCCCCGCCGCCGCCCGACGTGGTGGGCGCGTCACTTTGGGGAATCAGGGACGATACCAGCTGCTCGACCGTGATCTGGCGCTCGTCTGTGCCGGCCGCCGAGGCGTCCAGCGCGCGTTCAATTCCCCGCAATGTCCCGACCATGAGCATTTCCATGGGTGGCAAATCAGTGACAGCGGTCAACCCGAATTCCCGCAAGAATGTATCTGTCGTTTCAAAAAGCATGGGCCGCCCGGGCGCGTCTAGCGTACCGCATTCGCGAACCAGACCCCGCTCGACCAATCTGGCCAGAATGCCATCGCTGCCGACGCCGCGGACCGCTTCGATCCGCGAGCGGGTGACGGGCTGGTTATATGCGACGATCGCCAACGTCTCATAAGCGGCCTGTGAAAGCGGCGGTCGGTTTCGCGGTTGGAATAAAACGCGCATCACCGCGTTCATCGTAGTTTTTGTCGATAGCAAATAGGTATCCTGCACACGTTGGATGGTGATCCCCCGGCTTGGATCGGCCTGGGTCCGGCTCATCATCTCTTCCAGCAATCTACGCGTCTGATCTTTTTGCAACCCCGTAACAGAAGCGATCCGGTCCAGTGCCACCGGGTCGCCCGAGGCAAACAGGATGGCTTCGATGGCCGCCTCCAAAGACGCGGAGGGAATGGCATGTTCATCCGCCCACTCCCCGTCATGTGCCAGGTCTGCCGATGTCTGGTATTGCAGACCCGCACCGTCTAAATAATCTTTGTTCTCATCCATGCTGTAACCTCATATTGTCCGATTACCGGTAGTCGACACGATCATTTTGACGATCCGCCAGAAAGCGCTTGAGATCCTCATCCTCCAATTGCGGCGACTCTTGCGCCGGCTGGATCATCATCACGTCAAACGGGTGTTCTTGTGTGACACGTATTTTATTGAGTTTCAGGAGCTCCAGCAACGCCAGAAAACCCGTAACCCGCTCCGCGCGGGTGGAGCCGCGCTCAGGAAAAATTTCATGAAACAGCACCTTGGCCTGTTTGACCAGCCGTTGCCAAATCAAACGCACTTTGTCACGCAACGATACTTTCTCGCGCTGCAAGATGTGGGTCATACGCACGGAAAGATTTTGAAAACGGGCCCGATTGCGCACGTTCAAAGCTTCACACGCGTCAAAAAAAGCATCCCGGTTGAGCGGCTCGTCCAGTTTGACCGGATCCAGGCCCAGTTGGATCGGCAGTTCCGGCAAACGGCTCACCCGCAACTCGTGGATTTCGTGTGCCGCGCGCAATTCATCGGCCAGGGCGCGGCACCGCCGGTATTCCAGCAGGCGGATGACCAACTCTTCGCGGGGATCGACACCCGGCTCCAGCTCCGTCGCATCCCGTGACGGCAGCAACAAACGCGACTTCATGTGCAACAGGGTCGAAGCCATTACCAGAAATTCGCTGGCTATTTCCAAATCCAGCGACAACATCCCTTGCAGGTAGGCCAGATACTGATCCGCGATCTCCGCGATGGGAATGTCATAAATATCAATCCGGTTGCGCTCAATCAAATGCAGCAACAAGTCAAGAGGCCCTTCAAAACCCGCGGTACGAATGATCTCTGTGGCTGCTGGCTGCACAACCGGATCCATCAGAGCAACTTCCAGATCTGTTCAAACAACAGGCCGATCGGCTTGAGGATGATG
>CAYZME010000052.1:0-13437 GCA_964479435.1 uncultured Oscillospiraceae bacterium
TTATAACATCACGGCGTTCCGCTATGAGAATGTTCAGAAAGGCCGCTACCGCGAGTTCCACCAGCTGGGCGCCGAAGCCTTTGGCACCGAGGGGCCGCTGGTCGACGCCGAGCTGATCGGCCTGTTGGCGCTGTATTTTACCAGGCTGGGCATCGACGACGCGGCGCTGCGGGTCAACAGCATCGGCTGTCCGCTGTGCCGCCAGACATACAATCAGTTGTTGCGCGATTATTTCGCGCCGCATATCGGGCGGATGTGCGAAGATTGCCGCGATCGCATCGACCGCAACCCGCTGCGCATCCTCGATTGCAAAGTCGAGCGCGACCATGCGCTCGCCGCGCAGGCGCCGCGCCTGCTCGATCATTTGTGCGGCGCGTGCCAGACCCACTTTGACGGGTTGCTGGAGGCCCTGGACGCGCAGGACATCGCCTATACCATCGACAGCGGCATCGTGCGCGGGCTGGATTATTACACGCGCACGGTCTTTGAGTTTGTCTCGGCCTCGTTCCAGTCGCTGGGGGGCACGATCTGCGGCGGCGGCCGCTACGACGGACTGGTCGGGGAGATCGGCGGCGCGCCCACCCCGGGCGTGGGTTTCGCGCTGGGGTTGGAGCGTCTGCTGCTCGAGCTCGAAGCGCGGGAGATCACGTTGCCGGCGACCCCGCCGATGGATTTGTATCTCGCGCCGATGGGCGCGGCGGCCGTCCGCTATGCGGCGACCCTAGCCGCCCGTTTGCGCCGCGCGGGGGTCCGCGTCGAGACCGATCTGTGCCAGCGCAGCCTCAAAGCGCAGATGAAGTACGCGGGCAAGCGCGGTGTGCGTTTTGCCGTGGTCATCGGCGACGACGAATTGGCCAGCGGTCGGTTGCGTTTGCGGCGGATGCGCGACGGGCTGGAAGAAAGCGTGACGCGGGCCGAGCTCGAACAGTGTGCGGCCGCCCGGATGGCCGCGTTCGGCGATTGACGACACGCGCGGCGCACGAGAACCCGTGACGCCCGGCAATACACCCGACCGGTCGATAACGCCGCGCTTTTGGGGCGCGGGCGTGACGAAAGGAGCCTTGTAACCCATGGCTGACAGCATGACAGGACGCAAACGCAGCGCGATGTGCGCCGAACTCGGCGAATGCGACATCGGCCAAACCGTGACCCTGATGGGGTGGTGCCACCGCCAGCGGGATCTGGGCGGCTTGTTGTTTATTTTGTTGCGCGACCGCAGCGGAGAAATCCAGTTGGTGGCGGACGAAGCGACACCGGCGGACGCGCGCGCCCGGGCGACACGGGTGCGCAGCGAGTTCGTGCTGGCGGTGACCGGCGAGATCGTCGCCCGTTCGGCGCCCAGTCCCGAGATGCCGACCGGGCAGATCGAGGTCCTGATCCGCGAGTTGCGCATCCTTTCCGAAGCGCAAACCCCGCCTTTTTATATCGAAGAAGAGGTCCAGGCCAACGAGCCGTTGCGGCTGAAATACCGCTACCTGGATTTGCGGCGCCCTGACATGCAGCGCAACCTGATGTTGCGGCATCGTGTGGTGCGGATCACGCGCGATTATTTTGACGGAGCCGGCTTTGTGGAGATCGAGACGCCGATGCTGATCCGTTCAACCCCGGAGGGCGCGCGCGATTATTTGGTGCCCAGCCGGGTGTTCAACGGCCAATTTTTCGCGCTGCCGCAATCGCCGCAGTTGTTCAAGCAGTTGCTGATGGTCGCCGGGTATGACCGCTATATGCAAATCGCCCGCTGCTTCCGCGACGAGGACCTGAGGGCCGACCGCCAGCCGGAATTTACCCAGATTGACCTCGAGATGAGCTTTGTCGACGCCGACGACGTGATGGCGATCAATGAGGGCTTCATGCGGCGTTTGTTCCGCGAGGTGCTGGACATGGAGATTTCGCTGCCCCTGCCGCGCCTCACCTATCGGGAAGCGATGACGCGTTTTGGTTCGGACAAACCGGACGTGCGCTTTGGGATGGAACTGCGCGATGTGAGCGACTTGCTGGCCGACAGCGCGTTTGCCGTCTTCCGCGACGCGATCGCCGCCGGCGGCAGCGTGCGCGCGATCGCCGTGCCCGACGGCGGGACTATGAGCCGCAAGGAGATCGACAGCCTGGCCGAGTATGTCAAAACCTACCGCGCCAAAGGCCTGGCCTGGCTGGCGCTTGCCGAGCCGCCGCGCGGCTCGGTGGTCAAGTTTGTCGACGCGGAGACGCTTGCGGCCATCCGCGACCGGTTGGCGGCCCGGGAGGGCGATCTGGTGCTGATGGTGGCCGACCGGGATGAGGTCGCCCTGGAGGCGCTGGGCGCTTTGCGCTGTGAAGTCGCCCGCCGGCGCGACCTGATCGATCCGCAGCGCTATGAGTTGCTGTGGGTCAACGAATTCCCTTTGCTGGAATACGACGACGAAGCCGGCCGTTATGTCGCCAAGCATCATCCCTTTACGGCGCCGCTGGCGTCGGACGTGCCGTTGCTCGACAGCGACCCGGCCGCGGTCCGCGCCCAGGCGTATGACATGGTGCTCAACGGCACCGAGTTGGGTGGCGGCAGCATCCGCATCCACGACGCCGCGCTGCAAAGCCGCCTGCTGGCTTTGCTGGGGTTTGACCGCGCGCAGGCCGAGGCGCGCTTTGGCTTTTTGCTGGAGGCGTTCCGCTACGGCGTACCGCCGCACGGCGGCCTGGCCTATGGCCTGGACCGGCTGGTGATGCTGCTGGCCGGTTGCGACAACATCCGCGAGGTCATCGCCTTCCCCAAGGTACAGAACTCGTCCGACCTGATGACCGCGGCGCCCGCGGCCGTTGACGCCGCACAATTGGAGGAACTGGGACTTGCGATCCGTACGCCCGACACAGACGGAAACCAGCAAGCATAAGCCGGAGGCAACGACCGCCACGCGCGGCAAGCCGACACCCGAGCAGGTGCTGTCCGAAATCGTCGATTGGCTGAAGTACATGATCGGCGCGTTGGCGATCGGGCTGCTGGTCGTGAACTTTGTGGTGCAAAACAACCAGGTCGTCGGCACATCAATGACGCCCACGCTCTACCAAGGGGATCAGCTGCTGGTGCAAAAAATCTCCACGCGCTGCCAACGTTTCGCGTACGGCGATATCATCACGATCGACGGGGAGTGGATGATGGGCGGCACGGAGCCCGACCTGGTCAAGCGCGTGGTTGGGCTACCCGGGGACACGATCGATATCCGCGACGGGGTCGTCTACCGCAACGGCATCCCGCTGGAAGAATCGTACCTGCCGGCCGGTGTCGAAACCCTGCCGTTGGGCCGCGGCTATGACCAGATCACCTTGTCCGACGACCAGCTGTTCGTCATGGGTGACAACCGCGCGCACAGCAAAGACAGCCGCGCTTTTGGGCCGGTGCCGCTCGACGCGGTGATTGGCACCTGCTTGTTCCGCTTTTATCCATTTGACCGGATCGGTATCCCCTGATATCGCTTGACCCAGCCCCCAGAGGAGGTAGCTTCCCATCGACACGCATCCTGACCGGATCTCCCGCATCCGCAATTTTTCCATCATTGCCCATATTGACCATGGCAAATCCACCCTGGCCGACCGCCTGATCGAAAAGACCGGCGTTTTGACGGCGCGTGAAATGCACAGCCAGGTGCTCGACAACATGGACATCGAGCGCGAGCGCGGCATCACGATCAAAGCGCAGGCGGTGCGCATGCATTACCGCGCGGCCGACGGCGAGATTTATACGCTCAACCTGATCGACACGCCGGGCCATGTCGACTTCAATTATGAGGTGTCGCGCAGCCTGGCGGCCTGCGATGGTGCCGTGCTGGTCGTCGACGCCGCGCAAGGCATCGAGGCGCAAACACTGGCCAATGTCTTTTTGGCGCTCGACGCCAATCTGGAGATCTTGCCAGTGATCAACAAAATCGACCTGTCCGCCGCCCAACCGGACGTCGTGGTCCAGGAGATCGAGGATGTGCTCGGCCTCGATTGCACCGATATCCCCCTGATCTCGGCCAAAAGCGGCCTGCACATCGAAGATGTGCTCGAGCAGATCGTCCGCCGCTTGCCGCCGCCGGCCGGCGACGAGAACGCGCGACTGCAGGCTTTGATCTTTGATTCCAAATACGACGCCTATAAAGGCGTCATCGTCCATGTGCGCATCCAGCATGGCCGCGTGCGCACCGGCGACCGCATCCTGATGATGCACACCGGCAAGGACTTTATCGTCAATGAGTTGGGGTTTTTCCGCCCGGGCGCGTTCAGCCCCTGTGACGAACTGGCCGCCGGGGATGTCGGCTATATCGTCGCCAGCATCAAAAACGTCCGCGACACGGGCGTTGGGGAGACGGTGACCCTGGCCGATCAGCCGGCGGCACAACCGTTGCCCGGCTATAAAAGCGTGCGGCAGATGGTGTATTGCGGCATGTATCCGACCGACGGCGCGCGCTATCCCGACCTACGCGACGCGTTGGAAAAATTGCAGCTCAACGACGCCGCGCTTTCGTTTGAGGCCGAGACCTCGGTGGCGCTGGGCTTTGGCTTCCGTTGCGGCTTCCTGGGCTTGCTGCACTATGAGATCGTGGTGGAGCGGCTGGAGCGGGAGTTCGCGCTCGACCTGATCTCGACCGCGCCATCGGTGGTCTATCGCATCACCACCCACGACGGGACGAGTGCGTGGCTGCAGAACCCGACCAGCATGCCCGACCCCACCGAGATCGCGAAAATGGAAGAACCGATCGTGCAGGCCAACATCATGACGCCCAAGGAATATGTGGGCAACATCATGGAGCTGTGTCAGGATCGCCGCGGCGTGTATCTCAATATGGAGTATCTGGACGCGCAGCGCGTGATTTTGCACTACAAAATGCCGCTCAACGAGATCATCTACGATTTTTTTGACGCGCTGAAATCGCGCACCCGCGGCTACGCCTCGCTGGATTACGAGATGGATGGCTACGAAGAGTCCGATCTGGTCAAGCTGGATATCCTGCTCAACGGCGAGGCCGTCGACGCGCTGACCTTTATTGTCCACCGCGAAAAGGCTTACGCGCGGGCGCGGGCGATGGTGGAAAAACTCAAAGAGAACATCCCGCGCCACCAGTTCGAGATTCCCATCCAGGCCAGCATCGGCGGGCGCATCATCGCGCGGGAAACCGTGCGCGCGTTCCGCAAAGACGTGTTGGCTAAGTGCTACGGCGGCGACATCACGCGCAAAAAGAAGCTGTTGGAAAAGCAGAAGGAAGGCAAGAAGCGCATGCGCCAGGTCGGCAGCGTCGAGCTGCCGCAAGAAGCGTTCATGAGCGTCTTGCGGCTGGACGAGTAGGAGGTGGCGTAGCATGTGGATGGCGGTATCGATCAACAGACTGGTTGGCGCGCTGATCGCCGTGACCGGCGCGATGCTGATCCTGGGGGTGTCGTCGTTTGTCGCCAAACACGTGGGCAAATACCTCGACGGTGTGCTGCGCGCCCGCAAAGGCGAAGCGCCCGCCGACCCGGACCACCCCGACGGATCGGAAGAAGCCTTGAATACAGAAACGCAAAATGGGACGGGGGAGGAGGATGGCAAGCAACCGCCCATCGGGTAGAATGGGTGACAAATACACGCGGACGTGGTGGAACTGGCAGACACGTTGGTTTTAGGTACCAATTCGCGAGAGTGCAGGTTCGAGTCCTGTCGTCCGCACCAAAACGGCTAGGGTCCGCTCCATTGGGGCGGACCTTTTGCTTTACTCGTCCCATAAATCGGAAACTCAACCTGTGAGGTGTCTGGCACTGGGTGAGCTTGTCCCTTCATAGTCGATAAAACTTCGATCATGATATAAACTATCGACAATAGACTGACATGCTGGAGGCCCTCATGAAACCTTACATCGTGCGGGAACGCTATCTTCAACGTATCAAACCTTTTATCAATAAACCTGTCGTAAAAGTCCTGACAGGGCTTCGGCGCGCAGGCAAGTCTACGTTACTCCAAATGATTATGAATGAATTGTTGCCAGAAGTTGCGCGCGAAAATATCTACTACCTGAATATGGAGTCTAGAAAGGGACTTTCTATACTCAACGAGATGGACCTCATCGAAGACATTGAGGCTTTTACAGAAGGTAGAGATGAAAGGTTCTATTTTCTTCTGGATGAAATCCAATACGTAAGCCATTGGGAGAGGGCTGTTAATGTATTGAGGGTTGACTATACATGCGATATCTACCTTACGGGAAGTAATGCCAATCTACTATCTGGCGAGCTCGCGACTCTGATCGCAGGTAGGTATGTACAATTTGAGATTATGCCTTTTCAGTTCAGTGAGTTTATGGACATGGTCAGGCGGGAGACATGCGATTCAAGCATTGAAAGCTCATTTCGTCTTTATCTGGAGATGGGTGGGATGCCCTTTCTGAGTAATACCTTGGAACATAAGCAGGATAGCATGCTCTACCTCAAGGACACTTTTGATTCCATTGTTATGAAGGGCGTTCAAGCAAGGAATGAGGTCAGGGACCTGGATTTACTCAACCGTCTTGTCCGCTACATTGTCGAGCAATGTGGACAAACATTCTCAGCCAGAAGCATTCATCGCTATTTGAAAAGTCAGCATAAACAAACCACGGTGGATACGATCCTCAATTATCTTGCTTACTGTGAGGAGGCCTTTATTTTCCGTCGCATTAAGAGGCATGATTTGAAAGGAAAGGAAGCCTTCAAGTATCAGGATAAATATTATCTGACGGACCATGGATTCAGAGAGGCACTGGGTTACAGTAATACGGAGCAGATCCAAGTGGTCTTGGAAAATATTGTATGTAACGAGTTGCTGAGCAGAGGCTATCAACTTGCGGTCGGGGACCTGGATGGGAGAGAAGTTGATTTTATCGCTCAACGAGGCAAGGAAATCATTTACATCCAAGTTTGCTATCTTCTGGTTGAAGAGTCGACGATCGAACGTGAATTTACGCCTCTGAGAAGTATCGCAGATAACTTTCCCAAATACGTCTTGAGTATGGACTTGCTCGATATGAGCCGTGAGGGGATCAAGCATATGACGCTTACTGACTTCCTCCTGCAAGACGAGTGGTGATTGGCGTGAAATCAAACTGTCTCGGCCTACTCGACAACTTGTTCAAAAGAGCTTTGGCTGTCGACTGTAGAGTGACATGCTGTTCAGAGCAGCGATTTTTAAAGAGAAAATCTTAAAAACTAATGGGAAGTAAGGAATGAAAGAAGAGGGCACAGGTTGACCTGACCCCAAATAATATACCATCTCGAAAGTTAGCTTTCTGGTGATAAAATCAAATCACGAGAGGAGCCGACTATGAAACAAAGACACACTGAGGAACAAATCATCGGGATTCTGAAAAGGATCCAAGTCGACAACGGTCCGTAATTCATCTCATGAGCCTTGGGCGCTTAAGCTTACTTCAACAAAGTGGAACTGGAATACTAGTGTCCAGGAACGCCGACGGACAATGCTCATATCGACTCCTTCACGGAAGTTTTCGGGACGAGTGCCAGAATACGAACTGGTTCATGTCGCCAGCAGACGCACGGGAGAAGATCGAAAGGTGGAAAAACGGATACAATGAGTTCAGACCGCACTCTGCACCAACATACCTGACTCCGGCTGAATATGCCCGCAAGACGGGAGTTTCAGCCACGTGAATATCGGATTTTTCTCATCAAGACTGGACCTGGTTCCAGAGTACACTTCGCTCGGTGAGCCGTCATCATTTAGGATTATTGAAGGGTAGCGTGATTCTATGAAAGAGTGGTTTGGTTTTTATGGAGATTATGACAACTGGTTAGACAATATTATTAAGGTCGTGCACTGATTAAGGAGGACTTGGAGATGGCTGTAGCAAACGAGTATGAAAAGGCGGCACTGGCATTGAGCAATTATATAACCGCCCACAACGTGGTTTTTGATACAGCCGAAGCGGATGTCGCTTCTGCTCGGCGTAGTTTTCAGGAACAGTTTTCTCCAGAAAAACTGAAAGTCCTGACTGATGAGAATTTGCTTGATACCATCTTCTTATCTGCCAATTCCAATAACCAGAGTCTGTGCTACCATTTGGAGTTTAACCCGACGTATAAGAAATATTTCGGCAGCATTTCCGGCGGCTCTGCGTACAAGTTTGGGTTGTTCCAAAAGCGGGAAGATAGAAACTGGATGACCGGGTCTCCTCAGAAACCAACTGCTTTGCCCGAGGGAGACGCGTTAGCACTTGGCAAGCAGATTCGTGATTACCTGGTAAATGGTTATGAAATCATAGCTGAGGCCACTTTAGAAACCGTAGAGGACTACGATGCTCTTGACGGACGGCTAAAGACTGAGCTGGGACAGTATGCCTCATATGCTTGGTTTCAGAAGTATTTCTTTATGTCTTTCCCTGATGAACTTGTTGGATGGTATTCCGAAGACTGGATTAAGCATTTTTTGTATGGCTTGGGTATAGCTCCGAAAGATAATTACTATACCCTTAGCGGACAGTTATCCATCGTAAAGCGGCTTACCGGCCTACCACCAGCTCATTTCCAAGAATTATGTTATAAGGCTTTTGGCGAAAGGAGGCATTTTTATCGTCTCGGTTCGTCTGATGATAATTCCAGTTACGTAGACGACTGGCGGTCGCGTGGCATTGTAGCTGTAGGATGGAATGAACTGGACGACCTTACAAGCTACATGAAGAACGGAGAAATTGACCGTAAAAACCTTGCAGCTAAAATGCAGTCTCTTTATTATCCAAACGACGCCAGAACAGCTTCGCGCAAAGCTGGTGAAGTCAAGTCCTTTTTTGAATCCGCATCGGATGATGTTTTTCTTGTTGCCAACGGTGAACGGTTAATTGCTCTGGTAGACAACCTAACGCCTTATTTTTTCGACTCTGGTCAGCCTATGTCTCATTGCAAAAGAGGCAAATGGCATTCGGTATTTGGGAATACGGATAAGTTGCCCATACCAGAGGGTTTATTAACAACCTGTTATGAAATAAAAAAAGTCGATAATTTGATTTATCTGTACGATAAATATTATAATTTTCTTGATTCAAAGATTATAAAAATAAATAATAAAGATGATATTTTATTAAAAACAATGAAGAACATGCCTGTATATAAGCCCTTGCCAACAAGGTCACCACGCTTGTCGAAACGACATCCAATAAACGTCATACTGTACGGAGCGCCTGGAACTGGCAAGACATATACTACTACTGAGTATGCCATGGCAATAATAAACAATGTTGATATAAGAAACACTACGTTGACGCCAGAAGAACGTAAAGCACTCGTCTTGGCGTACAAAGCAAAAATTAAGTCAGGGCAGATCGTATTTACGACGTTTCATCAAAGCTACGGATATGAAGATTTTATCCAAGGGCTGCGACCTGTTACGAGCTCCGATGTTATGAAGTTCGCAAATATCGATGGCGTATTCAAACGGATAGCGGATAAAGCGATGAATGACGATGAAAATAATTATGTTATTATTATTGATGAAATAAACAGAGGAAATATTTCAAAAATATTTGGAGAGCTGATAACACTTATCGAACCCGACAAGCGCTGGGGCGAGGTTAACGAATTAAGTGTGACCTTGCCATCTGGAGAGATATTTGCAGTCCCAAACAACCTCTACATAGTGGGGACGATGAACTCTGCCGACAAGTCTATATCACTGATTGATACGGCACTTCGCAGAAGATTTGATTTTATCGAAACCGCTCCGAATGCCAAGCTTGTTGAAGATGCGGTTTTAAGCCAGATTTTAGATCGGCTTAACAACGAGCTCCTGAGCGAACTTGACAGCACAGACCTCCTGGTCGGCCACGCTTACTTCATAGGAAAAACAGAGGCAGACCTCGTAGGAATTATGAACCGTAACATCATCCCATTGCTTTATGAATACTTCTTTGACAACAGCAGAAAGGTCAAGGCTGTTGTTAATAAGGCGATAGAGAATTTCCCCTATATGGTGGAAGGCGAAAAGGTCGGTAGAATACGGATAGCAAAGAAAGACTGAGAACATGCTAAACTGCTTTGAAGAAACCAACATAAGAAATAATCGGCTTCCTGCGGAGTGGCAATCCCAGTCTGCCTTGGATGAGCTGAGTCAATTTCTTCAAATCAACTGGGAGCAGCGTTCCGTCTTTTATGATGACGGCGAAGTGACAAGCCGTCAGCAGTTCCTTGCATTTACAGGGCAAAAAGGTATAAGAACTGGCCATTATATCGGCACAATCGTATTTAGAGGGCAACAACTAAATATTTTTCCGAAGATGTTTAAGGCTGATAAAGACGACCACGACACGCAGGACTTGACGCTTCCACAGTTAATGAAAAATCTGGTACAGTGGATTGAATATTGTAATCGCTTTGATTATCCTTACATCAGCATTAAAAGTGACTTTGAAGATACAAGCGACCTAAGAGAACTTTTCATCTCGTTATATATTCGCTATGTACAGAATGCCCTTGATCGTGGGTTGTTTTATCGGTATGAGGATAAAACAGAGGATTGTGTGGCAATCAAAGGTAGATTCGATGTTCGTGATTATGTATGCAATAAAGTGCCATCAGGTAACGCAGATAGGTTTTTATGCTCTTTTTCGAATTTTGAATTTGATAACCGGCTAAATCAAATAATAAAGCACACATGCAAATTCCTGAACAATGAAGCAAGCCGTGCTAATCAGAGGATTTTGCGCCATATCCTCATAAAACTGAGCGATGTGTCGGACATCAAATGCAAGCCTTCTGATTGTGATTCCATTCGCTTGAGCCGTCTACAAGGTAATTATCACATCATACTCAGTATGAGCAAGATGTTTCTATTGAATCAGACGTCGTCCTACGAAATTGACACCAATGAGTCGTTTTGTTTTTTGTTTCCAACGGATTTCTTGTTTGAGGGCTTTATCGGCGGCTTTATGCAGAGCGTCCTTAATAATTCAGCAAGTGTCAAACTCCAAGCCAGCGAAGTTGCACTCGTGGAGGATATTATTATTGAAGAGCAGTCATACGGGAAAGCTTTCACAATGCGCCATGATATTCATGTTGAACATAAAGAAAAAGGGCTCTTCATTCTGGACACGAAATATAAAGAAATCCGCAGGATAAAGGGAAATCTAGATGCATCACGAAACCTTAAAGCAGAGGCAAATCAACAAGATTTATATCAGATGTTCACCTATGCGATAAAAAGAGACCTGAAAGATATTTATCTTTTGTACCCTATGTATAGATATGAAGACGAGGAAGATTCGAGTACGAAAATGAAAATTTCGTTTTCATTGGAGGGTGTTTCGTACACGTTAATGGTTCACGTTATCCGTTTGCCTTTCATTTTTGAAGATGATACGGAGCGGGTTAAGTCACGACTAACTTCGGTAATACAGAATATCTTCGAGTAAAGAAGAAAACGAGGGCGTTTGCGTAGCTTGGAAAAATTCGGGGTGCTAATTTTTCCGATTTGCTAGGTGATAGCGCATTTTATCAATAGTCCTTGCTTAGTTAACCAACAAAAAAGATCCGCTCAGGCTGGGCGGATCTTTTGTCTCTCTATTTCTATGAAGACTGGCTTCTGAGTTCACATTTCTCTGAATGTAAAGGCATCAATTCTCTGAATGAAATCGCTACAAAACTCTGAATGATATTGCGCTATTTCTCTGCATGCGTGAAGCTTTCAGGGAGAGAGTCTCCAATAGCGATGGAAGGAAGGAAGTCAAATGTCTTATCGACCGCAAGTGGTAGATAGCATTTTGGAGGATAGATTAGACTCCAAGGGTGCTGTTCTTATTCAAAGGCGCCAAATGTATACTGCTCCCCAAGGATGTGACACGGAAAACGGACAGCAAGTATAATTGGAGGCATGAAGAAGCGAAATCAGTACAGTGCAGAGTTCAAAACCCAGGTGGTTGTTGAGGTCCTCCGCGAGGAAGGGACCGTCAACGAGATCGCAGCCAGACATGGAATCAATCCAGTGATGTTGTCCAGATGGAAGGTCGAGTTTCTGGAGCGGGCATCGGACGTATTCAAAAGGAAACCCTCTGAAGCCGAGAAGGAATTGGAGCAGGAACGCCAACATGTGGCCGATCTGGAACGCAAGGTAGGGCAGTTGACGTATGAGGTCGACTGGTTGAAAAAAAAAGATCAGGAAATACAAACCCTACGACGCAAGCGAGGCCTCTGAGTTGGTGGAGCGGAACCATCCACAACTGACGGTCAAGCGCCAGGCCGAACTTTTGGACATTGCCCGGACCAGTGTGTATCGCCAGAGGTCTCCCCAACCGGTGAACGACGAGGAACTGGAGATCCGCAGTCGGATCGACCGGATCCATACCGCCGAACCCACCTGGGGCTATCGGACGATCACCAGGGTGCTGCGGAGGGATCACGGGTTTGTCATCAATCGCAAGCGGACACGCCGAATGATGCGGGAAATGGGCATCTACACCCTGTACCCGCAGCCGAACCTGAGCAAGAGATACCATGCGCAATACGTCCGACCTTACCTGCTGCGTCATCTGCCGATCGAGCGGACCGACCAGGTATGGGGCGTGGACATCACGTACATACCGATGAAGAAAGGTTTCATGTACCTGTTTGTCATCATCGACTGGTACAGTCGGTATATTGTGGATTACGAGCTGTCGACCACGTTGGAGAAGACCTTTGTCATCAATTGTCTTAAGCGTGCCTTGGCGCGTCGCCAGCCGGAAATCATCAACAGTGATCAGGGCGGACATTTCACCAACCCGGACTATATTGCGCTGTTGGAGGAACACAAAGTCAGGATCAGTATGGACGGCAAGGGCCAATGCCTGGACAATGCCCGAACGGAACGATTCTTCCGCACCTTGAAGTATGAACGGATCTACGTCGACGAAATCGGTACGCCCAGAGAACTGCGAGCCATGTTGAACGCCTACATACCCCACTACAATCAGTGTCGGCCACATTCTTCGCTGGATGGTTCTGTGCCGGAAAGCTGTTACCTCGGTCAACCGCTCACAATGGTGGGTTGAAATATGTCAGGAAAGGGAAATACTTGTTTTCAAAAATCCGTGTCTTGACAACGGGGGGCATTACAATGGTGCGGACAGGCGACAACAATTCCCGGCGCATACGGTTGAGAAAAATACAGAGGCATTGCGAAACCCTGGATTTAGGATTCATCAGAAGGGCGAAGCCTTTATTCCAGCTCGTTTGCTACTTTATGTCAATGCCAAGAAAAAATGGAGCAAACCGGATTTATCCAAGGGACAGAGCCCGGATTTTCACGTAGAAGTCGATCCTTTTCAATGCTTCCGCTTCACCCGAAATCTCTTTTTAGAACCTCTCAAGCGAGTAGAATCAGTATATACGCCGGTCAAATCCCGGTACTCAGGCCATTAGATTTATGTTATACTAAACCCACAATTAAATTTCGTACTTCTTATTAAGAGTCATGGTAGAGAGTTAGCTCAGTAA
>CAYZME010000053.1:0-13288 GCA_964479435.1 uncultured Oscillospiraceae bacterium
GAACTCCTGTCTTCGCCGTGAAAGGGCGATGTCTTAACCGCTTGACCAACGGGCCATATGGTAGCGGCGGTCGGATTTGAACCAACGACACTTCGGGTATGAACCGAATGCTCTGGCCACCTGAGCTACGCCGCCATATCTGTCTGTCGCGCCCTCTTGAAAAGGCGCTTGTTGATTTTATCAGCCGCCGAATACGGTGTCAAGGCAGGGCCCGGTCTCGTAGACCGGGCCCAGACCCATCTGTATCCGATTACTTGACTTCGACCACCGCGCCCGCTTCTTTGAGCTTGCCGGCCACCGCGTCGGCTTCTTCTTTGCTGACGTTTTCTTTGATCGCCTTGGGGGCGGTGTCGACCATTTCTTTGGCCTCTTTGAGCCCCAGCCCGGTGATTTCGCGCACCGCTTTGATGACGCTGATCTTGCTCGCGCCGGCCTCTTGCAGCATGACGGTGAATTCGGTCTGCTCCTCTTCGACCGGAGCAGCGGCGGCAGGTGCCGCCGCGACTGCCATCGCGGAGGCAGAGACGCCAAATTCTTCTTCAAGCGCTTTGACAAGGTCGTTGAGCTCGATGACGGTGAGAGCTTTTACTTCATCCATGATCTGTGTGATTTTTTCGCTGGCCATGTTTCGGGTCCTCCATTAAATAAATTGTGATGCTTTTCGCGGATGCGGGACCGGCGGCCCCGCGCTTTTACGGTCACTCGGCGGCGGCGGCCACCAATTCGGAGACGTTGGCGATGTGGTTTTCTTCGGCTTTTTTGCCCAGGGCGCCGAGGATCATCGCCAGGCTGGCGATTGGGCTGATCAGCCCCGTGACCACCTGCCCGTACAGCACTTCCCGGGTCGGGATGGCCGCCAGGCTTTGGATGCCGGCCAGATCCAGCACTTGCCCCGTCATGGCCCCGCCTTTGATCGTAAAGATCGGGTACTTGGTGGCAAATTCTTTGACCAGCTTCGCGGGCGCGACGACATCGTCGTTGCTGTAGGCCACCGCCGTGGGGCCGACAAACAGGGGTTCCAATCCCGCCAGACCGGCTTTTTGCGCGGCACGCGCGGCCAACGAATTCTTGATGACTTTGTACGTGACGCCCGCTTTGCGCATCGCGGCACGCAGTTCGGTGTCCTGCTCGACCGTCAAACCGCGGTAATCGGCAAACACCACCGTCTCGGCCCCGCGGAATTCATCCGTCAGGCCATCGACAATTGACTTTTTTGCTTCCAGGATTTTTTCACTTGGCATCCGTTCGGCACCTCCTCGATTCACTTTCGTGGGGCTGGTTTCCTGCCATGAAAACGCCCCTCGCGTCCGAAGGCGGAGGGGCGTGACCATCGCGTGTTGCGCTTGCGGTCATTCCACAACCTCGGCAGGATCTCTGACGGTTACGCCCACTGAGGGGCTCCTGCTGTCTCCGGTCTGATTGATGTTTCTATGATCCGCTCCCGGGATCCGGCGGGGGTCAGGAAATCCGCGTGGGATTGACCTTGATGCCGGGGCCCATGGTGGATGACAAGGTAATGCCGCGCAGGTACTGGCCTTTGGCGGCGGCGGGCTTGGCGCGGACGACCGCGTCCATCAGGGTTTTGAAATTGTCCGACAACTTCTCCTGACCAAACGACGCTTTGCCGATCGGGCAGTGGATGATGTTGCTCTTGTCCAGACGGTATTCGATTTTACCGGCTTTGATGTCCTGAACGGCGCGGGTGACATCGTTGGTCACGGTGCCGGATTTGGGGTTGGGCATCAGGCCTTTGGGGCCCAACACGCGGCCCAGACGGCCCACCACACCCATCATGTCCGGGGTGGCGACGACGACGTCGTAATCGAACCAGTTCTCGCCCTGGATCTTGGCGACCATGTCTTCCGCGCCGACAAAATCGGCGCCGGCGGCGGTCGCTTCGTCGGCTTTGGCGCCTTTGGCAAAGACCAGGACGCGGATGCTGCGGCCGGTGCCGTGCGGCAGGACGACCGCGCCGCGCACTTGCTGATCGGCGTGGCGGGAGTCGACACCCAGGCGGATGTGAATCTCGACCGATTCGTCAAACTTGGCGTTGGCGGTCTTTTGTACCAAATCAATGGCGTCGGCGGGATCATACAATGTCGCGCGGTCGACAAGTTTGGCTTGTTCTACGTATCGTTTGCCTCTTTTCATATCGAAACGCCTCCTCCCGTCAACCTTCGACGACGATGCCCATGCTGCGGGCTGTGCCGGCCACCATGCGCGCGCACGAATCCAAATCGGACGCGTTGGTGTCGACCATTTTGATTTCGGCGATCTTGCGGACTTCTTCCCAGGTAATCTTGGCAACCTTGTTGACGTCCGGCTCACCCGATCCTTTTTCGACTTGACACGCCTTTTTCAAAAGCACCGGTACCGGAGGAGTCTTCGTAATGAAAGAATACGAACGGTCGGCAAAGACCGTGATCACCACGGGGATCACGAGCCCGACGTCCTTGGCTGTTCTCTCATTGAATTCCTTGACGAACATGGCGATGTTGACACCGTGCTGTCCAAGGGCTGGTCCTACCGGTGGTGCTGGCGTGGCTTTTCCCGCGGGAATCTGCAATTTGATGTACCCGACGATTTTTTTGGCCATTGCGGTCCACCTCCCAATAAATGCTGCGCGCGGATCTGCCCGTGCGCCTTATTTCAACCGCCGTCCGGCGGTCATAAGCGATTCTTATTCTTGCGGACTAGGTCCGCATAATTTGCGTCAGTTCCAATTCGACGGGGGTTTCCCGCCCGAACATTGAAATCAGCACGCGTACTTTTTTCTTTTCCAGGTTGATGTCTTCCACCAGCCCGATGAAGCTTTCCAGCGGTCCGTTGATGACCTTGACCGAATCGCCGACCCCGTAGTCGACGACCGGCTCCCAGCTGGACTCCAGTCCCATCAGCGCCAGTTCTTCTTCGGTCAGCGGGATCGGGCGCGAGTTGGGGCCGACAAAACCGGTGACGCCGCGCGTGTTGCGCACGATGTACCAGATCTCATCGGACAAAACCATTTTGACCAGGACATAGCCCGGGTAAATCTTGCGACGGACGGTCTTTTTCTTGCCGTCTTTGATCTCCATGATCTCTTCTTCGGGGACCGAGACTTCCTGGATGAATTCGTGAATGCCGCGGTTTTCGACGATGCGTTCCAAGGTCGCTTTGACCTTGTTCTCGTATCCGGAATAGGTATGCACGACAAACCACCGCGCGTCCAACGCGGGGGTCTCCGTCGCTTCCGGCTCGGTGATCACATCGGCCGCCGGCGCCAGATTCGGATCGAGGGTATGGTCAGTCATCTTTATCTCCTATATAAGATCCACTCACGGCGCGGCCGTGGTGGTGCCAGAGGTCGTAGTCGGTGTCGTCGGCGTGGGCACGACGGTGGTGACCGCCGGCTGTGTCGGCGGCACGGTCGCGGCCGGTTGCGAGCTGTAGAAGCCGACAGCGTTGAGGAAACCCATCAGCAGGGTGTCCACGATCCACAAAAAGATCCCGGCCGCGACACAGATGGCCAGCACGATCAAGGTGCTGCTGATCCATTTCTTGCGATCGGGCCACACCACACGTTTGAGCTCAGCGCGCAGGTCGGCGAAAAAGCGGCCGATGCGACGGAAAAAACGGGCCATCTTACCCGGTTCTTTCTTCTCTTTCCTGCTGTCCTTTTTCGCCTTGGAATCACTCGCGGCCATATACACGCTCCTTACAGTCGGTTCCACTCCCCCGCCCCGGATGAGACCGGCGGGATGTCAGCGGGTTTCCCGATGGGACGTTTGTTTGCGGCAGAACCGGCAGAACTTCTTGAGCTGCAACCGGTCGGGGGTGTTCTTTTTGTTTTTGTACGTATCGTAGTTGCGCTGTTTGCACTCTTCGCAAGCGAGAGTGATTTTGTCGCGAACACCTGTCTTGGCCATATCGGTGGACCTCCCTGACCTCTGTTTGAAAAAAGAGGCAAAAAAAATTTCCTCGTGCGGGAATAAGCAAAAGGAGTCTATCACAGGGCCCCGGGGTTGTCAAACCAAATCGGGGGTCCCGGCCGCGCGTGTCAAGGGCCGGTCAGCGGCAGTTTATACAGCGTGGATAAACGGCCCAACCGGTCGCGCGCGGCGACCAGCATCCCGTCCGTTTCGTAGGCTACGAGGCGCGCGCCGTCGGGAAAAGCGTCGGCCGGGGCAGCGACGGTATACCACAAACCGTTTGTGGTGACCTGTGCCAGATCCTCGCCGATCCGCAGCAGATTTTGCGTGACCGCGACCGCCGGCAGCGGCCCCGAAACGGATTCATACAACAGCGCGCCGCCGCCGGCCAGGGAGCGGTACAGCCGCAGCGTGTAATCGTCCCGCGCCTGGCGCGTCACCGCGGCATAATACAGCTGCTCCCCGCCGTCGAGCCAGGCCTGGTGCCAGGGGGCGCCGACCTCATAGGTCCAGCGCGGATTCAGATCGGGGTGGGCGCGGACAAAAAGGTAGTGCGCGTAACTCCGCTCGCCGCTAGGGATTTCCGTCACGGCGCCGGTCGCGGTGTCGTAGCGCAGCCACGCGTCCAGTTCCGCTTCCTCGCCCGTGTAGCGGATGCGGCTGGCCAGCAGGCCGCCGGCCCGCGTCATCTCCAGATCCAAAAATCCGTCGACCGCGTACAAAACGCTCTGTGTGTAATCGGCGGCAATGTCGTATAAAAAGATCTCCTGCATTTCGTCGCCGCCGATGCCATAGGCCAGGAAGCGGTCGTTGGCGGCCACCTGGATGCCGAACTCGGCTTCGCAGACCACTTCTTCCTCGCCCGAGCGGGGATCCCAAATCACCAGGCGGCTGCCGCTGTTGAGAACCCATGTGCCGTCGGGCAGCGCGCGCACCCACTCCCACCCGGATTGGGCAAATCCGGCCGGCAGCGGCATGGCGACGCGCGCCGACCCGGCCAGTACGATCGGATCGGCCGCCGACGTGCCCGACCCCGATACGCCGGGGCTCGCGCCAGGGGCGGTCGGCCCGGTCGGCCACGTGCCGGTCCCCAGCGGCGGCGTGCCGGTCGGAGCCGGCCCGTTGTCGGTCGGGGGCCGCTGCTTTCTACCGCAGCCCAACAGGCCGCCGCCCAGCAGCAACCCGATCAGGATGACGGCCGCCCAGGACCGCCACGTGCGCCCGGTTCCCCGCTTCATGCCCGGTACACCACCAGCCGGGTCACCACCCAGCCGGCGGGGATCTGGCTGAACGCCTGATAATCGCTGTTGGTACTCGGGTCGCGCACGAGGATGTCAAACGCCCCGTCGCCGATGGGCTCGAGGCCATAAGCGACGATAAAATGCGGCACCCCGGTCGCGGTCTGCAACAGACCGATGATCACCGGGCAGCCGTCACGCAAGTGATCCTCGATCGTATCGTGGACCCACGCCGCGTCGTGCAAACGGGAATCGCGAAAACGCACACTGTCTTTGCGCACGATGTAAAAACCATAGCGCGGTTGGGCGGCCACCCATTCCACGGGATAGGCGTATTCCCCCAGGCGCTCGAGCGCCTTGGGGGGCGTCGTCGGCACCCCCCAGTACTCCGCGACCATCGCGAACGATGTCAGCGCGCAGCCTTCGCTGCCGATGGTGGCCCCGTGCGCGCCCAGCGCCAGGTCCCGCCAGCGCGCGTCGGCCTGCCGCAACAGCGGCACCGCCAACGTCACCCCCTCGTCCGGCGCGGCCGCGACCGGACCGGGGGCGAGCCACAGCAGTACCAAAAGCAAGGGCAGCCACGCCAGCCGGCGTGTCAGACGCGGGTTCATTTGCCCAGCCGACGCGCCAAACTGGCGCGGACGAAATCCGCGAACAACGGGTGCGGGCGGTTGGGGCGCGATTTGAATTCCGGGTGGAATTGGCAGGCGACAAACCAGGGGTGGTCTGTCAGCTCGATGATCTCGACCACGGTGTCGTCGGGAGACGCGCCGGTCACCCGCATGCCGGCGCCGGCCAGCGCCTCACGGTAGGCGTTGTTGAATTCATAGCGGTGGCGGTGGCGTTCCCAGACCGTATCCGTGCCATAAGCCGCGCGCACCCGCGATCCGGGTGCCAACACACACGGGTACCGGCCCAGGCGCATGCCGCTGCTGACCGACTCGGTCACTTCCGCCGCCGCGGCCGCGGCGGGTTCCCCCGGTTGCGGGCCGATCACGGGGTCGGCGGTCTCGGGGTCAAACTCGACACTGTTGGCGTCGGCGCGGCCGAGGAGGTTGCGGGCCAAATCGATGACCGCCACCTGCAGGCCCAGACAGATGCCGAAGTAAGGGATTTGCCGTTCGCGGGCATAACGCGCGGCGGCGATCTTGCCTTCGATCCCGCGCGTGCCAAAACCGCCGGGGATCAGCATGCCGTCCAGCCCGTCCATCAGGCCGGCGACGTTGCGCGGCGTGACTTCGTCGGCGTTGATCCAGCGGATGTGGACGCGCGCGCGGTTGGCGGCGCCGCCGTGCTCCAGCGCCTCGGCGATGCTCAAATAGGAGTCGCGCAACTCGGCGTATTTGCCGACCACGCCGATGTCGACCTGGAACTCGGGATTGGCGATGCCGTCGACCATCCGCTCCCACGCGGCCAGATCGGGTTCGCCGCACACCAGCGACAGACGGCGGCAGACGATACGGGCCAGCCCTTCCCGCTCCAGTTCCAGCGGAATTTCATATAATACACGCATATCGGTGTTTTCGATCACGCAGCCCTTGGGGACATTGCAGAACAAAGCGATTTTGTCTTTGGTGTTGCGATCCAGCGGTTCTTCGGTCCGGCAGACGAGGATGTCCGGCTGGATGCCCAGACTCAGCAGATCCTTGACACTGTGCTGGGTCGGCTTGGTCTTGAGCTCACGGGAAGCCCGCAGGTATGGGACCAGGGTCACGTGGATGAACAGGCAGTTCTCTCGGCCATGGTCGATGGAAAACTGGCGCGCCGCTTCCAGAAACGGCAGGCCCTCGATGTCGCCGACCGTGCCGCCGATCTCGATGATCGCGACGTCATACCCGTCTTTGCCGGCGAGGATGCGGTTCTTGATCTCGTTGGTCACGTGCGGGATGACCTGCGCGGTGCCGCCGTTGTACATGCCGCGGCGTTCTTTCTGGATCACGTCCCAGTAAATCTGCCCCGATGTGACGTTGCTGTTGCGCGACAGATTCTCGTCGATGAAGCGCTCATAGTGCCCCAGATCCAGGTCGGTCTCGGCGCCGTCTTCGGTGACGAACACCTCGCCGTGCTGATAGGGATTCATGGTGCCCGGGTCGACGTTGAGATAGGGATCCAGTTTCTGCATGGTCACCCGAAAGCCGCGCGCTTTGAGCAACCGCCCGAGCGAAGCGGCGGTGATGCCCTTGCCGAGGCCCGATACCACGCCTCCCGTGACAAAGATGTATTTTGCCATGGTTGGGGTTCCTTTCTCCAGCTGCGGCGCCGGTTCCCTGCCTGATTTTCGCATAAAAAACGGACGCCCCCCGCGTGTGGGGACGTCCGCAGCCCATGACGATTATATCTTTGCCGCCGCCGCCCTGTCAAACCAAAATCGCCTTTGCCTTATGAGTCCGAAGGGCTAATCACCCAGAGGCGCCGCCAGCCCCAGTTCGACCAGTTTGGCGCGCGCCTGCGCCAGGTCGTCCCACAAATCGATCTTGGCGCGCCCGTTGCGCAGGATGTAGGCCGGGTGCAACGTGGGCAAGATCAGGTAGCCGTTTTTCTCGATCCATTGGCCGCGCACTTTGGTGATGCCGTCGGTCAGCCCCGTGAAGTTGCGGTAAGCCGTGGCGCCCAGCAGCACGATGACGCGCGGGCGGACAAAGCGGAACTGCGTGGCCAGCAGCGGCCGGCAGGCGCGCGACTCGTCCTCGGTCGGCGCCCGGTTGCCCGGCGGCCGGCATTTGACGATGTTGCCGATGTGGTACAAATCCCCGGTCAGCCCCAGGGCGTCGAGCGCCGTATCCAGCAGGCGCCCGGCGGCGCCGACAAAGGGGATGCCCCGTCGGTCCTCCTCCGCGCCCGGCCCCTCGCCGATCAGCATCAGCGGCGCCGGCACCGCGCCCCGCCAGACGACCACGCGGTCGCGGGTCGCGGCCAGCGGGCAGGCGGTGCAGTTCTCACAGGCGGACACAAATTCATCCCAAGCGCGGATCTCCGACATGTGTGCTCCCGGTGTCTTATTTGATGAGCTTGAGATGGCCGATCAGGGGCAGCTCTTTTTCCACGCCGTTGTTGGCGTTGAGGATGCCCAGAACCGCCAGCACCAGGTACGCCAGTCCGCCCAGCCAGCGGACCAGCCCGGGGATCAGGCTGCCCAGCGGCAGCACGACCAGAATGCCCCAGGCGACCAGCACCACGATCCAGGCCAGGAACAGCACCAGGCCCTGATTGACGTGGAACTTGACGTGGGGGTTGTCTTTGTCAGCCAGCAGGCCGACCAGAAACAGCGGGCCGATGTAAGCGAGAATGGAATACAGTTTGGTGTTGTCTCCTGCCATAGAATCGCTTCTCCTTTGTGGTGGTTCCCGCGCGGCGCCGTGGCGGCCGCCGTCACAGGATGACGATCGTGATCCCGTCGTTCTGCCGGCCCCAATCGGCGTCGTTGCGCAAAGAGGGGTCGAGGTCGATCATGGTGCGGCCGGATTTTTCAAAAGGGGAAAAGTATTCGCCGGGACAGAAATCGCGGATCCGGTTCTCCCGCTGCGCGGCGCGCAAATAGTGCCGCACGGCGGTGCGGATGGAGCCGCCGGTGCCGGACGAACCATAGCCGTGGATGACCTTGACCGACTTGATGCCGGTGCGGCGCAATGTCGCCAGTTGCAGCTTCAGTTTGAAGACCGCGGCTTCGGCTTTGGGCATGCCCTCTTCTAAATTTAATACGAATGCAGCCATAATCCCCTCTTTTCAATAGAAGACACCGCAGACGCAGCGTCTGCATTAATTTTATCACAATCACCGCGCAAACGATGGATTGGGAGCGCAATGACACAGCGCCGGGCGCGCGTTATAATCGCGGCATGAGACTGGATCGATATCTCTCCGAATCGGGACTGGGCTCGCGTTCCCAGGTGCGCAAATGGATCCGCGCCGGCCGCGTCGGTGTGGCGGGCACGGCGGTCCGCGACCCGGCGACCCCGCTGCCGGAACGGGATCTGCCGCCGGTGACGCTCGACGGCGCGCCCGTGGTCCTGCGGCGCTGCCTGCACGCGATGCTGCACAAGCCGGCCGGGGTGGTGACGGCGATGCGCGACGCGCGCCTGCCGACCATCGCCCAGCTGTTGCCGGCGGTAATCCGCGGCCGCGTCGCGCCGGTGGGGCGACTGGACCGCGATGTCACCGGTCTGCTGCTGCTGACCGGCGACGGCGTTCTGGCGCACCGCCTGGCCAGCCCCAAATGGGCGGTGGACAAAACCTACGATCTCCACCACGACGGCTCGCGGCTGACAGCGGCGGATGTGCGCCGCTTTGCCGAGGGGATCACCCTCGACGACGGCACCCGCTGCCGCCCGGCCACGCTGACGCCGTTGGCCGACGACCGCGCGCGGCTGGTGATCCGCGAAGGCCGCTACCACCAGGTCAAGCGCATGATCCGCGCCACTGGCCGGAATGTGCTCGCGCTCACGCGCACCCGCGTCGGACCGCTGGCGCTCAACCCGGATCTGGAGCCGGGAGCGTTCCGCCTGCTGACCGAACTAGAAACCGCCGCGCTATACGCGGCGGTCTCCCTGCCCTACGAGGAATGACGGCGGCTTTTTAGCGCGCTGCCACGGCGGTCGGTGTCACCGTCGCCTCGGCGTTGTATTCTTCCTGCAATTGTTCATGTAAGGTGTGGCCGCGCGCCGCCAGCATCTCCGCCTGCTCGCACATCGCCAGGATCAGCCGCTCGGCTTTGTCGGTATATTTGCCCACCGAGCCCACGCAGACGATGTTGCGCTCGCTGTTGATCCCCAGCCCCTCGACCAGCCAGGTGCCGGTAAAATCCAGCCCCATCAGATACGGGCCTTCGACGGGGTTGCCGTCGCCGTCCTCGACCGTGCCGTACAGCGGCTCGATCTGGGCGAACAGCGCGGGGTCGATCTGCTGGCGCAAGCGCTCATACAAGGGCTCCAGCGGCGCGAACAGGCCGCTGTGCCGGTAATAGTGGAAAGCGTAGTCGTTGGTGATAAACAAATCCACGGGGTTGACGCCCGAGAGGATGATCGACATCTGCATGCGGACGGCAATGTCCATCTCGTTCTCGTCGCGCTCCTTGAGCGGCAAAAATTCCAACAGCGGTTTGACCGCCCCGGCGGCGTCGCGGGAGAACTGGTAGAGCGGGAACGTTTCGGCGTGGCGGTCCTTGTCCAGTAGGGCGAACTCCCCGACCACGGCCACTTGGAAATCCTGCTTCTCGGCGGTGACGATCGAGTAGACGATGCCGCCGAGGATGCCCACCACCACCAGAATCCCCAGCAGCGTCCACCGCCCGTAATGCCAGAGGTTGGCCCATTCATACAACGTGCGGCCGGCGACCTTTTTGCGCATTTTCTCCGGGATCAGGCTGTCACGCGTCGCGGGATCGCGCCCGGTCAGGAGGTTAAAGGCCTCGTTGAGGCTCGTGTCACGCGCCGCGTCGGGCGCCTCGGTGCGCGCGCGGCGGACCAGCACCGTAAAGCGGCGCTCGATCTCATACTCCGTGGCCCCCTCGCCCAGCCCCAAAACCCGCAGTGCTTCCTCACGTGTCATCCGCGTCTTCCTCCACGGCCGCGACCCGCTCGTCCCGCAACGGCTTCATCGTCGGGAACAGCAGGACATCGCGAATCGAATAGGCGTCGGTCAGCAGCATCACCAGGCGATCGATGCCGATCCCCAGACCGCCAGCCGGCGGCATGCCGTACTCCAGCGCCACACAATAGTCCTCGTCAAACAAGTTGGCTTCCTCGTCGCCGGCCTCGCGGCGCCGCATCTGGTCGGCAAAACGCCCCCGCTGGTCGAGCGGGTCGTTGAGTTCGGTATAGGCGTTGCCAAATTCGCGGCCGTCGATAAAGAGCTCAAAGCGCTCGACCAGATCCGGGCGCCCGGCCTTGCGTTTGGTCAGCGGTGAGATCTCGATCGGGTAATCACAGATAAAGGTGGGCTGGAGCAAGTGTTCCTCGACAAAGGTTTCAAAAAACAGGTTGAGGATCTCGCCCTTGTTCAAGCCGGCGGCTTGTTCCTCCAGGCCGCGTTCGCGCGCCACTTGCCGCGCCTGGGCGTTGTCGGCGAGGGCGTCAAAATCGACGCCGGTGTGTTGTAACACGGCCTGGGTCATTGTCAGGCGGGCAAAGGGCGGCGCCAGGCTGATCTCCCGCCCCTGGTACACGACGTCGCAGGTGCCGAGGGTCGCCAGGGCGCAGCGCGAGAGCAAGCGCTCGGTGATCGCCATCATGCCGTGGTAGTCGGTATATGCCTGGTAGAGCTCCAGCATGGTGAACTCGGGATTGTGCTTGATCGACAGCCCCTCGTTGCGGAAATTGCGGCCGATCTCGTAGACGCGCTCCAGACCGCCGACCAGCAGGCGCTTGAGGAACAGCTCGGGCGAGATGCGCATGTACAAATCGATGTCCAGCGCGTTGTCGTGGGTGATAAAGGGCCGGGCCGCCGCGCCGCCGGGGATGACGTTGAGCAACGGCGTCTCGACTTCGAGAAAGCCCAGCTCATCCAGCTCGGCGCGCAGGGCGCGGATGACGCCGCTGCGCCGCTCAAACGTCTGCCGCGACGCCGGGTTGGTGATCAGGTCGAGATAGCGCTGGCGGTAGCGGGTGTCGCGCAGCCCATGCCATTTTTCCGGCAACGGCCGCAAGGCCTTGGCCAACAGCGTATAGGCGGCAACCTTGACCGAGATCTCGCCGCGCCGGGTGCGGAACACGGCGCCGGCGACCCCAACCAGGTCGCCGATGTCGAGCTTTTGCCAGGCGGCATAGTCCTGCTCGCCCAGCTCGTCGATGCGCACAAACAGCTGGATCCGGCCCGCGCGGTCCTGCAAGTCGCAAAAACTCACCTTGCCCATCCCGCGCTTGCTCATCAGCCTGCCGGCCAGCCGCACTGCCTGCCCGTCCATTCGCTCGAACTCCGCGACGATCTGGCTGGTGTGGCAGGTGGTCTCGTAGACCACCTGCGCGAAAGGGTCCTGGCCGCCGGCCACCAGCTCGCGCAGTTTGCCGGCGCGGATCTGCATCTGCTCATGCATATCTACCGCCGCGGCGTGGGGGTCGGGGGTGTGGGGGTTGTGCTCTGTCATGCCGGGTGCTCCGCCTTTCCGTTTACAAGGGGGCCTTTCGTGTGCCCCCGGATGATCTGCTGGCCGGCCGCGGGGAGAAACGAAACCGCCGCTGCCGTCACTTCCGGCCGCGGCGGTCTGGAACAGCGTCTGCAGCGCCGTGCGGCACGGTCTGTGTTACGAGGGTTTGGCGATTTTGACGACCTTGTACTTCATCGTGCCCATCGGTGTTTTTACCTGGACGACGGCGCCTTTGCGTTTGCCGATGATCGCGCTGCCGACCGGCGATTCGCTGGAGAGGCGGGCGTTGAGGATGTCTTCCTCTTTGGGGCCGACCACGGTGTAGGTCTCTTCGTCGTCAAATTCCTCACTGCGCAAGGTGACGATCGAACCCACGGTGACGCGGGTTTTGCTGATCTCGTCTTCCTCGATGACTTTGGTGTTTTTGAGGACCGATTCCAACTCGATGATGCGCGCCTCGTTCTCCGCTTGCGCGTTTTTGGCGTCGTCGTATTCGGAATTTTCCGACAGGTCGCCAAAAGAACGGGCCTGACGGATGCGTTCGGCAATCTCATCGCGCCGGTCGAATTTGCGCAGCTCCAGCTCTTCCTGCAGCTTGCGCACGCCCTCGACGGTCATTTCGTACAATTTCTGTTCTGCCATGCCTGGACTCCCCCCTGCTTCCACGTTCTCTAATATAGGCATTATACGCATTTTCGCACGGATTTCCATACCTCCCGGATGGATACCGGGCGGGTACCCGACTCGCGCGCCGGGGCGATCAGGAGCGGATTTCGCTCTCCTTGGTGATGACGTCGTGGGCGCCGCCTTCGACGATGCTGGTCGAGGAGACCCGCACCAGCCGCGCTTTGCTCTGCAGCTCGCCGATCGTCAGCGATCCGCATGAGCACATGGTGGCGCGCACCTTGGCCATCGAGCTCTCGAGGTTGTCTTTGAGCGTGCCGGCGTAAGGGACATAGGAGTCCACGCCTTCCTCGAACGCCAGGCCGCCGCCGTTGGCGGTTTCGGTGTAGCGCTGCCAGTTGCGGGCGCGGGTGGAACCTTCGCCCCAGTATTCCTTGACA
>CAYZME010000054.1:0-619 GCA_964479435.1 uncultured Oscillospiraceae bacterium
GGACAAACCGACGGCGCTGTCGGCGGCCGCGACGTTCAAGGGGGCACACGGGATCGAAGGCGTGCGCATCCAGGATCAGGTGTTCGCGGCAGTGCACGCGATCAATGTCGCCGAACAAAGCACCACCGCCGACAACTCGACGGCGGTCGAGGTCGACAAAGAACAGATTCTGGCCTGGGACGCCGAATATATTTTCTGCGATTTCGGCGGGGTCGAATTGGTCAAACAGGACGTCGCCGCCAACCCGGATTTTTACGCGCACCTTGCGGCGTACAACAACGGGCGCATCTATCAATACCCCAGTTCGACAAGCTATTACGCCAACCTGGAAATTTCCCTGGCCAACAGCTATTTTGTCGGCTCGGTTCTGTATCCGCACGTGTTTTCTGACCTCGACGTACGCGCCAAGGCCAACGAGATCTGTCAGTTCTTCCTCGGCGAAGAGGACTATCTCTCCGTTCTCGACGATTATGGCGCCAGTTATGGGCCAATCGATTTTGAGGGCGGTCGATGAAGACAGCGCAACGGACGGCGTTGTCCGCGTATGATGCCCGGATCGGCAAAAAGCGTCTGACGCTGGTGGTGGCGGCGGCTTTGACGCTGCTGGCGGCGCTGTACG
>CAYZME010000054.1:629-7084 GCA_964479435.1 uncultured Oscillospiraceae bacterium
TATCGTCCTCCATCGTCGGCGTCGACGAGATCGTGCGCACGATCTTGGGCCGGGGGCAGGCGGCCTCCGAAACCGTCATCCTCAACATCCGCCTGCCGCGTGTCGCGGCGGCGACGCTGATCGGCGCGCTGCTGGCGGTCTCGGGGGCGGTGATGCAGTGTGTGTTGCAAAACCCGCTGGCTTCGGCCTCGACACTCGGGGTCTCGCAGGGGGCGGCGTTTGGCGCCGCGATCGGCATCATCGTCTTTGGCGGCGGGGTGGTCAACAGTGGCTCGACCCACGTCGCCATCGCCGTCAACAACCCTTACATTGTGACCTTGTGCGCCTTCCTCTTTGGCTCACTGTCGACGGCGGTGGTGCTGCTGCTCTCACAGTTACGGCGCAGCCTCGGCCCGACCGGGCTGGTGCTCGCGGGGGTGGCCTTGAGTTCGCTTTTTACCGGCGGCAGCACGCTGCTGCAATACTTTGCCGACGAGACCAAGCTGAGCGCCGTCGTCTTTTGGACTTTTGGCAATCTCGGCGCGGTCGGCTGGCGGGAGATCGCCGTGCTGGCGATCATTTTTGGCGTGGCGATGGTTTACTTTTTGCTCAACCGCTGGAATTACAACGCGATGCGGGTCGGCGCCGATACGGCCAAAAGCCTGGGCGTCAACGCGCGGGCGGTGATGTTGCTGAGCATGGCGATCTGCTCCTTTGCCGCGGCGGTCGCGGTGGCGTTTGCCGGCATCATCAGTTTTGTCGGGTTGGTCGCGCCCCACATGATGCGCCGCTTTGTCGGCGACGATTACCGCTTTCTCATCCCCGGCTCGGCCGTGGCCGGCGCCCTGGTTCTGCTGGCGGCTGACACGTTCGGGCGCCTGATCATCGCGCCGGTCATCCTGCCGGTGGGCGCGATCACGGCGTTTCTCGGCGCGCCGGTGTTTTTGCTCTTGCTGCTCAAAGGAGGGGATCGAGGATGATCCGGGTCCGTGATATTTCTTTTGCCTACGACGGCACCGGGCGGGTGGTCCTCGATCGCGTGGGGTTCGCGCTGGCTCCCGGCGAGTGTCTGGCCATCCTCGGCAACAACGGCGTGGGCAAAAGCACCTTGCTCAAATGTATCAACCGCATCCACCGCGCGCACAGCGGCTCGGTCGTGGTGAATGGCCAAGAGATGTACGCGCTGCCCAGGCGGGAGATGGCGCGGCACATCGCCTATGTGCCGCAAAGTACGACCGGCACGCACATGATGGTTTTTGACGCTGTCCTGCTGGGGCGCAAACCGTATATCCAGTGGGATGTGGGGGAACAGGACCGGCAGATCGCCGCCGCCATCATCGCCCGTTTCGGGCTCGAGGCGTACCAGGCGCGCTACCTCGACGAGCTGTCGGGCGGCGAATTGCAAAAGGTCGTGCTCGCCCGCGCGATGGCGCAGCAGCCGTTGTTTTTGCTGCTGGACGAGCCGACCAGCAACCTCGACCCCAAAAACCAGCACGAAATGCTCCGCCATGTCAGAAACCTGGCCCGGGAGCATCACATGGGCGTCGCCATCGTCATGCATGACCTCAACCTAGCCGTGCGTTATTGTGATCAATTCCTGTTTCTCAAGGACGGGCAAGCGTACGCCTGTGGCGGCATCGAGACCGTCACGCCGCAGACCATCGAAGCGGTGTACGACCTGCGCACGGCGATTGTCGAACACGAAAACCACAAAGTGATCGTATCGATTCAATAGGAGGACAAAATGGACAAAGACAAAAAACTCTGGGACCAGTGCGCGGCCTTCCACGGCCATGTCTGCGGCGGCCTGACGATCGGCTACAAGGCTTCCTTGTACGCGATTGAGCTGTTGGGGCTGGATTTTTCACCCGACGAAAAAGTGGTTTGCATCAGCGAGAACGACGCCTGCGGCGTTGACGCGATCCAGGTGATCCTGGGCTGCTCGGTCGGCAAAGGCAATTTGCTGTTTCACATGCGCGGCAAGCAGGCGTTCTCTTTTTACGACCGCGCCTCGGGTAAATCGGTGCGCCTGGTGCTCAAGCCCAGACCGCGTGAAATGACCCGCGAGGAGTCGTACGCGTACTACCAGGGTTGCCAGCCGCAAGAGATGTTTGACGTCAAAGCCGCGACCATTGGGCTGCCGGAGCCGGCGCGGCTGTTTGCCTCGTCCGCGTGCGCGAGCTGTGGCGAGCAAACGGGCGCCAACTGGCTGCGCGTGCTGGACGGTCAACACGTCTGCCTCGATTGCTACCCGTCGTACAACCGCTTCGAGGTCTAGCGCGCGCGACCGGCGGATTTTGCTCCCATTCCTTCCCTGGCGGTCCAAGGATGTGTAAAATGGACAAAAGCATGCACACCTGCCGCCACGGCCGCCGTTGCAGGGTCACCTGATCCGGGATGGCGCGGCGACCGGACAGGCTTGGGGATGAGGAGCTGGCAGCCATGGAACAGATCGAGATCCGCGCGGCGATCGCGGCGGGACAAACCACCCTCGGTATCGAGTTGGGCTCGACCCGCATCAAGACGGTCCTGATCGGGCCCGACCACCGCCCACTGGCGACCGGCGCCCACGATTGGGAGAATCAGTTCGCCGACGGGTACTGGACCTACTCGCTGGAGGCCATTTGGGCGGGGATTCAGGACAGCTACGCCGCGATGGCGCGCGCGGCAAAGGCCGCTTACGGGGTGGAGATTCACACGGTGGGCGCCATCGGCTGCAGCGGCATGATGCACGGCTATTTGCCGTTTGACGCCGACGGCCGGCTGTTGACCCCGTTCCGCACCTGGCGCAACACGACCACCGGCGAGGCCGCCACGGCGCTCTCGCAGGCCTTTGCTTTCCCGATCCCGCAGCGCTGGAGCGTCGCGCATTTATATCAAGCCATTCTCGATCGCGAAGAACACGTGCCGCGTATCGCCTCGCTGACGACCCTGGCCGGGTATGTGCACCGCTGTCTGACCGGCGAAAACGTGCTGGGCACCGGCGAGGCGTCGGGCGTGTTCCCCATCGACGCCGACACCTTGCGATACGACCCGCGCATGCTGCGGACGTTTGACACGCTGGTCCAGGATCGTCACTTGCCCTGGCGCCTGTCCGCGTTGCTACCCGAAATACGCGCCGCGGGCGAGCCGGCCGGCTACCTGAGCGAGCCGGGCGCCCGGCTTCTGGATGCCGCGGGGCACCTGCGGCCGGGCGTGCCGTTTTGCCCGCCGGAAGGCGACGCGGGCACCGGTATGGTCGCCACCAACAGCGTGGCGCCCCGCACCGGCAACGTTTCGGCCGGCACGTCGGTATTCGCGATGATCGTCCTGGAAAAACCCCTCTCGCGCGCGTATGCCGAGATCGATCGGGTCACCACACCCGACGGCAAACCGGTGGCGATGGTGCACTCCAACAATTGCACTTCGGATTACGATGCCTGGATCGGCCTGTTCGCCGAAGCGCTACAGGCGCTCGGCGCCGAAGTACCCAAAAGCAAGCTCTACGATACGCTGCTCGGCCTGGCGCTGACCGCGGACGCCGACGGCGGTGGCTTGCTGTCATATGGCTATGTTTCCGGTGAACACATCACGCATTTTGCCCAGGGGCGGCCGTTGTTCGCGCGCGGACCGGCCGCGCGGTTTACGCTCGCCAACTTCATGCGCACCCAGCTGTTTGCCGCTCTGGGGGCTTTGCGCACCGGGCTGGAGATTCTGCAAGACGGGGAAGCGGTGCGCGTCGATGAGATTCATGGCCACGGCGGGTTTTTCAAAACCCATGAAGTCGGGCAACGGGTCATGGCGGCGGCCGTCCGCGTGCCGGTTTCGGTGATGGCGACCGCCGGCGAAGGCGGCGCGTGGGGGATCGCGCTGTTGGCGGCCTATCGCCTGTGGCGAGACCACGGCGAGTCGCTGGCCTCTTATCTGCAGACCCGGGTCTTTGCCGGCCAGCAAAGCACGACGATCGCGCCGGCCGCGCGCGATCTGGAGGGCTTTGACCTCTTTATGAAACGCTATACCCGCGGATTGGCGATCGAGCGCGCGGCGGTCGATCATTTAGACTGAAACGAGGAAAACGCATGTCGGCATACGCCATTCTGATCCATCCGGCGCACGAGAGCATCTCGTATGAGCAGGCCCGCCCGTTGCTGCTGGCGGAGATGGAAGCGATGACGGCCGGGCTGGACGTCACCCTGTCGTCGGTAGAGCTCAAAGAAATCGCGGGAAACCCGTATGTCACTTTTCACACGGAGGCGCCTTTGTTCGCTTCCCATATCCGCCATCTGTGGCGGATGTCGTTTGTCTTCGGGATCTTTGAATACGCGGAACGCGCCGAGGGTGCCTGGCTGCGGCCACTGCCCGTCACCGGGGACCCGTTGTTCAGCAATACGCTGGTGACGATGCATAAATACGCCGGCAAGACCAATCCCGCCTTTACGCGCCTGCTGCTCAATCTGGCGGTGCAGGCGGCGGATTGCGCCAGCCGCGAAGGCCTGCAAATCCTGGACCCGGTGGCGGGCAGGGGGACCACGCTTTTTGAAGGGCTGGTCGCCGGCCATAACGTCGCGGGTGTCGAGATTGTGCCCGAAGCGGTACAGGACGGCGTTGCGTTCCTGCGCAAGTATCTGGAGTTGGGAAAATACAAACACCGCGTCGAGCATCACCGGATCAGCGGGCCCGACCGTTCCTTCCGGGCGGAGCAAACGATCTTTTCGATCGGCGCGCCCAAAGGCGCGTCGAACGCGTCGGCGCCGCTCACCTGTGAATTCATCTGCGGCGATGCCAAACATGCCGGCGCCTTGTTTCGCAAAGAACGTTTCCATGTGATTGTGGGAGACCTGCCGTACGGCGTGCACCATGGCCATGGCGCGCGGCATACCACGCGCCACCCCGCGCGCCAGCCCAGCCGCAATCCAGCCCCCCTGGTCGCGGATTGCCTGCCCGCCTGGCTGCCCTGCCTGCGCCCCGGCGGCACCGTCGCGCTGGCGTGGAATACCTTTGTCTTGCCCCGCGAACAAATGGAGCGGCTGTTTGAAGACGCCGGTCTGATCGTGCTCGGCGGATCCCCGTACGGCCATCTCGAGCACCGCGTCGACCAGGCGATCAAACGCGACATCCTCATCGGGCGCAAACCGGGTGGTGCCTGAGCGGTCCGCGACACCGCGAAGCGCCGCACTTACGCATCCACATCGCGATAAAATGTAATAAAAACACGCCCCGGCAGGCTGTATAATCTTGTGTGTGAGCGCGCCGGTACGGGCTCATCCGCCTCCGGCCGCCAATGAAACAAGGAGGTGTACGCATGGATATTATCATCCGCGACGATTACGACCAAATGAGCCGGTACGCTGCCCGGATGATCGCCGATCTGGTTCGCGCCAAACCCGACTGTGTGCTGGCCACCGGGGCGACCCCCATCGGGACCTATCGCGAGCTGGGCCGGATGTGCAAAGAAGAAGGATTGGATTTTTCACGCGTCCGCACCTTCAACCTCGATGAGTATCTGGGAGTCGGCATCGACTTAGCCAAACCTTACGAAATGGACCAGAGCTACGCCCGTTTTATGCGCGAGGAGCTGTTTTCGCTGATCAACATCTCGCCCGGCAATACGCACGTCCCCGACGGCAGAGTCGGCGACCCGGTCGCGCTTTGTCACCGCTACGAAGCGGAAATCCGGCGCGCGGGCGGCATCGATCTGCAGCTGCTGGGCATGGGGGGCGACGGGCACTGGGGCTTCAACGAGCCGGGCACATCGCTGGCTTCCCGCACCCATGTCCAGGTGCTGGCCCGACAAACCCTAGACGACAACTATGCAGCGTTCTACCGCAAAGCCGGCATCGCGCGCGAGGAAATGCCGCATTTCGCCATCACGATGGGGGTCGGGACCATCCTCGACGCCCGCAACATCCTGATGATCGTCAGCGGTGCCAAAAAAGCGGCGATGCTGGCCGCGGCGCTGGAAGGGCCGATCACGTCGCAGATCACCGCGTCGGCGATCCAGCTGCACGCCGGCTGCACGACCGTCGTCCTGGATCTCGCCGCCGCCGCCGCGCTGCGCGATGGCGATCATTACCGCCACGCGGAGCAAATGAAAGCGCAACACGGGTTTTAGCGCCCGCGTTGTCTGCCCATGGGCCGCATGCGTCAATTTTTGTAACACCTGTCACAATCGCCGCGAATATCGTATAATTTTGAAGAGGATGGCGATGCGAAGGATGCGCGCCGGTCGTGGCGTGCGCGAGCCGCGGTGCCGCGACAGTATGTTCGATGAGGGGAGATTGCATGCGTAAAGTTTGTGAAGAACTGGCCAATACGGCTTTATTTCGTGGCCTCAACCACGATTTTTTCGAGCCTTTCTGTTTGATGACGTCCATTCGCCTGGTGTGGAAAGGGGAAGTCCTGATCCATGAGGGCGATGTGTGCGGGTATGTGGGCATCGTGGTCGAAGGCCAGCTGGCGATGCAGCGCTATACCGGCTCGGGCGAGGCCTTTACGCT
>CAYZME010000054.1:7094-13135 GCA_964479435.1 uncultured Oscillospiraceae bacterium
TTCAAGCCGACGGTCGGCGACGGCGCGAAGGTGGGCCCGGGCGACATCATCGGCTCGGATCTCGTGTTCGGCACCGACCATATCAGCCCGACGACCATCGAAGCGGTCTCCAACAGCAAGGTGATCGTGTTGGCCAATGATCTGCTCAAGCAGATGATACAAGCCAGCCAGGGCGTCGAAATGAATTTCATTCAGGTCTTGTCCGACCGGATTCGCCAGCAGCACAAACGCATCTCCTTGTTGTCACAAAAGAGCCTGCGGCAAAAGATCGCCTATTACCTGCTGGACCTGGACGCGGAAGCACGGCGTCAGCAACCGCCCGCGCGCGCCGGCCTCAGGCGGGCGCCCGAATCGATCCAGGTGCGCCTGCCGGCATCCAAAGAGGTGGTCTCGCGCCTGTTGGCGATGCCGCGCCCCTCGTTTTCGCGCGAACTGATCAACATGGAAAGAGACAACCTGATCCGCGTCAGCGGCCGGACCATTCATATTCTCGACCCCGAGCGCCTGGAACGCGACGTATTGGAGAATTTGACGAACTAAAAACGCGGAGACGTACAAATGGTGATGAGCGACGTTTTCAGCAACTTGGGCGATTTTTTCACCCAGTTGTTCAGCAGCCTCTCGAGTGGCATCGTTTTCTTTGGCGGCCCCCTGGATATCATCCTCAACGTGGTCGATATCCTGGTCACGACTTTTGTGCTCTACTATATTCTGCGCCTGATGGCCGATACCCGCGCCTGGCAGTTGTTGCGCGGGATCGTGCTGATTCTGATCCTGACCCTGCTGTGCGGGCTGTTGGGACTGGAAACCATCAGTTACATTCTCAACAATTCCATCTCGGTCCTGGCCATCGCCTTTGTCGTCATTTTTCAGCCCGAGCTGCGGCGCGCGCTGGAGACGGTGGGCCGCAACACGTTGCATATCATCCCCTCGCGCGGCGGGCAGGACGAGGAGACCGGCGCGGCCTCGATCCGTAAAACCATCGAGGCCATCGTCGTCGCCTGTGAGCGGATGGCCGCCACCTACACCGGCGCGCTGATCCTCATCGAGCGTTCGACGCGGCTGGGCGAGCTGTTGGCCCAGGAAAACGCGGTGACACTGGACAGCAATCTGAGCGCGACCGCCCTGATGCAGATTTTTTACAAAGGCTCGCCGCTGCACGACGGCGCCGTCTTGATACGCGACGGGCGCATCCAGGCCGCGCGTTGCCATGTGCCGTTGTCGGACAATTATCATTTGCGCAAAGATTATGGCACGCGCCACCGGGCGGCGGTGGGCGGCAGTGAGATGGGCGATGCCATCGCGGTCGTCGTTTCCGAAGAGCGCGGGGAGATTTCGGTCGCGCTGGACGGCCGGCTGTTCACGTTGGAGAACGCCGACGCGCTGCGCACCCTGCTGCACAAACTGATGGCGCCGGCAAAAAAGCCCGGCGGGGTGATTTCCACGTGGATCAGCCGCGGACGCCGCGGCCGGCAGGATCAGACCGAAGCGTCAGAAGCGGCTGAGCTGGGCCGTGAAGAAGACCTCGAGAAGCCGCGTCTGCCCAAGCAGCGACGGCGTTGGTTGTTGATCGCTTCTTTTGCCATCGCGGTCTTTGTCTGGCTGTTTGTCCAGACCACCACCAATCCGGTGGAGACGCGCGAGTTTACGGTCCAGCTGGAGCTGCGCGGCGTCGAGGTGCTCAAAGAACGCGGCCTGTCGGCACAATTGCCGGTCGCCACCGTCACCGTCGACGTGCGCGGCCGCCTCAAGAATTTCGCCAGCCTCTCGAGTCTGGATATCGGCGCGTTTATTGATTTTGCGGATGTCGAGGAAGCGGGCATCCGTACCATGGGCATCGATATCGACATCGATGCCCTGATGCATTTTGAAGTCGTGTCGAAAAAGCCGGCGACGCAAACCGTCAACATCTACCCCTCCTCGGCGGGGTGACCGGCCGACCGGCTTGCTGTCATCCCCGTGTGGTATAATTCGGCGAATTCACAGCAAAGGAATGGATCCATGGGTAGATTGTTTGGCACCGACGGGGTTCGCGGCGTCGCGAACCGGGAACTGACACCGGAATTGGCTTTTGCCCTCGGGCGCGCCGGCGCGATGGTACTGGCCGGAGAGGTGCATCACCGGCCGCGTTTTTTGATCGGCACCGATACGAGAATTTCCTGCGGGATGCTGGAAGCGGCCTTGGCCGCCGGAATTTGCGCCGCGGGCGCGGACGCGGTCTTGTGCGGCGTCATCCCCACCCCCGGTGTCGCGTATTTGACCCACGCGCACGGTTATGACGCCGGCGTGGTGATCTCGGCGTCCCACAATTCGTTTGAGTTTAACGGCATCAAGTTTTTCAGCGGCGACGGGTATAAATTGCCCGACCGCGTGGAGGACGAGATCGACGCGGCCATCGTCCGCGGCGACGAATGGGAACGGCCGCAGGGCGCCGGGGTCGGCCGCATCCGCCGCGACACCGACGTTGTGGCGGATTATGTCGCCCATCTCGAACAAGCGATGGGCAGCGATCTCGGCGGTCTGACCGTGGCCCTGGACTGCGCCAACGGCGCGGCCAGCGAAATCGCGCCGCCCTTGTTCCGCGCGTTGGGCGCGCGGGTCGTGGCGATCGGCGACCAGCCCGACGGGGTCAACATCAACGACCAATGCGGCTCCACGCATTTGGCGCGGCTGGCAGAGACGGTGCGCGAGCACGCGTGCGCGCTGGGCATCGCCTTCGATGGCGATGCCGACCGGATGCTGGCGGTCGATGAAACGGGCGAGCCGGTCGACGGCGACATCATCATGGCCATCCTGGCCGACGATTTGCGCGCGCGCGGCCGGTTGCCCGCGGATACGCTGGTCGTCACCGTGATGAGCAATATGGGCCTGGATCTGGCCGCGCGTGAGCGGGGGATCCGTTTGCAAAAAACGCAAGTGGGCGACCGCTATGTTCTCGAGGCGATGCGGGCAGGCGGTTTTGCCCTGGGCGGCGAGCAATCGGGGCACATCATCCTCCACGAGCACGCGACGACCGGCGACGGCATCCTGTCCGCATTGTGCCTGCTGCGCACGTTGCGCCGCCGGCAGCAGACACTGGGCAGCGCGCGCCAGATCATGACGGTTCTGCCGCAGGTGCTCAAAAGTGCGCGGGTGGACAACTCCGAAAAAGCGGCCGTGATGTCCAACCCCGAGATTCTCGATTTGTGTGCCCGCATGGAGGCGGACCTGCAGCATCGCGGCCGGATTCTGGTGCGGGCTTCCGGCACCGAGCCGATCATCCGCGTGATGCTGGAAGGGGAGGACCTCGAACAGATCGACCGCATGGCCGACCAGATCGTTGCGGCCATCCTCGCCCATCACGGGTGAGAAGCGCGCCCGATCAATCGGTAATCTGTTTGCAATACGCGCGCCCAAGGAGCGAGAAGCGCGTGTGCTATAATTCCACATATCCCACAACCGGAGGCTTTGTACTGATGGACAGCCGCATGGAATCCGTACGGACCGGCGCTTTGCTGGATTTGGCGCAGACGCTGGCCGCCCCGCTGTTGGAGACCGTCACCTATCCCTGGCAGGCGTTGACACGGATCAAAGAATTCTTACTGCTGATCGGCCGGCAGCTGCCGGCGGACGAATATGAACAGGCCGGGGACGGGATCTGGATTGCCCGGACAGCCCGCGTGGCCCCACCGCCAGCATCTGCGGACCCGTGATCATCTGTGCCGGCGCGGAAATCCGCCATTGCGCCCTGATCCGCGGTTCCGCCCTCGTCGGGCGCGACGCCGTGGTCGGCAACTCGACCGAGTTGAAAAATGTCTTGTTGTTCAACCGGGTGCAGGTACCCCATTATAATTACGTCGGCGATTCGATCCTGGGTTATGGCGCGCATATGGGCGCGGGCGCGATTACTTCCAATGTCAAATCCGATCGCGCCATGGTACGCCTCGACTTGGCCGGGGAGCGCGTCGACACCGGTCTGAGAAAATTTGGCGCCATCCTCGGCGACGGCGTCGAGGTGGGTAGCAACAGTGTGACCAATCCCGGCACCGTGATCGGGCGGCGCACCAGCGTCTATCCGTTGTGTTCGGTGCGGGGTGTGATCCCGGCGGATTGTATTGTCAAATCCGGACATCAGGTCGTGGTGCGCGAGGCCCGTGGCTGAGCCGCGCCCCCGGCCGACGGAAGTGCGGCGCGCCCGGATCATGGTCAGCGTACTCTTGCTGGCCAGTCTTTTTGTCATTTTGACCCACCAGTTGACCGGCGCGAAGCCAGCCGAACGACCGGGCGCGTCGACCACTGCGCCCGGCGGCGCGCTTTTATCCACGACCACCCAACACCCCGCGGGCACGACCTCGCCGCTGACCGAGTCGGTGGAGCGGGATCTGCTCTTGACGCCGGCTTCGCCGCTGGGTGAGCCGGGCGCCGCCGAACCCGAGATGAAACGCTGGCCGGCGACCGGGTCGGTGGAGACCGTGCGCGATGTCAACCTGGCCGCTTACTACGGGCGCACCCGCGCGGAACAACCGCTGCGCGGGATTACGGTGGTGCTGGACCCGGGCCACGGCGGCATCGACTCGGGCTGCGGCTGGCCCGTCGGCAACCGGGTACAGGATGTGATGGAAAAGGATGTTGTCTTGTCGGTCGCGCGGCATGCGGAAATGGCGCTGCGCGCGTTGGGCGCGCAGGTTATTTTGCTGCGCGAGGACGATTCGTTTCTTTCGATTTTCAGCCGCCCGGCGCGCGTCGGCCAGCTGTTGCTCACCGATTTTATTCAGCAGGTTCGCGCCGCCCGGCTGGGCAGCGCGCCGATCGACCGTCTGCTACCTTTACTGGACCCGATCATCGCGGCCAACGAAGATCTGTTTGGCGGCGTCATGGGCGGTTCCGGGACGTCTGCCGACCTCAAGTACGTGATGGATCTGCAGCGCCAATACCCCGACTGGTTGTTGGTATCTATCCATTGCAACGCGACGGAGTACTATCCGGAAGCGCGCGGCTTGCAGGTTTATTACACATCCGGCGAGGTGGTGCGGCACGACGAGCGGATCGAGTGCCATTCATTGCCCTGCGACCAGTGGCAGCCGTCCTACCAGTTTTACGATGACGCCGGCCGGTTGCGCTTGGCCTCTTTGCTTTATGACGCGATTGCCGCCGCGGTCCCGGCTTTGGGCGATGGCACGTCGGCGCCGCTGGTCGATCAGGATTTCGCCATTTTGCGCGAACAAAACCTGGCCAGCGCCATGCTCGAGCTGGGGTTTTTGACCAACGACGGGGACCGGGCGGTACTGGCTGATACAGGGTCGCAACAGCGCATTGGCGAGGCCATTGCCGATGCGGTATACTCCTACTATTGTGCCCGCTGACGGTGCGAAAACCCATCCATCCGGTCGGCGGATGAAGCGGAGGTTGGCTTTGAACGTCTTATCTACAGCTTGCGGCAAGCGGACCCTGCGCCTCGTGGCGGCCATTTTACTGGGAGGCATCCTGCTGGGTGCGGCCGGATGCGGCACCCGAGCCACGACCCTCCCGACCACCCCGGCGCGGCCGACTCCGACGGCAGGCAGCACCTCGCGCACCAACACTCCCACCCCCATCCCGACCACGGACAGCGGCACAACCGACACCCAACCCGCCACGGAGCCCGAGGCGACCCCAACCGCTCCACCCGCGGACACACCGACGCCCACCGCGCCGCACATTCCGCCGACGCAAGCGACGGCCGGCAGCATCGCCCCGTCACCCAGCTTTGAACGCTGGCCGGCCCAGTCATCGGTGCCGGTTCTATACCAGGCGCGACGCGCCGGGGCGGGGTCGGCGACACCGCTGGCGGGGATGACCGTGCTTCTGGATGCCGGCCACGGCGGCAAAGACCCGGGCGCGATCGCCGCCGACGATACGTACGAAAAATCGATCAACCTGCCCATCACCTTGCAAACCCGCACCTTTCTCGAACAGATGGGCGCCACGGTCATCCTCACCCGCGCCGACGATACGTACGTGTCGGTGTATGGCCGGATCGCCAACACGGGTACCCATATTCTGCAGCGGGCCGCCGATCTACC
>CAYZME010000055.1:0-12795 GCA_964479435.1 uncultured Oscillospiraceae bacterium
GCGTTGTGGACGCCGCCGACAACGCCCTCCAGCGCCGGTGTGACGACGGGCCCGCCCTCGTCGACCCCCACGCCGATGGCTTCACCGACACCGACGTTGCCGCCGCCGGCGGAAGCTGTGATCTACGCGGCGGGTGAAGTGCTGCTCCACGATACCTTTTTCAACTATCCGCCGGATGCGGACGGGTTATACGATTATTCGGAATGCTTCGCATACCTCGACGGCATGCTGGACGACGGCTACGCGGCGGCGGATTTCGAGGGGACCCTGGGCGGCCCGCCGTATCGCGGGTACCCGCGATTCTGCGCCCCCGATGAAATCGTGCCGGCGCTGTGGCAGGCGGGTTTCCGCATGATGCTGACCGCCAACAACCACACGATCGATACGGGGTTGGCCGGTGTACAGCGGACGGCGCAGGTGTTTCGCGACCATGGTTTTGAAACCATCGGCACCCGGCCGCATACCGCGGCGGAGTCGTTTTGCCTCGTCGAGATCGACGGCATCCGGGTGGGGTTTGCCGGCTTTACGTTTGAAACGCCGGGGACAGACGCGGAATACGCCACCGGTACACGTGCGCTGAACGCGATCCCGATGCCGGAAGGCGCGGGCGAGTTGATCGACTCCTTCAATCCGTACCGCGACGACCTCTACCAGCAGGATCTGGCGCGGCTTTTCGCGCGCGTGGATGAATTGCGCGCGCGTGGGGCCGAGGCCGTGGTGCTTTTTATGCATTGGGGAGAAGATTACAGCTGGACCGACGATTTGGACGCCGCCACGCTGGCGGCGCAATATGGACATCTGGCCAAGGCGCGGCTCAAACCCTCGCCTTATGTGCGGGAGTTGGCGCAGATGTTGGCCGACCACGGGGTGGACGTGATCATCGGCAGCCATCCCCACCTGGTTCATGGGATTGAAGTGCTCTCGTCCGCGGTCACCGGCCGCTCTTGTCTGGTGTATTACTCGACCGGAAACATGTTGTCGGCGATGGATTTCAGCCACAACGGCCGTTATCGCGATGGTATTTTCGCGCGCGTGACGTTGCGCCGCGATGATCAGGGGGTGACGACCGTCGTCAGCGGCGAGTACATCCCTCTGTATTGTAACCGCTGGCTGACCGGCGAGAGGCGGCATTACCAAGTGGTCCCGGTGCGGGCGGGGCTGTCGGATCCCGCCGCGTTTCATACCAGCGCGGGGGAACTGAACAATTCCCTCCAAAACACCTTGTCGATCTTGTCCGCCTGTGTGGGCACAGACGATCTGCCGATCACCGAGGCATGGCCTTGATTGAACCGTCCTCCCCGTCGCCGACCCCTGCGCAAAGCGCGCGCGCACGGATGGACCGTTTTGCCATCCGCCCCAACCGGAGGCTGGGGCAGAATTTTCTGGTGGATCCGGCCATCGCGGCGCGCATTGCCGCGCTGTGCCCGGTGGCCGCGGAGGAGTGGGTGGTGGAAATCGGCCCGGGGCTGGGGGCGCTGACGTTGCCTCTTTCGCGCAAAGCCGGGCATGTGCTGGCGGTCGAAATCGACCGTCAGCTGATCGCGGCGTTGTCCGAAGCGCTGGCGGGGCGGGACAATGTGACGGTGGAACGGGCGGATTTTCTGCGGTTTGATCTGGCCGGCTGGCTGGCGGCGCGCGCGGCGCAACAAGGGGGGATCCCGGCCGTCCATGTGGCGGCCAATATCCCGTATTACATCACGACCCCGATTTTGCGCAAAGTCTTTGCCGCCGTCCCGCTGCCGGCTTCGCTGGTTTTTTTGCTGCAAAAGGAAGCCGCTTCGCGGCTGTTGGCGGCGCCGGGAAGCAGGGAATACGGGCCGCTGGGCGCCTACTTGGCGGCTTTTTATGAGCTGCGGGCGCGCTTTGGCGTACCGCCGCACGCTTTTATTCCCCAACCAAGTGTCGATTCGACCGTGGTGGAGGCGCGGCCGCGCCCGGCCGCTGCCGACGATCCCCCGGTCAGGCCAGGCGATTTGTTGTCTTTGACCGACGCGCTGTTCGCGCACCGGCGCAAGCGCCTGTTGAATTCATTGGCCGCGTCGCTCTGGGGACACCCCGCCAGAGTGGCCGCGCTCCCATCCCTGTTGCGGGATTTGGGATTGGGTCCCGACGTGCGGGCGGAACAAGTAAAGCCGGACCAATTTCTGGCGCTGTTCCGCGCTTTGACCGCGATCCCCGACGACCGGCGCGCGTCCGCCCGGCGCGCGTCCGCCGACAAACCGTGATCGCCGGTCTGCGCCCTGTGATCGCGACGGCAAGCTGTGTCTCCTGCTGTATAATGAATAAGATCAATGGAATCCGCGCGGCCAGGCCATGGTGGCGCCGCGAGTACCGGGAGGCGGTATGAACGAAAGGGTACGCAAAGTATCGGTCCGCATCGCTGACGTCACATATCATCTGATCACATCGGAGTCGGAAGCGTCGATCCAGCGCGCGGTTGCCGCCGCGGAACAATTGGTCGCCGCCGCGCGCGAGGCCAACCCGTCGTTGAATCAGGTCGCCGGCGTCGTGCTGGCGTTACTCAACGCGACCGGCGACCGCGAGCGCCTGGCGGATGAATTGCGTGCGAGCGGGCAGAAGCTGTCTCAGGCCGCGCTCGACGCGGAAACGCTCCGCCACGAGATTCGGGCACTCAAGGAGCAAAACACCATCCTGTTGCGGGAAGTCCGGCGTACACAAGCGCTCGGGAAAAAGGCGGAACCAGCCGCGCCGACAAGCGGTGCCGACGCCGTTGCCCTGAATCAAGACGCGCCGGCCGAAGCGCCGCAACCAGAGGATGCGCTTGCGGTTGAGCGACAGGACAAAGGCAACATCACTTTTGTTTTAGACCCGCGTATTTTACAAGACGGACCGCTGACAGCCGCGGCACAACCCACTCCGGAACCCGCCGCACAACCCGCGACGGAAGTTGCGCCTGCAGCCGACCCGGTCATACAGCCGGAAGACGGGGCCAAGGCCGCAACGGATGAGAAAAGGGAAGAACCGCGGCAGCCGGGGCGATTGATACAGACCGGGTTTGACGACTTGTTGGCGCATGACTGAGCGCGTGGGGACTTTGGATGCCCGCGCGCGGGGAAAGCCTGAGCTGCTGGCCCCGGCCGGCGATTTGGAGATCGTGCGGGTCGCGGTACGCAACGGGGCCGACGCGGTCTATTTTGGCGCCCGTGCGTTCAATGCGCGGGCCCGCGCGACCAACCTGAACGATCTCGAATGGCGCGAAGCCGTCGATTTTTTACACATCCATGATTGCCGCGCGTACCTGACGCTCAATACGCTGTTATATGACCGCGAGCTTGACGAGGCGTTGCGCCTGGCGGAGCAGGCTTACCGCGCCGGCGTCGATGCCTTGATCGTCCAGGACATGGGTCTGGTTGACGCCCTGCGGCGCCGCCTGCCCGATTTCCGGTTGTTTGCCAGCACGCAGATGTCGTTGGGGAATGAGCCGGGCTTGCTGGCGGCGCGGCAAGCCGGGATGAGCCGCGTGATTTTGCCGCGGGAGCGCACCGCGGCCGAAGTGGAGCGGTTGACGGCGTACGCGCGCGCGATCGGGATTGAGACCGAGGTGTTCATCCATGGCGCGTTGTGCGTGTCTTTTTCGGGACAGTGTCTGATGAGCGCGCTGCAAGGCGGACGCAGCGCCAACCGTGGCGCTTGTGCCCAACCGTGCCGACTTGCCTATCAGCTGGCAGACGCGCGTGGCGCCGCCGGTACAACCGAAGCTTCGCCCCGGATCTCGCTCAAAGATCAGTGTTTGTATCAACATCTGGCGGCGATGACAGCGGCCGGCGTGACATCGCTCAAGATTGAAGGGCGGCTGCGTTCGCCGGCGTATGTCGGCGCGGTGGTCGGCGCGTACCGGCGCGCGCTGGACGGCCAGCCGGCGGATGCGGATGAGGCGCGCTTATTGCAGGCATTTAACCGCGGCGGGTCATTCACCGACGCGTTTTGGACGGGCCGGCGGCAACCGGCGATGTTGAGCGGCGCCTGGCCGGGCAACCACGGCGTCGCGGTCGGGACGGTGGCGTCCGCGGATCCGCGAACCGGCTGGTTGCAGGCGGACACGGGCGGCGCCAAGGCGCGCGCATCGGCGTTGCCGCAGCGGAAAGACGTCCTGTCGGTGCGGCGGGGGCGCGAAGAAATCGCCAGCGCGCCGGTGGGGCTGATCGAGCGGCACAGTGGCGGCTGGCGCGTCCGGGGGTTTCATCCCGAGGTGTTGCGCCGTCTGCAGGCGGGGGACCGCATTTATCAAATGACCGATGCGGCGATGGAACGGCAAGTGTTGGCGGCCGATGTGCGGAAAACCCCGGCAACGCTGGTTTTGTGGCAGGAAGGCAGCCGCGTTTTTCTGCGCGCCGCCGCCAGGCAAGCGAGTGCGGTGGCAAGCCTGGATTTACCGGCAGACCGCGCGTTCGACGCGCGCCTGACCCCGGATCGGGTGCGACAGCAGCTGATCAAAACCGGCGGCACGCCTTTTGTGGCCGCACAAGTGCAAGTGGAAGAGCCGGTGTCGGCGATATCCGTATCCGAGGTCAACGCCTTGCGGCGCGAGGCATTGGCCCTGTTGGCGCGATCGCTGGCCGCGTCGTATCACCGCGATCCCGGCGGCTGGGAAACAACCGCTACGTCGCCTGCCGCGTCTGCTGACGCGGCAGACGGCGCGTCAGCAGCGGCTCTTTGGCCGGGGCCCTCTAGCGTACGCCCGCCTGTGACAGGCGCGGGAGCACAACAACAAATTTCCGTATATTACTGGCAATGGCCGCGGGACGGTCATCCGGCATGTGGCGCGGATGTCTATTTCATTCCCGCGCGGGAGTTGTTGAACGCGGCGACCGGCGCCGCGCGCGTGCGGCAGTTGAAGCGCGCGCAACCGGACTGCCAGGTCTATGCGGTGCTGCCACCCGACGCGGTGTGCTGTGAATCCCTGCGCGCGATGATCGATCCATTGGAGCGCCTACGCGCGGGTGGCTTGTCGGGGTTGGCGTCACACAATCTGGAAATCCACGCACAGTCGGGCGAGTGGCTGCGAGCGTTGGAGCCCGGCGGCAATGTGACCAACACGCGCGCGTTCCGTTATCACGTGGCGGCGGGGTTGGCGCGGGTTGCGGTTTCCCATGAGGCTGAAAGCGGGGACATCCTGGCGATGCTGGCACTCCCGCGCGGGGGCTGTGCCGCCGAGCTGACGGTGTATGGGCGGATCGGGGCCATGTATACCTACACGTGCCCAGTCGCGGCCAACGCATGCAAAGACCCACTGCGGACAGGCGTCTGTCTGCACCGTGATTTTTCACTGCGGGACGCGCGTCAGCGGCACTTTCCGCTGCTCTGCCATCCGGGTATCTGCACCGCCGATATTTTATCCGCGGAACCGGTCGTGAATAGCGATCTGTTGCGGCGCGTTCTGGATGCCCGCCCAAATGCCGCACCGGCACAGCTGTCCTCTCCAGTGGCCTGGCGCTTGTATTTTTACGACGAGCCGGCCACGGTGCGCGCTGGGATGGTCGCGGCTTTGCGCGCACTTCTGCTGCCGCCGCCGGTGGGGGAGGGCGGCCCGGAGCCAGCGGGCTGGACGGAATGGGAACGGATGCTAAACGGCGCCAAAAGGGCGATTAAAACAAAAGATAAGGACGTAAAGACAACATGACGAAAGAACAAATGAACCCGATCGACATCCCCATCGTGCGCTGCCGCGAAACGGCCAGCTTGCCGGCCTATGCGCATCCGGGTGACGCGGGGATGGATTTGCGCGCCGCCCAAGAGGTGATCATCCGCCCGGGTGAAACAGCCGCGGTGCCGACGGGCATCCAAGTGGCCATCCCCGTGGGCTATGAAATCCAAATCCGCCCCCGCAGCGGTTTGTCGCTGCACACCCCGCTCCGTGTCCCCAACAGCCCCGGCACAATCGACGCGGGATACCGCGATGAAATCTGTGTATTGCTCACCAATACCAGCCCCGCCCCGGCAGATGAAAAACAAGAGCCCTACCTGCTCGACGCCAAAGGCAACCACAAAGGGACCTATCGCATACGGGTGGGAGATCGGATCGCGCAAATGGTGCTGGCCCGGGTCGACGCGGTCCGCTGGCGCGAGAGGGACTCACTGGAGCGAATCGGCGGCGACCGCGGCGGCGGGTTTGGCCACTCGGGTGTCCGGTGAGCGGTCGCGGAGTATGTCCGGCGCTTTGGCCTGCGCGATCAGGAAATGGTGTGATCGAGGTATTGCTTGAAAAAGTCGCCCAGCCGCGCCAGATATGCGGATGGATCCCGGGTGAAGGCCTGCAGGTAGCCAGCCTGCGGGTCGGTATAGAGCATGGTGCTGTCGGGATGCAGACGTTGCCGTTCCTGGATTAACGTTTGCACCCCCGCGCGCGCATACCCATCCGGGCCCTCTTCGCCGATGAGTAGCACCGGCAACTGGGTTTGGGAAAGGATGGGTATCAAACGCGCGTCGCCCTGCGCGCGGGAAGACATCCGCATGGCAATCGGGATGGTCTTGCGCGACAAGAAGCGGTCGATCCAGCCGTCCGGTAAGTCGGCGCGTATATAGGCCTCGGTGGTGGCGGCCAGCCCGTCCAACAGGACAGCGCGGACACTGCCGCGGTCGAAAGGCAATTCACGTAGCATGCGCGCGTGTTCCGAGTCGTCACCCGGGAGGATGAGTGAGCGGTCCGCGCCAGATTGGGGAATATGGTCCAGAGCCAGGAGGGAGGCGGCACAGCCGGAGCCCCAGGCAAACAGAATCAAATGGTCGCTGACGGAATTGCGCCAGGCATAATCCAGGGCGGCCACCACATCTTCCCACTCTTTGTAACCATATGTCGAAAACTCACCTTCGGACTCGCCCGCGTGACTCAGATCGAATGACAAAACGCCAAAATCGCGCTGTAAGAAAAAATCGTACAAAAGCAGCGTGTCCGCGTCAAACTGCAGGCGGTTGGCGCCGTTGTCGTGAACCATCACCACCGTCCCTTTGGCGGCACCCGACGGTTGAAAAAGCCAGCCGGTGAGCAAGGTCCGGCCGTCGAGCGAGCGAAAAGAGGCCAGAGAAAAAGATGGCATGACCGTGCTGGAGTAATTGGCTAGTGGTTTGCGCGCGACGCGCATCAGCGCGCGGGCGCCGGACAAAGACCAGGCGGTGACCGCAAACACAATCAACGCCAAAATCGAAAAAAGCGCGGCCAGCAACCGCACGTACTGGGGGGTGGATTTGCGGGCGCGGGCCACCCGTCTGATGGAATCCGTAGGCATATTCCTCCTGCATGGGGCTCGCAAATGGCGCCATCATTATAGCACTCCCCTTTGTGATAAAATAAACAGGCTTTTTGAGCCGCAGAGGAGGATCACAGCTATGGGTTTGCTTGAATCGCTGGTACTGGGGCTGGTGCAGGGGGTGACCGAGTTTTTGCCGGTCAGCAGCTCCGGGCATCTGACCCTGTTCGCGCGTGTTCTCAATCTGGAATCCGAACGCGTCCTGTCTTTCACGACGCTGTTGCATATGGGGACGCTCCTGGCGGTTTTTGTAGTGATGCGCAAAGAATTGCTGGCGCTGCTGCGCCGGCCCTTTTCAAAGCTGACCTGGTTGCTGGTCTTGGGCACACTCCCCGCGGTGGCGGCCGCGTTGCTGTTGGGGGACTGGATTGACGAAGCGTTCGGCGGCGCTTTTTTGGGCCCTTCCTTTTTTATCACGGCGGCCGTTTTGCTGATCAATTTGTTTTTCCGTGCCGGGTCGCGCGCTTTTGACCGGATCGGCTGGGCGGACGCTCTGCTTGTCGGCCTGGCACAAGCGGTGGCGATTCTGCCGGGCGTTTCCCGGTCGGGCAGCACGATTACGGCCTCGTTGTCGCGCGGGATCGAGCGCGAAGCGGCCATCCGTTTTTCTTTTTTGCTGTCTATACCGGCCATTTTGGGCGGATTTGCCCTTGACCTGGCCAAGATGTTGCGCGGCGGCGCCGGCTTGGCGGGTGTGGACTGGCCGATTACCGTGGCGGGCGTAGCCGTGGCAGCGGTCACCGGGTTTTTCAGCATGCGTTTGATGCTAAAAAAACTCACACGCAAAGGGATGACAATTTGCGCCGCGTATGTCGCGTGCCTGGGCCTGTTCCTGGTTTTGGACAAGGCCTGGCTGCATTGGCTCTTTTGAGCCCGGGTGGTGACAGACGGATGTTGACACTGGGGATTGAGACGTCATGTGATGAAACCGCCGCGGCCGTTGTCGCCGACGGTAAAACCATTCTGTCCAATGTCGTCGCCTCGCAAGCGGAATTGCACGGCCGTTTCGGAGGGGTGGTTCCGGAAGTCGCTTCCCGCAAACATGTGGAAGCGATGTTGCCGGTGATCACCGCCGCGCTGGCGGCCGCGGCCGTCCAGCTGGCGGAGATCGATCTGATCGCCGTCACCCGCGGTCCGGGTTTGGTCGGCGCCTTGCTGGTTGGCATCAGCGCGGCCAAAGGACTGTCGGCGGCCACTGGCATCCCCCTGGTCGGTGTCCACCATATCGCCGGCCACATCGCGGCCAATCATCTGGCCCACCCCGAGTTGGCGCCGCCGTATTTGTGCCTGGTCGCTTCGGGCGGCCACAGTCACCTGGTGCATGTACAGGGCCCCGCGGTCTATGAAACCATCGCCCGCACGCGCGACGACGCGGCCGGAGAAGCGTTTGACAAAGTTGCCCGCGCGGCCGGCCTCGGGTATCCGGGCGGCCCGGCGGTCGAGCGGACCGCCGGCGGCGGCAATCCGTTGGCGCACCGCTTCCCGCGCACCCGTTTTCCCGACGGCAGTCTGGACTTTTCTTTCAGTGGTCTCAAAACCGCCGCGTTGCATGTCCTGCAACGCGCGCGACAACAACAATTGTCCTGGGGCGCGGCGGATTGGGCGGACTTTGCCGCATCATTCCAGTTTGCGGTTGTGGATACATTGGCTGAACACGCGGTCGAAGCCGCGGTACGCTTGTCGTTGCCGGTGATCACTCTGGCGGGCGGTGTCAGTGCCAATCGCGCGTTGCGCGCCGCGGTTCGCGAACGCGCGGCGACCGAGGGGATCCGTGTGTTTTGGCCGCCGATGGCTTTATGTACCGACAACGCGGCGATGATCGCCGCGGCCGGTACGGAAGCTTTCTTGGCCGGACGGCAAGACGGGCTGGCGCTTGACGCGGATTCATCCGCACCACTACAGGCCTGACAGGAGGCGATGCGATATGGCGGCAGTTGCCAAAGGGATCAAACCGGTCGCGGACAACCGCAAAGCGCGCCATGATTATTTTTTGCTGGAGAAGCTCGAAACCGGGATCGAGCTGGCCGGAACCGAGGTCAAATCGATCCGCAACGGCCGCGTCAACCTTAGCGACAGCTATGCCGCTGTCGAAGAGGGCCAACTCTGGCTGCACGGTATGCATATCAGCCCGTATGAACAGGGCAACCGCTTTAACAAAGATCCCCTGCGCACCCGCCGTTTGCTGGCTCACAAACGCGAGATCCTGCGCTTGTACGGGCGTGTACGGCAAGAAGGCCTGACGCTGGTTCCCACCCGACTGTATTTCAAAAACGGGCGGGTCAAGGTGGAAATTGCCCTTGCGAAAGGCAAGAAAAATTATGACAAGCGGGACGCGGCCGCCAAGCGCGAAGCCGATCGCGTGATCGCGCAGCGCGTCAAGACAGATGGCAGACAGGCCGGGCGCAACGAATAAAGGGCGGAATACGGGTTTTCGTTATGAAAACTCGGCCAAGGCGCGCACCTCGCTAGACAAAACACCGACATAGGATTTCCCGGCGTTGAGCCGCAGGGGTTCCCCCGCGGCCGTTGTATATGTAAACGGGGCATACAGATCGCTTTTTTCCCAGATGATTTCCTCGAGCTTGCCTCCTGACAGGTAATAGCCCCGACCACCATCCTCCAACCGGGCGGCCACATGTCCGTATTTGTCTTGCGGGTAAATCGTTGTAAAGAGCAACAGCACGTTGGTAAAACGCAAAGGCTCGCCGGTCGAGCCATCCACTTGCGGTCCGCCGTACTGTGATTTGATGTAGGCGCGCGCGGCCGCGTCATATGTAAACCCGGCGACCGGGCTGGTTGACCAGGTGGAAAAGGGCAGGGAAAGGGAGCGACAGTCCGCGCCGCCGGCGGGAACCCATTCATCCGGGTGATAAAAAGCAAAGGGAGGCTGCGCCTGTTCAGCAAGCTCCGCCCGCAGACCTTTGCCGGTGATGGCTGCCTGGACCAGCCCGGCGTTGGTTTTGACACTGTGTTCCGCGCCCCGTTCCGCCGCGATTTGCGGGTCACGCCAGCTTCCGGCGGCGTAGAACTGCAGATCCAGGGTTTGGATGCCGAGCTTTGCCATATAATCCCAGCACAAAACAGAAGCGCCATAATGAACCAGGACGGCATCGTGCCCCATGGCGATATCGACGAAGCTGTCACGCGTGCTGCGAATGCTGCAGACCTCGGGGAGGGCCTCGACATCGGCATAAAAGGCCACCAGGCGGGTGTACCCGCTCTCAATCACCATTTCGTAGACCAAATCGGCATCGCCGATCCCCAGTTGGGGCAAGGCGGCCTGGATGTTGCTGAACATGATGGTGACCGGTCGGCGCCCGACGGCCGACGGGTTAAAGGCGCCCAGCCCGGTCAGCGGATTGCGGTCAGTCTGGACTTGCGGGGGAGTTGGCGTGGGCGAGGGCGTACCCGTGGTCGTTTGCGCCGGTACGCGATGGGTCGAGGCCGAAGTCCGCGCGGCGTCCGGACCGGCCGTTACCTGCGAACGGCCGCAGCCGGCGCAAACCGCGAGGGTCAGTATGCAAGTAAAGCCAAGCGTCAGGGTCAAGGTGAAAAAAGAGGGTTTCCGCATGTGATCCATCCCTTTTGCCGGTCTTCATTCGGACCGGAAGATCGTCTTAGGGTCTATCTTACAACAGACATGGTTTGAAAGGGTTTGCACGCTTCTATATAATATGGCTTGGCGCCAGCGATCCGTCCGCACGGTGTCGTATTTGGAGCCGAAACGGAGAACCGTCATGGATATCATTGAGATTGTCCGCCTGATGCTGGCCAACCCGGCCTTGTTTGTCACAGTCATGCTGATTCTGGCGGTTATTTTTGTCAACGGCTGGACCGACGCCCCCAACGCCATCGCCACGGTTATTTCCACCCGCGCCATGCCGCCCCGGGCAGCCATTTTGATGGCGGCTTTTTTTAACTTTTTGGGCGTGGCTTTGATGACCTCGATCAATGTGGCGGTCGCCGACACCATCTACAAAATGGTCGATTTTGGCACCGATGGCCGGACCGCGGTCATCGCGCTTTGCGCGGCGCTGTTCGCGATTGTGGTCTGGGCCACGGCCGCCTGGTATTTTGGTATCCCGACCAGCGAAAGCCACGCGTTGATCGCCGGTGTGACCGGCGCGGCGATCGCGACCACCGGTTTTGCCGGCGCGATCAATGCCGGCCAATGGATCAAAGTGGTCTACGGCCTGGTGCTCTCCACGTTTCTCGGGTTTGGGTCGGGGTTTGTCATGGCGCGGTTGGTCGCTTTTTTGTTTCGCGGCTTCAACCGGCGGCGCGCGGACCGCGGATTTGGCTACGCGCAGATCGCCGGCGGCGCGGCGATGGCTTTTATGCACGGCGCGCAAGACGGCCAAAAATTTATCGGCATTCTGATGCTGGGGATTCTGCTGGCGCGCGGCCAGAGTGTCACCCCCGGTGACGTGGTCGAGGTCTCCGTCTCCGTGATGATTCTCTGTTCGGTCGTGATGGGGATTGGTACGTCGGTCGGCGGATACCGGATCATCAAAGCGGTCGGTATGGACATGGTGAAGTTGGAAAAATATCAGGGCTTTGCCGCCGATTTCGCCGCGGCCGGCTGCCTGTTATTATCTTCTCTGACCGGCGTACCGGTCAGCACGACCCATACCAAAACCACCGCGATTATGGGCGTAGGTGCGGCGCGCCGGTTATCTATGGTAAACTGGAGCGTCGTTCGCGATATGGTTCTCACATGGTTTTTGACGTTCCCGGGCTGCGGACTGATTGGCTACGTGATGGCCAAGCTGTTCACGTGGATATTTTAAAAGGAGAGTAACACGATGGCGATCCTGAATAAGCCGGTTGATTATTTTCAAAGACTGACACACGCGACGGAGCAAGCCTGCCTGGCCGCCGAGCAGCTGGAGGACCTGGTCAAATCGATGGACAACCTGGAAGACCGGCTGGAGCGCCTGCATGAGACCGAGCATTACGCGGACGGGTTGTTGCACGATCTCAGCGCTGAACTCAACCGCGCGTTTATCACACCGCTGGAGCGCGAGGACATTCTGGAGATTGCCAGCGCGATCGACGACATTACCGATCAGATCGAGGACACCGGCATTCATATCTGGATGACCAACATCCAGCGCACACGACCGGATATGATGGAGTTCGTTCAGATTGTGCGGCAGTGCTGCGACGAATTGCTGGCCGGCATGCAAGAATTCCGCAATTACAAACGCTCCAAGACGATCAGCGATCACATCATCGAAGTCAACCGGCTCGAGGAAGTCGGCGATCGCCTGTACCAAAAGGCGGTTCGCAAGCTTTTTCTGGAGGAAAAAGACCCGCTGGAAATCCTCAAATGGCGGGAAGTATACAACGATCTGGAAGAATGCTGCGATGCCATCGAGCGGGTTGCTGACCTGATGGAAAGCACCCTGATGAAAAACAGCTGAACGGACGACAAAAGATGAAAAAAACACCCTCTTCATACGAAACACCTGTGTACGTTTCCCGCCAACCTACGGGGTTGGCGGGCCACAATCCACCCATCCCGGCG
>CAYZME010000056.1:0-12736 GCA_964479435.1 uncultured Oscillospiraceae bacterium
TGGATATCGCCACGCATGTCATCGACTGCATCCACACCACCGCCATGTCCCACAGCCGTGTCTTTATCATCGAGCTGATGGGCCACGACACCGGCTGGCTGACGTTGCACGCGGGCATCGCCGGCGGCGCGGATATCATCCTCATCCCGGAAATCCCTTTCCGGCTGGAATCGGTATGCGCCACGATCGAAAGCCGCATCGCGCAAAACAAACTGTTTTCCATCATCGCGCTCGCCGAGGGCGCGATGGACCAGCAGGAAGCGGCCCTGTCCAAAAAACAACTCCGCGCCAAACGCGCGGCCGAAGCGTATCCGTCGCTGGGCTTCCGCCTGGCCGAGGATCTGCTTGCCGCCACCGGGCGGGAATGCCGCGTCACCGTCCCCGGGCATTTCCAGCGCGGCGGGCCGCCCTGCCCGGCCGATCGGGTGCTGGCTACCCGGCTGGGGTCCGGCGCGGTTCGCCTGATCCGCGAAGGGCAGTTTGGCAACATGGTCGGTCTTGTCAACAACAAAATCGTACCGGTTCCGCTGGAAAAAGTAGCGGGCCGTCTCAAACGCGTCAAACCAACGGATTCGCTGGTGGACTGTGCGCGCGCCATCGGCGTCGATTTTGGCGATTGAGTGGTCCTTCCATCTCTCGTTATATGTATATAGAATAAAATCGCGCGCACGCGCGAATAAGTGGAAGGAAACGCGCGCACGCGCGGACGGCGAAAGGAACCCCCATGAATTCTACAGAGCGAGAAATCCTGACCCGCATCCGTGAAAACATGGAACAGGCGATCATCGGCAAAAAAGAGACGGTGGACCTGGTGCTTACCGCGCTGGTATGCCGGGGGCATGTGTTGATCGAGGATGTGCCGGGGGTGGGCAAGACCACCCTGGTCGCCAGCCTGGCCCGGTCACTGGATTGTTCATTCAAACGCATTCAGTTCACACCCGACGTCTTGCCCTCCGATGTGACCGGCTACAACCAGTACGACCTCCAATCGGGCGCGCCGCGCTTTGTCCCCGGCGCCGTGATGAGCCAGATTGTCCTGGCGGATGAAATCAACCGCTGCAGCCCCAAAACCCAATCGGCCCTGCTGGAGGTCATGAGTGAAAACCAGGTGACCGTCGATGGCGTGACACACCCGCTGCCGCAACCGTTCATGGTGCTGGCCACGCAAAATCCCGTCGAGTTCATCGGCACGTTCCCCTTGCCGGAAGCGCAAGTCGACCGCTTTTTACTGCGCGTCGGCATGGGTTACCCGTCCCACGACGACAGCGTCAAAATCCTGCAAAAGCATCTGACAGGGACGCAGCCGGTACTGTCCCTGCAACCGGTCGCGCGCGCGGCCGACGTCCTGCGCCTGCAGGAAGCCACAGATGGGATCACGTGCGCCAAGCCCGTGATGGAGTATGTGACGCGCATCGTCGAAGCCACCCGGGCGCATGACGATGTCATTTTGGGCATCAGTCCGCGCGGAGCCATCGCGCTCGCGCGCGCGGCGCAGGGGTGGGCTTTGTTGCGCGGCGGGGACTTCGTGACGCCCGACGATGTGCAGAAAATGGCGGTCGCCGCCCTGGCGCATCGCCTGGTGTTGCGGCCGCAGGCCGCGGTGTCGCGCGAGGCCGCCGGCGATCTGGTGGCGCGCGTCCTGCGGCTGACGCCGATTCCGGCTTTGGCATGAAAACGTTCCGCGCGGCCTATCTGACCCTTCTGGTCGTGCTTTTCCTGACGGCTTTGTACAGCGGTCACCGGGCGCTGTATGTGCTTTTGTGCCTGCAGGTCCTCTTGCTGCTGGCCGCTCTGGCAATGAATCTCTGGTCGGCTTTCACCTTTGCCTATGTGCAGGATTTGAATGAAACGGCCTCCATCCGCGGGGAAACCGTCCATCTGCGCCTCGAGATTCACAACGAGCGCCCCTTTCCCTACCCGATGATGCGCATCCGCGTCCGCACCGTGGAGCCCGGCCGCCCCTGGGAGGCCACCTTCAACCTGTCCGGCCACGCCCACATCGCGTTTGATATCCCCATCCCCTGCCCTTACCGCGGCGAGTATACGATCGGGCTGGATGTCGTGGAGATTCGCGACATTTTCGGTTTGCTGGTCTTGCCCTTTCGCATGAACCGGTTGCCGTATTATCGCGAGAAAACCATCCGCGTGCACCCGCGGGTCACCCGCTTGCCCGAGCGCGCGCATCGGCCGCCCGACGCCAAAGCGTATGTGCGCTTTACCGCCCAACACGCGGACGCCGAAGAGTCGTATTCCCATACGCGCGCCTACCTGCCCGGCGACCGCGCCCGGCAGATTCATTGGAAATTGTCGTCCCGGCTCGGCCAACTGCAGAGTCGGCAGTACGACATCGCGACCGAACCCTCGATGCTGGTGCTGATCGATGCCTCACCCGGCCCATACAGCGGCGAAGCCGCGCTGCAATGGCAGGACGCCGCCTGTTCATGCGCCGCGACGCTGATCGCGCACGTGCTACACCAGCGCTACCGGGTGACCCTGCTGACCGGCGACGAGCAAGCCGCGCCGGTTCACGGCCAGTCCATGGCCGATTACGCGGCCTTTGATTGGGCTTTGACCCGCCTCTCTTTTCATACCGCTCTGACCGCGGATGACCTGCTGGCGCAAAACCGGGCCCGCAGCCGTGATTATGGCAGCATCGTCTTGATCACCCACCGCGAACCCGGCTCCTCGTTGTTGCACGGGCTGCTCGCGATGCGCCGCCCGGACGCCGACCTGGCCTTCGTCGTGGCACAGCCGGATCGCGCGCGAACGGGATCGCCGCTTCAAGCGGACGCGGACGCGACGGGGTTTGCGGACGGGCGGCAGGGAGAGGCGGCTGTCACGGTGATGCACGCGGCGTATGGCGACGATCTGGCGCTGCTGTTGGGGGACTTTCTTTGAGCGCCGAACGGGCCGCCGGCCCCGACCCGGCCACACCCGAAGCGTTGAGCCCGGGCGCCCGCCTCGCTTCGCTTTTCCGCCGTGAACCGGCGATGGCACTGCTGGCGGACAGCGCCGCGGTCGCGCTGCTCGCCACCGGGTTTTTGCGTCTGTTGTTCTCGCTCAGCCAGCTGGAAGTCACCTGGGCCCGCACACTGGGCCCAGTGCTCGTGTGCGTCTTTGCCCTTGTTCTGCTCTCGCGCAGATGGTGGATCCTGCCCTCCGCATTGGCGGTGGCGGCCGCCGTAGCCGGGATTCTGCTCTACCGCGCACAAGACCCCGGCGCCCGGGTGCGCGCGGCGATCCGCGCCGGCCAGAACATCTGGTGGGTCGCGACCGGCTACACACCTTCGACCCCCGCTTTGCTGACCGCGGTGCTCTGGTTGGCCGCGGCCGCGGCCACGCTGGCGCTGTTTTTCGTTGTGCGCAGACTCTTTCATCTGCCCTTGCTCAGCCTGGCATCCGCGGCGGTATTTCTCTCGCTGTGGCTGATCGGCCAGCAGCCCTCCATTGTGGCGATGGCGTTGTGTGCCACTGGGTTGGCGGTCCTGTTTCCACGCGCGTTTGCCGCCTCGGTCAACCGCCGCTCCCGCGGCCGCGATCGGCTCGACCGGGGGATCATGCAGCTGCTGGGGATCCCGGTCTGTGTGCTGGTCTTGCTCCTCTCCCTGGCCCTGGTCCCGGCCGACACGTCGTCCTGGCGATTCCGGCCTTTCGTCAACGCCGTCAGTGACATCGAGAATCTGCTGGACCTCTGGCGGCAAGAAGCGCGCCCGCACCGCACCTTCTCCATTGCCATCGCGGGATTCGAGCCCTATGGGCGGCTGGGCGGGCCGGTCCAGCCCAGCGCACGCGAGCTGATCCGGATTCGCGCGGACGTCGGCGGGCTCTATCTGCGCGGCGGTGTCCGCGACGTCTACACCGGCAGCCAATGGCTGGACGCGCGCGAAGAGGAGCGCTACCGCTTTGGCAGCTTGTTGTGGCGCGGCCGGCAAAACGAGTTTTTTGACCTGGCCCGCCCGGACGGGCCGCGACACGGCGATTTTCTGTCGGCGATGACGCGGACCGTTTCCTACGGGCTGACACATATGGCGGACCACATGCCCTTCTTTTTTACCGGTCCGCGCCCCGAGCGGATTCGCATGGGCCGCGGCAATCACGCCATCCCTTTTTTCAACGCGCAAGGCGAGATTTTTACGTATGACGCCATCCCCGCGTATGAGGGGTACACGGTCCGCAGCCGCTTCTTTGACACCGCCCAGACCGATTTCTACGACCGCTTGTTGTCCTGGGAGCTAATGGTGCCCCCCGACCCGGCGGAATGGACGGCCGCGATCGCCGCGCGCGATCTCGCGTTGCCCGACGACCTGCCCGACGTCGTTTCCCGGACCGCGTCCGCCATCGCCGGGCAGGGCTCACCGGCCGAACGGGCGCTGGCGCTGTGGTCTTTTTTCCAGGACCCCGCTTTCCGATACACGCTGGAACCCGTGATGCCTCCAGAAGGGGATTTTGTCGCTCATTTTCTCGAGACTAAAGAGGGCTACTGCGTGTATTTCGCCACCGCGCTCGCGGTCATGGCGCGCACCCAGGGATTGCCATCCCGTTACGTCGAGGGGTTTGTCTCGCCGGCGACCGGCGCCGGCAACACCTATTCCATCACGGGGCGTATGGCACACGCGTGGGTCGAGATCTATCTGGATGGCATCGGCTGGGTTCCTTTCGACCCCACCCCCGCCCATGAAACGACACCCCCCGTCGTGACCCCGGCCGTGACCGCTCCGGTCGAGGAGCCGTCTTTGCCGCCCGAGCCCAGTCTCTTCCCCGTGACCCCCGTCCTGCCGCCCCCGTCCGAGATCGACGGCGGACCAGGGTGGGGGTGGATCCTCGCCGCTATTCTCCTCGTTGCCGGGCCGCCGGGCTTTTGGGCCTGGGTGCGGTATCGTCGCCATCGCCTCCACCATCGCTACCGCCTATCTGCCGTCCGGCGTCGTTTTGCCAACCGGGAGCGGCAAATGGAGTTCTACCACCGCGACATCCTGCGGCAACTCGCCTGTCTGGGACTGTACCCCGAGCCTGGTGAGACGTTGTCGGCGTTCGCGCGACGGGCCGACCGGCGGACCGGTTTGCGGGACCTCTCGATCGAACAGGCGTTCGACGTGGTCTTGCGCCGACGCTACGGTTTGATCTTCCCCCGCGGCGAGGACATCGCGACCCAAAGCGCGGTTCACCACGCGCTGGAGCAACATCTGCAAGCGACGCTGGCGCCCGGCCCGTACCTGCGAAAGCGCGTTTTGGGCTGGCAACAGCTGATTTTGCCGCCCGGCTCAGAAATCCGCTGAAAAGCCGCCATTTTGTCGCGTTTGTGAACCTATCGCCCTATTATTGTTACGCATAACAACAAGGAGCGGTTGAAAGCACCATCTAAAGCGGCAAACAGGGGGAAAACTTTTAGGTATTTTGGCACGTTCCTTTGGCTTTACATTTGAAAATCTCTTTGCAATAATACGCATGCAACGGTTCCGAATCTATTTTTGGAGGTTATTTTTTTTGATACGCAGAACACTGAGGAGTGAAGTGAGAAAGGTCTGGTTGCGTGTACGCGACTGGTTCTCACGCAAAATCGCCGGCTTGCGTTCGGGTTCCAAAGCCAACCGCACCGCCGCGCTCACTCCGGCAAAAAGCAAGTTCAACAAGAGTCGGGCGACACGCGCAGCCGCGCTTGCCATGGCGACTCTTCTTTGTACCACCGCCGTCTCCATGACAGCGATGCCCGGCGCGACCGAACGCCCACAGGCCTCCGGCGAATCACAGGAGGCGGACCCCGCTGACGATCCCGACTCACCGCAGCCGGGTACGGCCGGCTCGCTCGATCTCCAGTTCGCCCCGGATTCGCGCCTCCTGATGTCCTCGCGCGGTATGGCCATCGAGGCGATGTGGGAAGAGACCATCCAGTCCCCCCAGGAGATCCCTCTACAAAATGGCCCCACGGATGTCACAGCTCCCCCGTCCACGTCGGACCATTCGCAACCTCTCTCCCCTTCCAGCCCCTCTCCCACGCCCACACCCGAGCCCACTCCTGTACCGGTTGTTTTTCCCACCGAATGCCAAATTCAGCGCGGGGAAACGGTATGGGCGATTGCCGAGCGGTATTACGGGTCGGCCGATTATGTGCGCCTGATCAGTTACGCGAACGATCTGTCGTATGACGAGCCCGTGATTTTTGCCGGGCAGGTTCTGGCTTTGCCCGACCCGTCCACCCCGGTTCCCGCACCGACCCCCGCGCCGGCGCCAGCCCCCGCACCCGGCGGGGGGACAGGCTCGTACCAGGGCTTTTCCGCGGCCGAGATCGATTTGTATTTGCGAATCGTGGCGGCGGAATGCGGCGCCGGTTGGTCATACGAGGGATGCCTGATGGTATCCCAGGTGATCGTCAACCGCTTGCGCAGCGGCCGCTGGGGCGGACTGTACGGGGTGCTGACCGCGCCCAACCAATTCACCCCTTACTGGAACGGGTACTACCGCTACGTGACGCCGACCGCGACCCAGCGCCAGGCGGCGCTGGACGCACTCGATGGCGCCACCGCGTTTGGCCGCGATGTCATTTATTTCTGTACCGACGCGGCCTATGCCCGCAGCCCGTGGTTTCAGAGCATGCCTCTGGTCACGCGGTACGCGAACACCCTCTTTTTCAACCCCTGAGCCCGGCATCGATATCGATATCGATGCCAAAGGACGGAACCGACATCCAGAGGGACATGCCAGACAACGGTGTGTCCCTTTTTTCGCCGCTTCAGTCGCCCAGCTCGAGGCCCAGTTCCCCGCCGAGCTGTGCGCGGATTTCCGGCTCCAGCTCGTGGAGCGGGATCAGATAAGCGGTTTTGCGATCCCGGAATAAAAACAGCCAGCTCTTGAAACGCACGATGTCATGCAGTTCCCGGATGGCGACCCGGTCCACACGGCCCTCGGTTTTGGCGTACAAAACCCCTGCCGACAGGACGCACAACACGTCGCGCCGCGCCGTATCCTGCCGCTGGCGGTTGCCGGGCAGGTGGCGCACCAGGCGCAAGAACCAGGCCGGGCGAACGAGGCCGGTCACAAACAACAGCGCGACCGCGGCCGAAAAGAAAGCAAAGAAGAAAGCCATGGTCCGCGCCGGCGCGTCCTGCCGCGCCGCGCTCGTAAACAGCCAGGCCGCCATGCCGGCCGCAACCAGCACCAGGAGGATAAAGCCATTGCGGCTGCCGGGCCGCGACAACGCGTATTCTTTGAGCGCCTCGCGGTCGCGGGGGCCGATGGGGATGCGGAAACGGATCCCGCCCGGTACCCAGTCGTCGCCAAAGCGGTATTCTGAATCGCTGTAATCCGGGGCGGCGATCGGCGCATCCGGGGCCGCCGCCTCTTCCGGCAGGGTCTGCTCTTCCGGCAGGGTCTGCTCTTCCGACAGGGTCTGCGCTTCCGCCGGGCTGTGGGCCGTCCGCAGGGCCGCCAACGACTGGGAGATCAGGCGCAGCACCCGGTCGTACGCCCCCGCCTCCATGCCTTTGGCAGGCAAAACCAGCGGCAACTTCTCGCCTTTCCAGACGACCAGCCCGCGGCGCCCGACGTCAAAGCGGGTCGCGTCCTGCCACAGCAGCTCAATCGTGCCCTCTCCGGTGTCTAGGCGCAGGCCCGTCTCATCCAGCCGGGCGAGCACGGGCGCACCCGGGCGCTGATAGAACCGATGGAGCGTGCGCGCGTTGGCCTGCGCGTAGAACAGCATCGCCCCGGCGAGCACGCACAGCAGCACCGGCGGGACCAGCAGCCAGAGTGAAAAATCGCCCAGACTCCCGGCCCAGGCCATGCTGATGGCGTATACCAGAGTGGCCGCCGAAATCGTCACCAGAAACGCCGCGCTCGCCCATACGGTCGCGCGCGCGAACTGGCGACGCAAAAAGAGCGGCACAAAATCCGACCGTCGGTAATGGATTTCCATTTGCATCGCTTGTCCGCCGGCGTCGTCTTGCGCCTCGGCCGTGTTGTGTATTGTCGTTTGGGGCATGGCTGTTCCCTCCGATTGGGCGGTGTCGTGTATGCTATGATTTATTATATCAGCCTGGCCCCAGGCGCCGGGCTGTGCGCGGACGAAAGAAGGTGGCGTCGATGTACCAGGAAAACATGCGCTCTGTACCCGTTTTGATCCTGCTGTGGATCTTGACGTGCGGTCTGTACGGGTATATCTGGGTGTATCAGACCAGCAAAACCCTGCGGGATTACAGCGGCGATACGCTTTCTTTGGCCCCGGGTGTCGAGATTCTGCTGATGGTCCTGACGTGCGGTTTGTACACCTTGTATTGGTTGTACAAGCTGAGCGAGCGGATCGAGACCTGCGCCGCGATCGCCGGCGCGCCGGCCCGGGACAACCGCCTGGTTTTTCTGCTGCTGGGGGTCTTTGGCATGACCATTGCCGCCGCCGCGATCGCGCAGGACATCCTCAACCGGATTTGGCAGTACGCTTGAACCCGCCTTGCGCCCACTTCACCACCGCCGGCAACCCGCAGGTCGCCCACAGCGAAATGGCCGCGTAGCGGAGGGCATGGGCGACGGGTTCACAGGGCAAGAGCCCCGCCAGGGCCGGTTTGAGACCCATTTTCAGCAAGATCAAGACACCCAGTCCGCCCACCGCTTTGAGCACTTGTTCGCGCAGGCTTGCGGGTGCCCGCGGGCTTGCGGATCTGCGCAGGCTGGCGTGGACATCGGCGTGGATCCAGCGGCGTTCAACTTGCCAACCCGCGATAAATCCCGCCATCGCGCCGCCCGCTTTGAAGGCATCCAGCGTTTGCGCCGAGCGCGCCGCGTCGTCGGCGTACGCGCGCAGAACCCCCAGGCCCGCGGCCAGAACCAGCGCGGCCGCGACCCACCCGCCGATAAATAACGCACGGTACGGCCATCGCTGTTGTTCGACCCGGTCGCTGGCCCCATTGGCCAGCCAGGCCACGCCTCCGGTCACCAGCATGGAAACCCAGACATCCGTGGCGGTATGGACACCGAGGTAGATTCGAGACACCCCAACGATCAACAGGCACAGGCTGGCGGCCAGCCAGGCCGCGCGTTTGCGCTTTGCATCGGCCTGGCGCGCGAGGCCGCGGTGGGCCAGTGTCGGGAAGATCGCGGTCGCGGTGCTGGTGTGCCCGCTGGGAAAAGAAAATCCGGTCGCGCCCGCCACCGCGGAGGACACCGGGGTCACGATCCCCGGCCAGCGGTCCCACGGCCGCGGCACCGCAAAGAGAATTTTCATCACCTGGTTGACGCCCTGCGCGAGAAACAGCGTCAAAGCCAGGCGGTACCCCAATTTTTTATTGACGCACCAGAGGATCACACAGATCAGGAGCACCGCGATCTCCTCGGCCCCCAGCCGCGTCAAAGCGGAAAAGAAGGCGTCCACAGGCGCCGAACGCAAGGATTCAAAAAACAGCAAAATCTCACGATCCATGGGCGAAGCCTCCCTTTAGTCCAGCATCTGCAACCAGAGACTCTTCAGATAATACGACTCGGGGTGTCCCGGCAAGATCGGGTGATCCAGATCCTGTCGCCGCAACGCCACCATCCGCACCTGGCGCCGCAGGTCATAGGCGGCCGACAAAACCGTTTGCACAAATAGGGCTTCGGGCATATGGAAGGAACAAGAGTGGGTCGCCAGCAGCCCGCCGGCCGGCAGCAAACGCATCGCGCTCAGGTTGATCTCCTTGTAGCCGCGCGTGGCGCCGGCCCGCGCTTTGTGGCTGGAAGCAAACGCCGGCGGATCGAGGACGACGACATCAAACCGCTCGCGCGCGGCGTACAGGCCGCGCAGGTGGTCAAAGGCGTTGGCTTCGACAAACCGGATGTCGTGAAAACCGTTCTCGCGCGCATTGACACGCGCGGCTGCCAACGCCTGCGGGGAGATGTCCACGGCCTCCACCCGGGCCGCGCCGGCGGCCGCGGCGTGCAAGGCGAATCCGCCGGCATAGGTAAACGCGTCGAGGACAGAGCGGCCCGCGGCAAAACGCTGCAGAAAGCGGTGATTCGCTTTCTGGTCCAGGAAAGATCCGGTTTTTTGCCCTTTGCGCAAATCGACCTGAAAGACCAGGCCATTTTCGCGCGTCGGCACCGCTTCCTGGTCCGGGCCATGGAACACCCGGCGATACAGCGGCAGCCCTTCCTGTGTCCGGATCGGGTCTTCGTGGGCAAAAATCAGGGTTTCGGGTTGTTCGAGCGCAATCAACTCGTCGGCGAGGATTTCCGCCCAGCGCTCCATACCGAGCGCGTGGATTTGCATCACGATCGCCGGGCCGAACCGGTCGGCGACCACGCCGGGCAGGTCATCCGCTTCGCCAAACAACAAGCGGACCCCGTCGGTGTCCGCCCGGCGAAAGGGCGCGCGGTACGCCACGGCGCGGCGCACGCGTTGCCGGATCCATTCTTCGCCGATGGGCTCGTCGCGATAGGAAAGCAGGCGTACGGTGATGACAGAAGCCGTGTTGACAAGGCCCAGGCCGATCCAGCGGCCGCGGGCGTCGACCACCCGGGCCAGGCCGCCGTCAACCCCCTCGCCCTCGATCGACTCGATCTCGTTCCGGTATACCCAGCGGCTGCCGGCTACGAGCTTCCGCTGTCGGCCGGCCGCCACGTGGACCGTCGCGCGCACTTTCATGGTTTGCCTCTTTTCCCGCGTGTGCTGGTTCTTGAGATCGGGACTGTACTCAGTATGATTCCAGACCATAATATGGTATCCTCTAAAAAAAATGAAGCGGCGTCATCCGCCTGCGATGGCGCCGCTGCTGTTCAGAAAGGATTTGTCCCCGCTTGGAAGACCGTTCTGTCCTCAACCCGTTCCCCATCGCCGCGCCCACGCCGCGCGGGCTGTTCGGCCATCTTGCCTATTGGATTGCCATGGGCTTGTCGCGCGCTCTGTTGCGGATTCGCGTGCAAGGGCGTGAAAACATCCCCGCCGCGCCCCCCTATGTTCTGGCGGCGAACCATGAAACCTATATCGACGGGATGTGGATCGGCGCGCATTTGCCGCGCGGGCACTTCCGTCGTTTTTGCAGCCTCGCCGCTTCAGACCTGAAGACCCGGCACGGGTGGCTGGGCAAGGCCATCCTTCAGGTGGGCCGCGGCATCCAGGTGGACCGCTTTGGCAACCCCGTGCGTGGTTTGATCATCGCCAAAAAGGAAGTGGAAAAAGGCGGGATCCTGTTGGTGCACCCGGAAGGCACGCGCAGCGAAGACGGGCGGTTGGCAGAATTCAAAGACGGCGCGGCCTACGTGTCGATCAAGGCGCGCGCGCCCCTGGTCCCCGTCTTTATTGACGGCGGTTATGAGATCTTTAACCGGCACATGAGAAACCCGCGCCCCCTGGTTCCCGGCACCCTCCGGCGCAAGCAACTTGTGATCACATATGGGGAGCCCTTGTTACCCGAGCAATACCCGGACGCCCACGCGATGACGGCCGCTTTGACGGCGTGGATGGAAAAGCAGCATCAGCTCAAGCAAACTCGGGCGATGCCGGCGACGCCGGCGACGCCGGGTTAGGGCGCGCCGCGGACAGGGCGGCCCGATACACCCGCAACGCGGCCGGGCGGCACTCAAATTCCAAACGATCGGTCGTGAATACTTCTCCGTCCATATTGCCCAGCAACGGCGACGAACCGTCCAGAGAGATCAGCAATCCGCGGGTGGCGGTGAGGCGGTGCACGCTGGGATGATCCAGATGCGTACCGGTTCGGTAACGTGGCATCAGGCGCAGAATCCCCGGCAGTCCCAAAAGGTCGACGTGACAGATCTCCAAACGCCCATCGGTGCTGTCGGCGCCAGGGACCGGCTGGAAGCCGCCGCCGTAATATTCCGCATTGCCGATGGCCATCAGAATGTAATCGATATCCTGGCGAATCATGCGGGACTGTCCGTCCGGCAACGGCGATTCCACTTCCATGCGCATCCGGAAGCGGCGCCGGCCAAAAATCCCCGCCAAAGCCGAAAGGACAAAAGTCGTTTCCCCTAAAAAGGCCGCTTTCTCGGTCAGGCGCTCATTGATCATCTGCACACGCGTGTCCAAGCCAAATGACATTACATTCGCGCTGTAACGGCCGTTGGCGCGGACGACATCGGTCGCCAGAACCGGCAATTTCCGGTCAGACATATCGCGCAAAACCTGCATGAAATCCGTGTGGCCATATAGATGCCGGGCATAGTCGTTGCCCGTCCCGGTGGGCAAAACCGCGAAAGGCAAGGCGTGAGGCCCGGCGGCCATCAGCCCGTTTACCGCTTCGTGTACCGTCCCATCGCCGCCGCAAACAAACAGGGTCGCCTGCCCGGCAAAGGTGCGCGACAGTTCTTCCGCCAGCGCCGCCGCGTGGCCGGGCGCTTTGGTGACGACCTGGTACATGCGGCCGGGTTCGGTTTGGTGTTCGAGTTGCGCCAACTGTTCTTTGAGTCGCCGCTGGATCGATGGTTTGCCGGATATGGGGTTGATCAAAAAGATGAGTTTACCGTCAGGGAACGTATCGCTGTTGTGCGGCATGATGCTCCTCTTCCACCGATATCGGTCACACCTGCTTCGGGTCGATTGGGGCGGTCCCGGTTAACTCTGCCTCGCCGGCAGCATCTGTATGTGCCACTTGGTCGATGTTGCGGCCCGTCAGCTCTTTCCATCTTAAGCTGGTGCGCTTCATCAGATCGCGCATGTGCTCGATCTCGATGTTGCGTTTGATTTTCAGGGTGGTGGTCTTGACCATATCCTGGAAGCCGAATACATAATAACGGATGGACTTAAAGGCGGGCA
>CAYZME010000057.1:0-12734 GCA_964479435.1 uncultured Oscillospiraceae bacterium
TGCAGCCGATCGACAGCATCCTCGAAGAAATCCTGATCCAGATCATGCCGATCATCGAGGGCACAGACGCCTTTATCCTGGTCGACGACGTCAGCAATACCGAATCGCGCAACCGCAGCTTCTTCAAAGGCATCGGCCGCTTTCACGGCTCGATCGGCCATTTCTGGGAGAGTTTGTCGCCCCGCCTGATGGAAGACCTGGGCCGCACCCGCGCCACCTGCGAAAAGGTATTCACCGAAACCGGGGTCCTCGTACCCCTGGTCAACGAAGGCCAGCACTCGATCGGCGTCATCTATGTCGAAGGCTGCGACCGCGACGACGGACTCAAACTCCTGGAGATCTTTTCCAGCCAGGCGGCATCCTCGCTGCAAAACGCGTTCTTGCACTCCCTGGTCAACATCAAAAACGAAGAGTTGGACCGCACCTATGTACTGTTGAAGCGCCGCTATCTGGACACCATCGAAGCCCTGCGCAAAGTGGTTGACGCCAAAGACGAATACACCCGCGGCCATTCCGACCGGGTCGCGTACTATGCCTATGAGCTGGGGCGCGCGGTCGGACTGGAAGAAGAGGACATCGAAACCCTCAAACTGGGCGGTCTTTTCCACGATGTCGGCAAAATCGGCACCGCCGACGACATCCTCCTCAAAGACACCAAGCTCAGCAGCGACGAGTTTGACGAAATCAAGCGCCACACCGTCACCGGCGCCAATATCCTGTCGGTGATCACCATGTTCCAAAAGGTCGTGCCTTTGGTGCGGCACCACCACGAACGGTACGACGGGCGCGGCTACCCGGACGGGCTGGCGGGAGAGGACATCCCCTATCTGGCCCGCATTTTGTCGGTGGCGGACGCGTATGACGCCATGATGTCCAACCGCGTCTACCGCAACAAACTGGGTTCCGGGCAAATCGTCGAAGAGTTGCTGCTGGGGCGCGGCGTGCAGTTTGACAGCGACCTGGTCGACACCTTTGTCGGCCTGATCGACCGCTTCATTCCCCCCGAACAAATCGGCCTCAAGGACTTTTTCTCAGAGTATTGACCGATCTCACGTGGGCGATACCGGCCGTGGCGGTCGACCGCCCGGCCGGTTTTTTTACGGCGTCGGCGGCTCGGCCGTCCGCGCGCGTTTTCGTTTCCGGGCCCCCAGCAACAGTGCCGCCAACAGACCCGCGACCGCGGCGGTCAACGCCAGCAAGCCGGTCAGAAACCACGCCAAATCGGCAAAACCCTCATCCGCCCGCGCCATCTGCGGCCAGGAAGCGACCGCGCCCGCGGCCGCCAGGGCCGCGGGCAGGTATTTCCAGACCGCGCGGCGGAAGCCCTTTTGCAGCAGCGAGAGCAGCCAGGTGACAAAGACCGCGATCGCGGCAACGATCAGCAAAATAAACAACAACTGCCATAAACCGGTATCCATGGGCATTTGGCATCCCTCCCCGGGCCCGTTTCCATCTTTATCCTAGCCGCGGCGCCCCATGGGATCAGAGTCCTGTGTTACAGACACTTAAAAGCGAATTTGTATAATAGTATCGGGGTATAGCGCCCAATATCCGCGTGAGGTGGTTGAAAATGAAACAATGGGTGGCAGGAAAATGGCAGGATACAATAGACGTACGGGATTTTATCGTACGTAACTATACGCCGTATGACGGCGACGAAACTTTTTTGGCGGAGCCGACCGCGCGCACCCGCGCGCTGTGGCAACAGGTGACGGCGTGGATGGCGCGGGAGCGCGACGCCGGCGGTGTGTTGGACATCGACGAGCATACGATCTCGACGGTCAACGCGTTCGCGCCCGGGTATATCGACAAGAGCCTGGAGACCATTGTCGGCCTACAGACCGATCAACCGCTCAAACGCGCGATCATGCCGTTTGGCGGCATCCGGATGGTACGCTCCTCGCTGGCGGAGTACGGCCGGGAAATGGACCCCGGGGTGGACAACGTATTTCACTACCGCAAGACCCACAATGACGGCGTTTTTGACGTCTATACCGACGAAATGCTGGCGGCCCGCCGTTCCGGGATCATCACCGGGCTGCCGGACGCGTATGGGCGGGGGCGCATCATCGGCGATTACCGGCGCGTCGCGCTGTACGGTGTCGAACGTTTGCTCGCGGAGAAAAAACAGGCCAAGCTGCGTCTTTCGTCCAGCATGACCGAGGAAGTGATCCGCCTTCGCGAGGAGATCAGCGAACAGATTCGCGCCCTCAACGACCTGTTGCAGATGGCCGCCGGCTATGGATTTGACATCAGCCGCCCGGCGCAAGACACACAAGAAGCCATCCAATGGACCTATTTTGGTTACCTGGCGGCCGTCAAAGACCAGAATGGCGCGGCGATGTCGCTGGGGCGCATCGCGACTTTCCTCGATATCTACGCGCAGCGCGATCTCGCGGCCGGCAAGTATCGCGAAGAACAGATTCAAGAGTGGATCGATCATTTTGTCATGAAGCTGCGCATGGTCCGCTTTTTGCGCACCCATGCGTATGACGAGCTGTTCAGCGGCGACCCGACCTGGGTAACCGAGGCGCTGGGCGGGATGTGCCTGGACGGCCGGCATATGGTGACCCGGACGACGTACCGTTTCCTGCACACTCTCACCAATCTCGGCCCGGCCCCTGAGCCCAACATGACGGTTTTGTGGAGCGTCCGTCTGCCGGAACCCTTTAAGCGCTTTGTCGCGCGGCTGTCCATCGAGACGTCGTCGATTCAATATGAGAATGACGATTTGATGTTGCCAAAATTTGGCGACGATTACGGGATCGCCTGCTGCGTCTCCGCGATGCGCATCGGCAAGCAAATGCAGTTTTTCGGCGCCCGGGCCAACTTGGCCAAAGCCCTGCTGTACGCGCTCAATGGCGGCCGGGATGAAATATCGGGCGCCCAGGTGGGCCCGGCCATTGCCGCGGTCGGCGACGGGTATCTCGATTATGACGAAGTGCGCGCCCGTTATGCGGATGTCTGCCAATGGCTGGCCGAGCTGTACATCGACACGCTGAACGTCATCCATTACATGCACGACAAGTACAGCTATGAAAAACTGCAAATGGCCTTGCACGATGAGGACGTGATGCGCACGTCGGCTTGTGGTCTGGCGGGGCTGTCGGTGGTCGTCGATTCGCTGTCGGCTATCCGCTATGCCCGGGTCAAACCCATCCGCGACGCGCGCGGCCTGACGGTTGATTTTGAAATCGAGGGCGACTATCCCAAATTCGGCAACAACGATCCGCGCGCCGACGCCTTGGCGATCGACGTGATGCGCAAGTTTATGGGACGCCTGGCGATGCGCAAAACCTATCGCAACAGCAAACCGACGATGTCGGTTCTGACCATCACGTCCAATGTCGTATATGGTAAAAAGACCGGCGCGACCCCCGATGGACGCAAAGCCGGCGAGCCGTTCGCCCCGGGGGCCAACCCGATGCACGGCCGCGATACCAAAGGCAGCGTCGCCTCCATGATGTCGGTGGCCAAATTGCCATACGACGAGAGCGAAGACGGTATTTCCTATACCTTCTCGATCGCGCCCGGGGCGCTGGGTACCGCGGCAGGGGACAAAATCACCAATCTGGCACACTTGATGGACGGTTATTTCTCCGAAGGCGGCCATCACATCAATATCAACGTCATGGACCGGGACGTGTTGCTCGACGCGATGGATCACCCGGAGAAATACCCGCAACTGACCATCCGCGTCTCCGGTTACGCGGTCAATTTCATCAAATTGACCCGCGAACAGCAGCAGGATGTCATCAAGCGCACCATTCACACGAGGTTTTAACCATGATGCTGACCGCCGCGGAAAGGGCGCGCTGGCAAGCCGTGGAGGGGCGCATTCATTCCGTCGAGACCCTGGGAACCCTGGACGGCCCCGGATTGCGCTATGTGCTGTTCCTCCAAGGCTGCCCGCTGCGCTGTCAGTATTGTCACAATCCCGACGCGCTCGCTTTTCAGGGCGGCACGGTCATGCGCGCGTCGGCGGCGGTCGCCGACGCGCTTCGCTACCGCTCTTTTATCGCGTCCGGCGGCATCACACTGACAGGCGGCGAACCGCTCGCCCAGCCCCGGTTCGTCGAGGCGGTTCTGCGCCTGGCCAAAGAAGAGGGTTTGCACACCGTCGTCGACACGGCGGGCGGCATCCCTCTGGCCGCCTGCCAGGGCGCCGTCGAGGCGGCGGATCTGCTGCTTCTGGATCTCAAGGCGATGGACACGGCCCTGTGCCGAACGGTTTCCGGAAAAGGAAACGAAGACGCCAAAGCCATGCTGGAATTTCGCGAGGCGAGCGGTTTGCCGGTCTGGATCCGCCACGTCGTGGTACCGGGTTTGACGCTGGATTACGAAGAGTTGGCGCAAATGGCGGCGTATGTCGCGCGTTTTCGTTGTGTCGAGCGCGTCGAGTTGCTGCCGTTTCACAAAATGGGCGAATTCAAGTGGGCCAGTCTGGCCCGGGCGTATCTGCTGGCGCAAACCCCCGAGCCGACGCAAGAAGAGATGGAAAAAGCCCGTGCGCTCTTTCGCGCGCACGGACTGACCGTTCGCTGACTGGTATTTATTTCGCGTGTGACCGCTAGGCGACCGCCTAGGCAATAGCCCTGGCGTCAGACTAGGCGGCAACTTCCGCCACGGCTTCGCTTTCACCCTCCACGTCCCGCGTCTCTTTCGTGACCCGGATGGAAATGATCACATTCAGGATGGACAAGGCGGCGGAAACATAAAATACATACTCTGGTCCGATCGCGATCCATGCCCACCCGCCGATGGCTGCCAACGTGATGGAGACCACATGGTCCATGCTCACACCGGTCGAGAGGGTCGGCGTGATGTCCTCCGGAACCTCGGCAATCTGGCGAAGATAAACGACGCGGATCATGGCAAACTGCATCGCCATGCGGTTGAGCGCAAAGAGGGCGAACACCGCGAACACCGGCCAACCGCTTTGACCGAGCGTGCCGTTGCTAAAGCCGCGGCTCAGCAGGCCGTATGCCAGATAGACAGAAATAAAGGCGGTTCCTTCGATGGTCATCAGGCGGCCGGGCCCGAAGCGGTCGACCCATTTGCCCAAAAGCGGCATGAAGAAAATGCCGATGGCGGCGCCCATCACACCCAGCATGGCCAGGGTATCTGCTTTCCGGTGCAGCAGTTCGATCAGCACCCAGGGTCCGAAAACCGCCATGATCTGCTTGTGCGCGCCATTCAGGACCGCAAGAAAATAATAATTGCGGTATCTCTTTTTGAAAACCAGGCGGATCCGCTCACGCTTGACCGGCCGAGCGCCGAGCTGTTTTTGCAAGGCCAGATAAATGACGAGGATGACGGCCAGTAAAATCGCGGTGAGGAGAAAGGGTAGGATGATACGGGATGAAAAGGAGAAAAACCCGTAGCGAAAGCCAAAGAAAACCAGCAGCCCGGCCACCATCGTCGTGGCGGTCCGGATGCCGTTGAACTGGCCGAGCCGACTGCCGACGCGCCCGTCTTTGACCAGCGACATGCCGATGCTGTCATTGAGCGGCAGATACATATGCATCCCCAGCGAATTGATAAACAGGAAAATCAGCATCACGGCAAACGGCGGCGTCACGAGCCCCAAAACGGTGATACCGATCAACATCAGCGCCTGAGCCAGAATCGCCATGCGCACATCGCCGAGAAAGGCGCCCGCCGATATGATCGCCAGGCACAACAAGCCCGGCAATTCGCGTGGGAATTCGATCAACCCGCGCGCCATCGCGTCGACATCATAAACGTCTTTGAAATAATTGGAAAAAATACCGTCGGATAGCCCCATGGCCAATCCGGTCAGCCCGGTGATGAGGAAGAACAAGAGAATTTCGCGTGGGGTGCGGACAAAGTTGAAATCATATCGCGAGGTCAGATCGACCCCGCCTTTGCGCGATCGCGTGCGGGCAGCTGGAAAACGCATGGGCTAAGCTCCTTTGTGAGTCATGAATCGCATACCGGATCATCATAGCTGAATCGGCAAACAAAGAAAAGAAATCCCGCTTTTTTTCCCGCCCCTTGCCAATAAATCGGCAAATGGGATACACTGACCGCCGTGAAGAGAGAGCCATTTGTTCACGATCGTCCCGCGCACCCTTTCCTGGCGGAAGGGGCTCTTTTTTGCGCCGCGCTGATCTGGGGCCTCTCCTTCGTATTGCTCAAAAGCGCGCTCAACGCCTGGCCACCGCACTTTATCCTCGCCATTCGTTTCACCGGCGCGACGCTTCTGCTGGGCGCGATCTTTCGTAAACGCTTGCTCCAATCCGTGCGCATGGACTATATCTGGCGCGGGGTGGTCATGGGCTTCCTTTTGTTTGCCGCTTACAGCGTTCAAACATTGGGGCTGGTTTCGACCGACCCGGGTAAAAATGCTTTTTTGACAGCGATCTATTGTGTGATCGTACCCTTTTTGCATTGGGCGATGAACCACACGCGCCCCGACCGGTACCATATCGCGGCGGCTTTGTTGTGTATCGCCGGGGTCGGGCTGGTGGCGCTGCGCCCGGGGTTGGCGATTCTGCCCGGCGACGCGCTGACCTTGCTGGGCGGGTTTATTTTTGCCGCGCATCTGGTCGCGGTCGCGACCTGGGCACGTGGCCGCGATCCGATCGCGCTGACCATCGTCCAATTTGCCACCAGCGCCATCAGTTGCTGGTTGACCTGGGCTGTATTCGAGCAAGCTCCCGGGCACGCCAGTGGACGCGTGATCTGGGAGGTCGCCTATTTGACCGTGTTTGCCACAGCGCTCGCTCTGCTGATGCAAAATGTCGGGCAAAAGCACACCAATCCGGCCGCGGCGGCGCTGATTTTGAGTCTCGAAGCCGTGTTTGGCACCGCGGCGTCGGTTTTGTTCACAGGGGAGCGCCTGACGTGGGTCAAATCGGCGGGATTTTTGTTGATTTTTTTCGCTGTGGTGCTGTCTCAAACCAAACTGCGATTCTTTCGCCGTCGCCAAGCCGAGCCGATGCCCTGAACGGGTATACCAATCCGGCGGAAAGCGTGATACCATATCGTGCATAACTATACGAGTGCTACACGGATCGTCGGCTACCCGGCGACGGCAGCCTTTAAAAAAGCAGGAGGAAAACGCATGCGTAAACCATCATTTCGTTGGATCGCCCTGATCTTGGTGTTGGGGATGTTTGCCGCGCTCGCAGCGGGCTGCGACAAAAAAGAACCCGCTACAGAAAAATACAAATTGGCCTGGGAAAGCGATGACGCCGAGCCGATCGGGGTCACCGTTCACAAGGACGACACCAAATTCCTGGAAATGATCAACGCCTCGATTGATCACCTTAAAACCAACGGGAAACTCAAAGAAATTTCCGAGAAATGGTTTGGCCAGGACGTCACCCCCAATCTGAAAGAAGGCGGCAATCAGGACGTCGTAGTCGATGAGTCCAAAGATCTCACCTGGCAGAAAACCAAGATCGTCGTCGCTCTGGATGACTCGTATCCACCGATGGAATTTGTCGATGACGACGGCAAAACACAAATCGGGTATGATTTGGATTTTGCCCGCGCGCTGTTTGCCGATATGGGAATGGAAGTGGAATTTGAATCCACCGCCTGGGAGCATATTTTTAACGGACTGAACGCGCGCCGCTACGATGTCGTCATCTCGGCGACCTCGATCACCGAACAGCGCATGGTGGAATTTCTCCAGAGCAAACCCTACGTCGCCAACAAAGTCGTCCTGCTGACCCGCGATTCGGCGGCGCCCGTCCAGGATATTTATAAGGACCTTGAAGGCATGAAGATCTGTACGCAGTCCGGCACCACGGCGGATGAGCTGTGCCAGGAATTGTTGGACGCAGGGGCCACATTTACGTATAGCACCTACGAAGCTGTGAATTTGGCGCTGGATGAGTTGACGTTTAAGCGTGTAGATGGCGTGATGGTCGACATCGTCGTCGCGCAGTATTACATGGTGCAGAAGAACGGCTGATTCCCCGTACCATCGTGTTGCCATGCCGGGCCGCCCATCGCGGCGGTCCGGCATGGCAACGCTCTACATCAGGAGGAGGCCTTCGGATGGCGCTGATCCAAAAAATTTCCGGATATTTACCGGCATTGCTCGAAGGTGCAGGCCTGACCTTGTCGTTGACGATCCTTTCCGTCTGTATCGGCTTTGTCCTCAGTATTTTCCTCGCACTCGGCAAAATTTCCCGATATAAACTACTCTCCTTGCCTTGTAGCTTTTACATCTGGTTTTTTCGCGGCACGCCCTTGATGATGCAACTGTTTTTTGTATATTATGCGCTGCCGCTGATTCACCCTTCCTTGTTGATCCACAACAAATTTTTGGCGGCTTTGATCGCGTTCTCGCTCAACAGCGGCGCTTACATGGCCGAGATCGTGCGCGCCGCGATCCAGTCGATCGACAAGGGGCAACTCGAAGCCAGCCGTTCTCTGGGGATGACGTACGGGCAAGCGATGCGCCGCATCATCATCCCGCAGTCCTACCGCCGGCTGATTCCCCCGATCAGCAATGAGTTTATTATGGTGCTCAAAGACACCGCGCTGGTATCCGCGATCGCGCTGGCCGACCTGATGCGGCGCACCAATCTGATTCAGACCAAAACCGCTTCCGCGTTGGTATATATTCCCGCCATGCTGCTTTATCTGGTGCTGACCACGATGTTCACGTACGTGGCCGGCAAATTGGAAAAGCGTTATGAAATTTATGATTAAGGAGGGCCCGGCAGTGGAATCGATGCTCCGAATGGAACATGTAGACAAGTTTTTCGGTGATCTGCAAGTCCTCAAAGACATCAATCTCGAAATCCATCAAGGTGAGGTCGTATGTGTCATAGGGCCGTCCGGGTCGGGGAAGAGCACGTTGTTGCGTTGTTTTAACCGTCTGGAGAAAATCACCAACGGCAAAGTGTACGTCGAAGGCAAACTGTTGGCGCACCGCGTCAACGGCACCAACCAGCTCAACCACAAGCAAAAAGATATCATTGGCATTTGCGCGGGCATCGGCATGGTCTTCCAGCGATTCAACCTGTTTCCCCATAAAACGGTCCTTGGCAACCTGATTGAAGCGCCGCAGGTGGTCAAAAAAATGACTGCCGAGCAAGCGACGGCGATCGCCTTGCCGATCCTGGAAAAAATCGGCTTGCTCGACAAAAAGGACGAGTATCCTGCCCGCCTGTCGGGCGGTCAACAACAACGGGTCGCCATCGCCCGCACATTGACGATGCAGCCGGACATTCTGCTCTTTGATGAGCCGACCAGCGCGCTTGATCCTGAATTGGTAGGGGAGGTGCTGGAGGTCATCCAGACCCTCGCCAGAGAAGGCATGACGATGGTGGTGGTGACCCACGAAATGGGCTTTGCCCGCGAAGTGGCCAATCGCGTCGTGTTTATGGACGAAGCGATGATCGTCGCCGATGGTCCACCGCACGAGATCTTTTCGCAAAACGCCAGCGATCGTTTGCGTCAGTTCTTGCAGCGGGTATTGGAACCGGAAAAGTCCGCACCCATGATGTAAATGAAAAATGACCGGGCCAGTAGCCCGGTCATTTGCGTCAAGTGGGATTTTTAGGAATCGGTTTTTGCTTCCGTGCCCGACTCCGGCGCCGCGGGCGCGCCGGTGCTGACTTCGCCGACGGCTCTCGTATGGCGTCGCCGCCGGGTCACGGTGCGCGGGGTGGCCAGCGTGCGGTCGTCCGGGATCGGTTGACCGTCCGCGGTGGTTGGGCCGCTGGCCGGGCTGGTTGGGCCGCTGGCCGGGCTGGTTGGGCCGCTGGCCGCGCTGGTTGGGCCGCTGGCCGCGGCCGGGGTCGCCGATGGAGCGCGGGTCTCCGTTTTGACAGCGGCCGGGCTCTTGCGTTGTGTACGCCGGCGGGCGGCCGGCTTGGCTTTGGCCGGCTCGGCAGGTGCCGCGTCTGCCGCCGGCTTGGCGGCAGTGGCTTTGTCTGCTGCCGGCTCTTTCGTTGCCGCCTTGCCCGCGTCGGATTTGGCGGGCGTCTTGTCTGCTGGCTTGGCCGCCGGTTTGGCAGCTGGTTTGGCAGCTGGCTTAGTCGCTTGCTTAGCCGCTGGCTTGGCCGCCGGCTTCGTTGCCGGCGGAGCGGCCGGTTTGGTGGATGTTTTGACTGCGGCCTTGGCCGGCGCAGCCGCGGGCTTGCTGGCTGGTGTAGCAGATGCGGCGACCGCGGCTTTGTCGGCCGTGGCGGGGACTGCTACCAGCGCATGCGCGTTGTCGACCGCGTCTTCATCGCCGCGATTGTCGTAGCCCATATCGACCTTGCCGGCGTCTTCAAACATTTCTTTGCCGTCGGCCGGTTTCTCGCACAACGTGCGCAAGCCGTCGATATGCTCAAATAAATCCGGTTTGATCTGGGCCCACAAGGGGTCCAGGATGAAGTCGATGCCTTCGCGCCGCGCGAGCTTGGCGGCCGGGACAAAATCGCTGTCGCCGGCGATCAGGATCATCTGTTGCACCTGCTTTTTATAGGCCATGGACGCGATATCGACCCCGATCCGCATGTCGACTCCCTTTTGCTTGGTGTTGAGAATAAAATCGTCTTCGCGGAGTTTGGCGATCGGCAATTTGCCCGTGATCACCGATCGCAAGACGCGGGGGTCGAGCACCCAATCGGTGCCCTCCTCGTCCAGATGGCCGAGGCGCAGCGCCATTTTACGCAACTTGCGCAATTGCTCATGAAAGGTCAGCCGCCACTCATATTGATCGGTTTTGGCGAAATCGATCAGGCGGTTGGTGAGCGGGTGGTGGAGGCGCTTACTGATCGGCGGACAGTCGTAGTAGAAGATCCGGTACAGTTGGTGATAGTCTTCCCGGTTCCGTTTCAAATGACGATTGACATAGTCCTGGAGAATTTCAGCCAGGTCTTCTGGGGATTTTTTGCCCCAGAGTCGGATGGCGCGCTTCACAAAAAAGCCGCCGTCAATGAGGATGGCAGTTCGATTCATAATGGACCTCCGGTCCTAGCGGTGCGCTTACAGGCAACCGCCAAACAGAAAGTCCCCGCGCTTGGTTTCTCCTTCATGCGTCGAGAAACAAATGGTCGGGGACGGCATGCGGTATCTCCCTGCCGCGAACACCATGGATGAGCGGTGTCGGGAACATCTTCCGCAGGGGAGATATGGTAAGAGTTTATATCATTATTGCATGCATATGCCGCTGCTGTCAATTGGTAACGCCGCAACAAAATCCCGACTTGCGCGAGAAAACCGCACAAACGGGTAAACATTCCATATAATGTGAGAAAACCAGGGTGTCCCGGAAAGAGAGGAAAGCGATGAAGCTGGAATGGAAACGGATCTTCATCATCGGATTGGCATTTTTCTCGATATCGATCGCCTGGGGTGTATACAACTCGTTTGTACCGGTGTTTCTCGACCGCCTGGTTTCACAATCCGCTCTGGTCGGCTTCATCATGACGCTGGACAACATCGCGGGTTTGATCTTTCAACCGCTTTTCGGTAAAAAGAGCGATACGACCAACACCCGGTGGGGGCGCAGAATTCCCTATATGATCCTGGGCGTCCCTCTCGCCGCCGTCTTTCTCGTACTAATTCCGTTTCACCGGATCGGCACAACAAATGTGTCGCAAATTGTGTTGCTGATGCTGGCGGTCATTGGCATGAATTTTTTCATGTCGATTTATCGCGCGCCCGCCGTCGCGCTGATGCCGGACGCCACCCCGCCGCCTTTGCGTAGCCGCGCCAATGGGGTGATCAACTTTATGGGCGGCTTTGGCTCGGTGGCAGCGTTTGCGGTCGGCGGCTGGTTATTCAAGCACGGGGAACCCCTGCCCTTTGCCTTTGCCGCGGTCATGATGATTCTGGCACTGACCGCCCTGCTGTTGTTCTATCGCGAGCCCCGTATCCCTTTTTCGTCGGACGAAGAAGGTGTCAGCAAAGAAAAGGGCGCCGCCCTCTTTACGCGAAAACACGGAAAAGCGCCGCTGTTCAGACAAAACCCCAGCCTGATCTTTCTGCTACTGTCGATTTTTTTCTGGTTCTGCGGCTACAACGGGGTGGAAACCTTTTTCACGTTGTTTTGCATCCAGCGTTATGCAATGGAAGCCGGACAGGCATCGCAATATCTGACCTTTATGGCGATGACTTTTTTGGTGTTTGCCATTCCCTCGGGTATGATCGGTGCGCGTGTCGGGCGCAAACGCACGATGCTGAGCGGTGTGGTTTTGATGTCGCTGATGTTTTCGCTGATCATCGTGCTGGATTCACAACGCGCGTTGCCGTTCATGTTGATCGGCGCCGGCATCGGCTGGGCCCTGATCAACATCAATTCCTATCCGACGATTGTGCAAATGGCGCCCCAGGGGGAAACCGGAAAGTACACGGGCTATTACTACGCTTTTTCGTTTTCAGCCAGCATCGTCTCGCCCATCCTGTTCGGCGCGATCGCCGATCTGATGGGCCGCAGCTACCAATCGTTGTTTGTTTATGGCTTGATCATGTTCCTGCTGGCATGGTTGATGTTGCTGTTCGTACGACTGGGCAAAGAAGAGATCGAGACCCGGGCCGCTCCTTCTCTGACCTCACCCGACCGATGATTGGGTGCCGCCTTGGCCGGCCGGATGCGCCCATGGCGGCAATTGACATCACTTTGACGCATCGGCTATAATCAGTGAGCGCGCCGGGTCGCGGCACGCGGCGCCGCATGATGCGGGTGTAGTTCAATGGCAGAACTTCAGCTTCCCAAGCTGACCGCGAGGGTTCGATTCCCTTCACCCGCTCCA
>CAYZME010000058.1:0-12730 GCA_964479435.1 uncultured Oscillospiraceae bacterium
TGACAGCTCCAGTTGAAAAATCATTTGTACCTATGTATCAATCGATGGTAAGTGGAATGTATTACATTGCAGATAAACATGTAATATCGGGATATGAGGAATCGGAGGATACGCAGTTATCTGGCATGGTGTTAGATAGATTTATATCTGAGATTAATGAAATAAGAAATAGTTAACTGAAAAGCGATAAACAGCACAGTGTGCGACAGCAAACGGGCTTTCTCGGCAAGTCACTTGCTGTGAGACGGTTACATCATATTGCGACTTGCTCAACCCGTGTCCCGGGAAGAATTTTTCCTACCAATCCGGCCAATACCTGGCCGGGACCACATTCGATGTAGCGGTCTGCCCCGCAGTCATGGATGGCGACCACCTCTTCCACCCAATGAACCGGACGGGTCATGTGGGCTTCGAGATATACGCCCAAAGACGCGCGATCCCCAATCTGCGCGGGGGTGAGCGGGGCGGCTGTCACGTTGGAAAATATCCTGTTTTTGGGTGTTTGTACGGCAAGATCCCACGTGCCGACCTCCGCGCGCAAGGCCGCTGCCGCTTGCGACATGAAGGGGGTATGAAACGCGCCGGCCACGTCCAGGGGCACCACGCGGCGCGCGCCGGCGGTTTGTAAGCATTCACCCGCCGCTGTCATCGCCGATTTTCTGCCGGAGATCACGCTTTGCAACGGCGCGTTGTGGTTGGCGAGCATCACCTGGTCAAGCAAATTGTTTTCACTCAACGTGGTTTGTATGGCCTGCGCTGACAAGCCCAGCACGGCGGACATGAATCCGGGGGTCGAGTCGCATGCTTGTTGCATGAGGGCCGCGCGCGCGACCACCAGGCGCAGGGCATCGGCCAACGACAACACACCGGACGCGGCCAAAGCGGTATATTCACCCAGGGAAAAACCGGCAAATAAAGCGGATTTCGGTTGTCCATACCGCGCGCAATGCAGCGCCCAGGCGGCCAGCGAAACAGCGAATATTGCGGGTTGAGCGTACGCTGTCTGACGCAATTGCGCGGCAGGGAGGCTGGCGGGGCGGTAGCCGAGCAAGTCGGAGACTTCCTCCAGAATGCGGGCCGCAGCGCCGCCGGCAGCTTGTAATTCCGCTCCCATTTCGGGGTGCTGGGCGCCCTGCCCGGCAAATAGATAGGCAACCATAAGGATCCTCCACGTTTTCCCCCTGATCTTGACGTACGTCCAGGCAGGGGATATGATGAAAATATTCTTTGCCTATCAAACTAATTGAAAGTCAAAATAAAAGCAAGCGGGAGGCGTAGATTGGAAATACAGGTTTTAGGTGTCGGCGATTATCTGCCACCTCTGCAGGTAGAGAACCAGGCGTTCACGGAATGGGTCGAAACTTCAGACGCCTGGATCACCTCACGCACTGGCATCCGTGTCCGCCATTTGGCCTGCGGCGAGTCGGTGTGGTCGATGGGGGCATCCGCCGCGCGAAAAGCACTCCAAAGCGCGGGAATCCCAGCGGCGGAGATCGACGTCATTCTCGTTTCGACGGTCACGCCGGATTACCATACCCCGTCTGTTTCCTGCATTTTGCAAGACGAGCTGGGGGCACAGCGCGCGGTTTGTCTGGATATCAACGCGGCCTGTTCAGGCTTTGTCTACGCGTATGATCTGGCCGCCCGCTATTTGTGCGACGAAAAAGTACGGCATGTACTGGTTGTTTGCGCGGAACGGCTGTCGGGCATTACGGATTATAGTGATCGCTCGACCTGTGTCCTGTTTGGCGATGGCGCCGGAGCGGCGCTGATCGGTCGCAAGCCGGGCGCACAGGCACTGGCCGGACTGCATGGGCGGGTCGCGAAGCTGTCGGTATTGGGCGCGGAAGGCGCACTGGGCCACCACATCGTCAGTCGCGCCGAATATCGCACACATCCTTTCCAGGCGGGCGGCAACGAAATACCGGCCCGCTTTGCTCAGGAAAACGGACTTTTTATTCGCATGGGCGGCCAGGATGTATACCGCTTTGCTGTGCGTGTGCTGGTGGACGCGGTGGAGCGTGTGCTGGAACAAAATCAGCTGACGATGGAGCAAATCGACTGGGTGGTACCGCATCAGGCCAATGACCGCATCCTCGAAGCGGCGTCCAAACGGCTGGGCATGGAACCGGGACGTATGGTTTCCATCATCGCCGATATCGGCAACACCTCTTCGGCTTCCATCCCGCTTTGTTTGGCGCGCATGGCTGCTGACGGCCGTTTGCGGCGCGGACAAAAGGTCGTCGTGTGCGGCTTTGGCGGCGGATTGACATATGGGGCCGCGCTTCTGGAATATGGATCATTTTAATAAGGAGACCTGTATGGATAACAGATTGACTCAGTTGCTGCACATCGAGTACCCGCTGATCCAGGGCGGGATGGCATGGGTGGCGGACTGCCATCTGGCAGCGGCGGTTGCCAACGCCGGCGGCCTGGGGCTGATTGCCGGCGGATCGATGCCGGGGGACTTGTTACGAGAACAAATCCGGCGCACGCGGGATCTGACCGAGCGGACGTTTGGCGTCAACATCATGTTGATGAGCCCGTTCGCCGAGGAGTTGGCCCGGGTGGTCGTCGAGGAACAAGTGTCGGTTGTGACAACCGGCGCGGGATCGCCGGGAAAATATATGCAGAGTTGGAAGGCGGCTGGCATCCGCGTGATTCCTGTGGTGGCCTCGGTAGCTTATGCCAAGCGGATGGAAGCGATCGGCGCGGACGCGGTGGTCGCCGAAGGCACGGAAGCGGGCGGTCATATCGGCGAGACGACGACGATGGTGCTGGTGCCGCAAATTGTCGACGCTGTCTCCGTCCCGGTTGTCGCGGCCGGCGGGATCGCGGACGGGAGGGGCGTGGCGGCCGCGTATATGCTGGGCGCCGAAGGCGTGCAATTGGGGACACGTTTTCTCGCCTGTTCCGAATGTGCGATTCATGAAAACTATAAGCAACTGGTTGTAAAGGCGCGGGACATCGACACCCGGGTCACCGGCCGCAGCGGCGGACACCCGGTGCGCGCCTTGAAGACGCGATTGACACGCACCTTGCAAGAGATGGAAAGCCAGGGGGCGACTTTTGAGGAGATCGAGGCGGCGACCGTCGGATCGCTGCGAAAAGCCGTCCAGGAGGGAGATCTGTGCGCGGGAACCTTTATGGCTGGGCAGTCGGCCGGCCTGATCCGCGAGGTACAGTCTGCCCAAGAGATCGTACAGGGGTTGTTTGCCGAGGCCGCCCGCGTACTCGACACCGTGTATGCGAGGGTGGCCCGATGATCGCGCTGGTGACCGGGGGCTCACGCGGCATTGGCGCCGCGATCGTGCGCAAGTTGGCCGCTGATGGACTGGATGTCGCGGGGGTCTATCGGACGGGTCGCGAGGAGGCCGAGGCTTTGGCAACGGAGCTGCGAGACGGTGCCGGACGGGTGTTCATGTACCAGGCCGACCTGGCCAACCGCGAAGAGGCCGTTGCCGTGGCTGCACGTATTCGCGCGGAAAGAGGCCCGGTCGGTGTGTTGGTCAACAATGCGGGGATCACCCTCGACGGGCTGGCCATCCGCATGGCGGACGAACAATTCACACGCGTCCTGGATATCAATTTGACCAGCGCATTTTTGCTCTGCCGCGCGGTCCTGCCCGACATGCTCAAAGCGCGAACCGGGCGGATTGTCAATCTCTCGTCCGTCAACGGGCTATATGGCAGTGCGGGGCAAGTGAATTATGCCGCGTCCAAAGCGGGTCTGGTCGGGTTGACCAAATCCCTGGCCAAAGAAGTCGGCAGCCGCAACATTACGGTCAACGCGGTCGCGCCGGGATGGATCCAAACCGATATGACGAACGCGCTGCCCGAAGCGGTCTGGCAGGCGGCACGTGAGCGCATCCCTTTGCGGCGGGCCGGTCGGCCGGAAGAAGTGGCGGCGGTGGTCGCCTTTTTATGCGGTGCCGACGCTTCCTATATCACAGGGCAGGTGATCGAAGTCTCAGGAGGATTGGTGCCATGAGTGGGCGGCAAAGAGTCGTGATTACGGGGATGGGCGCGGTGACGCCGCTGGGCATGAGTGTTCCCGAGCTGTGGGCCGCGGTGCTCGCGGGGCGGGTGGGCATCACGCCGATCGATACCTTTGATACGTCGCGCCACAAAGTGCGTCTGGCCGCACAAGTGCGGGATTTTGACCCGTACGCGCACATGGATCGCAAAGAGGCGCGCCGGATGGACCGGTTCTGCCAGTTTGCGGTGGTCTCGGCAACGGAAGCAGTCACCCAGAGTGGCCTGCGGTTGGATCAAGAGAACCCCTACCGGATCGGCTGCCTGTACGGAACCGGGATCGGCGGTCTGTGGACGATTGAGGAGCAGTTCCGGGTGCTGTACCAACAGGGGCCTGAGCGCATTTCGCCGCTGTTTGTGCCGATGATGATCGGCAATATGGCTGCCGGCATGCTGGCGATGCAATACGGGGCCAAGGGTCTGAGCGCGAGCGTAAGCACCGCCTGCGCGTCGGGAACGACCGCGATCGGCGAAGCCTACCATGCAATTAAGTCCGGACGTATTGACGTGTGTATATGCGGCGGTTCTGAGGCTTCTATCACGCCGATTGCCATTGCCGGCTTTGCCAATATGAAAGCTTTGCACACCGGTGACGACCCTGTGTGCGCGTCGATCCCGTTCGACGCGCGGCGGTCGGGCTTCGTCATGGGCGAAGGCGCCGGCACCCTGGTGCTGGAGTCGTCTGAGCACGCGCAAGGGCGGGGCGCGAAGGTCCTGGGAGAAATCGCCGGCTACGGGGCCACTTCGGATGCCTACCATATAACCAGCCCCGACCCATCGGGGGCGGCCGCTGCCGAAGCCATGGCGATGGCCATGGCCGACGCGGGTTTGGCGGCGACGGACATCGGCTATATCAACGCGCATGGGACCGGCACGGAGCTCAACGACCCGTACGAAACCAAAGCGATCCGCAATTGTTTCGGCGCGCACGCGGACCAACTTGCCGTCAGCTCAACCAAAAGCATGACCGGTCACTTGTTGGGCGCGGCCGGCGCGGTCGAAGCCATCCTGACCGCGCTGTCGCTGAGCGAAGGGATCCTGCCGCAAACGGCCGGATACCGACAACCCGATCCGGATTGTGACCTGGATTATGTCACCGAGGGGCCGCGACCCGTATCCATGGAAGCGGCGCTCAGCAATTCGCTGGGATTTGGCGGCCACAACGGCACACTGTGCTTGCGACGGATCCAATGACAGGGGGAATCGGCCATGCAACTAGAGGAAATTAAAACCCTGATGAGCCAAATGCGGGCGCACAACATCGCCACGCTGGAGTGGGAGCAAGAGGGCATGCGCTTGCGGTTGGTCCAACAGCCGGCCGCGATGTCGCCTGCCCCTGCCACCAAGGCTCCGCTACCGGCACCCGCTGATGAGAGGGAGGGGGCCGTCGGCGAAGACAGCCAACTGGTGGAAATCCGTTCGCCGGTGGTAGGCATCTATTACGCGGCCCCGTCGCCGGACAGCGCGCCTTTTGTCGAGATCGGCTCGGTTGTGGAGGCGGGAAAACCGCTGTGTATCGTCGAAGCGATGAAGCTGCTCAACGAAGTGACCGCCCCGTGCGCCGGGACCATCGTTGAGATCGGGGGAGAAAACGGCGCCAGTGTCGAGTATGGCCAGGTTCTTTTCCGTCTCCGTCCCGCCGACGAGCGGAATCATGACTACTAGAAGCGAGGAAAGACGATGAGGCAGATGGATCAAAAAGCCATTGAGCAGATCATTCCGCACCGTGAGCCCTTTCTGCTCCTGGATGAAATCGTGGAAGCGCGCGAGCGCGACATTCACGCCCGTAAAAGGCTCACGGGCGCGGAGGATTTTTTCCGCGGTCATTTCCCGGGCCACCCGGTCATGCCGGGCGTGCTGATCATCGAAGCGCTGGCCCAGGCCGGCGCGGTGCTGGCTTTGAGCAAAGAAGCTTTCTGCGGCCGCATCGCCTATTTTGGCGGCATGGACAAAGTCCGGTTCAAGCGCAAAGTGATGCCCGGTGACACGCTGGATTTGCATGTGGAAATCACCGCCATCCGCGGCAAAGTGGGCTTCGGCAAAGGCAGAGCGCTGGTCGGGGATCAGGTGGCCGCGACGGCCGATCTGATTTTCGCGATCGATTGAGGAAAATGATGTTTGATAAAATACTTGTCGCCAACAGAGGTGAGATCGCCGTGACGATCATCCGGGCGGCGCGGGATATGGGCATCCGCACCGTCGCCGTGTGCTCGGAAGCCGATCGCGACGCGTTGCACGCGCAGATGGCGGATGAATGCTTTTGTATCGGCCCCGCGCCCTCACGCGACAGCTATCTCAATATGCAGGCGGTCTTGACCGCGGCCACAATCTCCGGCGCGCAAGCCATCCACCCTGGCTATGGGTTTTTGGCGGAAAACGCCTCCTTTGCGCGCCTGTGCGCAAAATGCGGCATCACCTTTATCAGCCCACCCGACCATGCGATGGAAAAAATGGCTGACAAAGCCGCGGCGCGGGCGACCGCCGAGCAAGCCGGCGTGCCGGTGATACCCGGCAGTTCCGGCGTCGTGGCCACGCTGGCCGACGCGCAGCGCGAAGCCGGTCACATCGGCTATCCGGTGCTGGTCAAAGCATCGGCCGGTGGCGGCGGCAAAGGCATGCGCGTCGCGATGGACGCGGCGGCACTGCCCGCGGCGTTCCAGACGGCCCAGGCGGAGGCGTTGGCCAGCTTTGGCGACGATCGCGTCTACCTGGAACGTTATTTGACAAATCCGCATCACATCGAGATCCAGGTGATGGCCGACCGGCATGGCGCCGTCGTACATCTGGGCGAGCGGGAGTGCTCGATCCAGCGCCGCAATCAGAAACTGGTCGAAGAGGCCGGATCCCCCTTCGCGTCCGCGCGGCTGAAAGAAGAGATGGGGGCCGCGGCCATCCGTCTGGCTCAACGTGTCGGGTATGTCGGCGCTGGTACGGTTGAATTTCTCGTCGACGAGGGCGGTCATTTTTATTTCATGGAAATGAATACACGGATCCAGGTCGAGCACCCGGTGACCGAGGCTGTGACCGGCACCAATCTGGTGTGTGAGCAAATCCGGATCGCGGCCGGCCTGCCTCTGTCCTGGCGGCAGGCAGACATCCGCTTTTGCGGTCACGCGATCGAATGTCGTATCTTGGCGGAGTCTCCCGCGGCCGGGTTCCGGCCCAGCCCGGGGACGATCGAGGCGCTGCATGTGCCGGGCGGCGCCGGTGTTCGTGTGGATTGCGCCATGTATCACGGCTATACGATTCCACCGTATTACGATTCGATGATCGCCAAGGTCATCGCGTATGCGCCCGACCGGCCGCAGGCAATCCAGCGGATGCGGCGCGCGTTGACCGAGTTTCTGGTCGAGGGGATCGACACCAACATCGATTATCAGCTGGAAATTTTGCGTCATCCGGATTTTGTCGCCGGTGCGTACGACATCGGTTTCATCGAAAAATACGGCGACGCGCTGCGATCCGGGATCCGCGACGAACAGAGAGGGTAGACGATGGTTGTACATGTCCTCAGACAAATCCGCGCGCGTATGGAACGCGATCTGCCCTCGCCCGGGCAACAGGCGAACGAGCGCGCGTTCGATTACCGCAAGCCGGTCCCGGATGATTTGTGGATCCGTTGTCCCGAGTGCGGCGGGGTGATGGCACGCGAAGATTTTGAGCGCGCGTCGCACGTTTGCACCAAATGCTCTTTTCATTTTCGTCTCACGGCGCCCATGCGCCTCGAGCTGATCTGTGACCCGGGGAGCTTCCACGCCTGGCCGGGGCGCCATGTGGACCACAACCCCTTGGACTTTGCCGGCTATCCCGAAAAACTGGCCGGCTTGCGCGCCGACACCGGCCTGGACGAGGCGGTGATCTGCGGGGAAGCCGCCATCGGCGGTCAACCCTGTGCCGTCGCGGCCATGGACTCCCGGTTTCTGATGGCCTCGATGGGCTGTGAAGTGGGAGAACGCGTCACCCATCTGTTCGAAACCGCGACCACCCGGCGGCTGCCAGTCGTGCTGTTCGCGGCTTCGGGTGGCGCGCGCATGCAAGAAGGCATCCTCTCCCTGATGCAGATGGCCAAGACCGCCGCGGCGGTCAGCCGCCACGGCGCGGCCGGGCTGTTGTACCTTTCCGTGCTGACCGACCCGACGACCGGTGGGGTTACGGCCAGCTTTGCGACACTGGGGGACATCCTGTTGTCCGAACCCGGCACATTGATCGGATTTGCCGGGCGCCGCGTGATCGAAGGGACGATCGCGGAGTCTTTGCCCGTTGATTTTCAACGCTCGAAATTCCTCCTCGAGCACGGATTTCTCGACGCGGTCGTCCCTCGTTCCCGCTTGCGCGAGACCCTCGTCCGGTTGCTGGCGTGGCACCGCCCGCCACGCCAGCCCGTTGAACCTGCCCCGCGCGTGCCTGCGCGCGCGAATCCGCTGCTTTTGCGGCACAAGGGGTCGGAGTGCCTGCGCTTGATCCGGGAGAAAAACCGGCCGGTATTTCAGGATTATTTACCGATGATCTTTGAGGACGCGTTTGAACTGCACGGCGATCGCGCGTTTGCCGACGACGGCGCGATCTGGGGCGGGATCGCGTTGTTGGGCGGTCGCCCGGTGACCGTCATCGGCCAGCAAAAGGGGCGCTCGCTGGATGAAAATGTGCGCGTACAATTCGGTATGGCACACCCCGAAGGGTACCGCAAAGCCTTGCGCCTGATGAAACAGGCGGAGAAATTTTCCCGGCCCGTCATTTGCTTTGTCGACACACCCGGAGCGTACTGTGGAGTGGGCGCCGAAGAGCGCGGGCAAGGGCACGCCATCGCTCAAAATCTGTATGAAATGATGGGCTTGCGCGTCCCGGTGGTGGCGGTGGTGATCGGCGAAGGGGGCAGCGGTGGGGCGCTTGCGATCGCGGTCTCCGATCGGTTGGCGATGTTGTCCAACACCATCTACTCCGTGATTTCGCCGCGGGGATTTGCCTCGCTGCTGTGGAAAGATCCATCGCGGGAAGACGAAGCCGCGGACACCGCGGGCATCACCGCCGATGACCTGGAACGATTTGGTGTTTGCGACCACATCCTTGCTGAGCCGCCGGGTGGTGCGCACACGGACCCCGGGGCGACGGCCGCCCGGATCCGCGCGTATCTGCTGGAACAAATCGCTTTATTGTCGCAAGAAAGCCCCGAGGCGCTGCTGGAAAAACGGTACGCGCGCTTTCGCCGGTTTTAAGAGCGTGCCCAGCTGATACGCTATCCGTAGTCACAGCGGTGGCAGCCACCACAGTGGCAACCACAGCGGCGCCTGTTTTGGCGTCTTCTCTCGATGCGGATACACAGATGCGTTTACTTTATACGTTTGCTCTTTGGGCGGTTGCGATGGTATCCTCTTGGGAGAGAATCCAACGAAAACCGGGGGAGGGCTGCGGCATGAAATGGGCCGTAATCGGAACGGGCAATATGGGGCAAGCGCTGGTGGCGGGCATGGTACGCAGCGGTCACCTAGATCCCGCGAACATCGTGCTATATGATTTAGATACAGGTAAAGCGCGGGACGTCGCGTCGCGCACGGGCACGCGTTGGGCCGCGACGGCAAAAGAGGCGGTCGCGGAAGCCGACCACGTGATGCTGGTTGTCAAGCCGCAGGTTTTTATACATGTTTTGCAGGCGCTCGAGCCCGCCCTCACCGCCGACGCCGTTTTACTGTCGGTGGCGGCAGGGATCCGTTTGCGCGATATGCGCGCGGTGGTCGGCCCCGGGCGGGGAATTGCCCGTGTGATGCCCAACACGCCCGCCCTCGTGGGGGCCGGTGTCACGGCGATCTGCTTCGACCAGGTCGCGCCCGCATGCCGCCAGCCGATTGTGGCGGTGCTGGAAGCGTGTGGTTTGGTGATCGAGGGCGACGAAGACCTGGTCGACGCGCTGGGCGCGGTCGCCAGTACCAGCCCGGCCTGGGCCATGTTGTTTATCGAAGCGTTGGCGGACGGGGCGGTATGGGCCGGCCTGCCGCGCGAAACCGCCATCCGGGCGGCGGCGGCCTCGTTGGCCGGCGCCGGCCGCTTGTTGCTCGAGACGGGAATGCATCCGGCACAACTCAAAGATCAGGTGTGTTCCCCCGGGGGGACGACGATTGAAGGGGTGCGCGCGCTCGAAAAAGGCGGCTTTCGCTCGTCCGTCATCGAGGCGGTTGTCGCCGCGGTGCAAAAATCAGACCATATGAAAAAGCATCATGCGTGATGCGACAGAAAATAAAGAGGTGTCTACGCGCTGGACTGTGGACATCTATACCGACGGCGCGTGTTCCGGCAATCCGGGCCCCGGCGGATGGGCCGCCATTCTGGTCGCCGGCGGCAAAGAGCGCGAGTTGAGCGGTTTCGAACCGTCCACGACCAACAATCGCATGGAGCTGTCGGCCGCCATCGAGGCGCTCAAACTGCTGAACCGCCCGTGCGCGGTGCGCCTGTACAGTGACAGTGCCTACTTGATCTCGGCTTTTACACGCGGCTGGTTGGCCAACTGGAAAAACAACGGCTGGAAAAACGCGGCGCGCGACCCGGTTAGCAATCAGGATTTGTGGCAAGAGCTTGACCGCTTGTCGCGTGTCCATCAGATTGAGTGGATCAAAGTCGCCGGACACTCGGATCACATTTATAACAATCGTTGCGACGCCCTGGCGGTGGACGCGATCCGGCGAGGCCGAGAGGCCGCGCAACAGGAAACGGGGAGCGGATGAAAGAAGAAACACTGCAAAACAAGATCCGGTTTGACGGGCGCGTGTTTCAGGTCGAGGAGCAACTGGTGCGCCTGCAAGATGGCAGCACCGCCAGCCGTGAAATCGTACGCCACAGCGGCGGCGCCGCGATTGTCGCGGTGGACGCGCAACAATGCGTCATTCTGGTTCGCCAGTATCGCAAGGCAGCTGAGCAGATATTGTTAGAGATACCCGCCGGCCGCATCGAGCCGGGCGAATCACCCGCCCAGTGCGCACAACGCGAATTGGCCGAAGAAACCGGCTACCGAACGGATTCACTGAGCGAACTGGCGTCTTTTTATCCCACACCCGGCTATTGCTCCGAGCGGTTGCATGTATTTTATACTACGCGGATTCAGCTGGGCCTGAGCGCGCCAGATGACGGCGAGTTCGTCACAGTCGAGCGGGTGCCGTTGTCGGCGTGCCTGGATTATGTGCGCGACGGCCGCATCCGGGACGCCAAGACCATCATCGGTGTCTTGCTAGTCGCTGAGCGGCAAGTCGCTGAGCGGCAAGCCGCCGCAAGCGGCCAAAGTACAGAAATGAGAGGAGATGGCGGCGTATGAAACGCTCTTCGGCGCATCACAAACGAGAGATCTCCGCCATCTTGTACCTCGCGGCCGGTTTGTTTTTGGGGTTCGCGTTTTATCTGCCGAGCGAGTTGACCGGGTGGATTGGCAAGACCGCGACCGCTTTTTTCCGCGGCGTGTCAGGCGTGGGCGCGTACGCGGTTCCGGTCTTCTTTCTTTATCTTGCCGTCGAATCCTTTCGTGAGCGCGCGGACGAGGTGCGCCGGCAGCGATTCGCGTATACGTTGGCGTCCCTGTTGTGCCTGGTTGCTTTATTACATATCTTTACCGTCGACCAGGTGACGTTTCGCTCGCTGTTTGACGAGGCCGGCAAACCCGCCTGGGAAGCGATCAGAACGTTGTGGCGCCTGGGGGTGGACCCCGCCAGTCTGCCGCAACTGGGGCAACCGCTGGCCGGCGGCATCGTCGGCGGGCTGACCGCGACCGCGCTCTTTGCGATCGGCGGGCGGGTGGGTGCGCCTTTGTTGCTGATCGCTGTGTTGCTGATTCAGATCATCCTGATTTTTGACGTCTCCCTGCGGCGTGCGGCGGGCAGTGCGCGGACGGCTTTGCACGGAACCGGGGCGCGGGTGAATGACGCGCTGCGCGAGAAGGTCCGCGTCATCCGCGAACGCAACGCGCGCGCCGCCGAGCGGACGCCGGACGGCGAGCGCGTGGTCGCCCCGCACTTTGACCATGTGGTCGACGCCCATGAGGGCGCGTCTGCGGAAGAGGGATTGGACCCGCAACCGTCGGATGAAACGTGGGAGCAAGCCGGTTTTGCCCCGACCTATGGCGGCTGGTTGGCGGCGCAAGAACCGTCCTTTTCAGCCAAATCCGCCGCCGGACCGCCGACGGTCCAGGCGGCGACCGACGACGACTTGCCCTCCGCCGGCTTCATCAGCCAGCCTCCGTCGCAGACCGCGGCCGAAGAGGCGCCCGTCGAATTGCCCGCGGGAATCGTGCGCGTCGGCTTGCCCGACCATCCGGGGGCGGATACCGCGCTGGCGGAACGGGACGCGGGAGAAGAGGTCAAGCGGGTGGTCAAAAAACCTCCCCCCAAACCTTATAAACGGCCGCCCACATCGCTGTTGCGGCCGGCGCGCACGCGCAATGTGGGTGCCAATACCACGGCGGTCAACCGCCTGGGGCGCAAGTTGGAGGAGACCCTGGCCAGTTTTGGCATCGCCGCCAAGGTCAGCAACATTACCAGCGGGCCTTCCATTACGCGATTTGAGTTGATCCCGGGACCGGGCATCAAGGTGAGCCGCATCGTCAGTTTGAGCGACGACATCGCGCTGAGCCTGGCCGCGGTCGGCGTGCGGATCGAGGCCCCGATCCCGGGGAAATCAGCGATCGGCGTGGAGATCCCCAACAAGGAGACGGCGACGGTTT
>CAYZME010000059.1:0-12342 GCA_964479435.1 uncultured Oscillospiraceae bacterium
CCACAACGCGGTCTGCCGCGGCTCCTTTGTGCCGGTGGTACTGCAACCGGCAATCAAAACCAATGCCAGGATCCCCAATAGCAGCCCCCCCGCGACTCGCCTGACCTCTCGCGCGCTCATCTTCATGGCTTCCCCCTTTACTCCCGCATCGTCTGGCGCCCGGCACGCCCGCGCCCATTCTGATCTATTATAATAGATGGCGACACAGGAGGGCGAATGACCATGCAAATTCGTGAATTGCTGGGGGCCGACTGGCCCCGGGACACGGACATCGACCTGAACATCACGGCGCTGACGACCGACTCGCGTACCGCCGGTCCCGGAACCGCCTTTTTTTGCCTCCCGGGCGCGACGGTGGATGGCCATGACTTTGCGCCTCAGGCCGCCGGCCGGGGCGCTTCGTGCATCATCCACAGCCGGGCGCTGCCGGTTCTGCCCACACCGGTCGTGACCATCCGCGTCGACGACACCCTGGCCGCGCTCAACCGGGCGGCGAGTGTATTCTATGGAGACCCGTCCGGCCGGCTGACCGTCTATGGCGTCACCGGTACCAACGGCAAGACCACCGTGGCGACGTTGCTGTCCGCTTTGCGATCGGCCGCATCCCCCACCGGGTACATCGGCACGATCGCCAACCGGTATAACGAGGCGCTGCCCAACCAGCCGCATACCACCCCCGAACCCATCTCCCTGCAACGGATGCTGCGCGCGATGGTCGACGACGGCCTGACCAGCGTGGCCATGGAAGTCTCGAGCCAGGGATTGGCACAAGGGCGTGTGGACGCCGTGTCATTCGATGTCGCGATCATGACCAACTTCACACACGAACACCTGGATTATCACGGCACGATGGCAGCGTACCTGGCCGCCAAGCGCCGCTTGTTTCAGCTGCTCGCGCCTACCGCCCTCGCGATTCTCAACCGCGACGACCCATCTTGGCAAACACTTTCCGCGTCGACGCGCGCCCGCGTCGTCACATATGGCATTGAGCAGCCGGCCGATTATCGCGCGCGCGATCTCGATCTCACGCCGACCGGCACGCGCTTTTGCCTGGAGCACGGCGGGCGCAACCATCCGGTGGTGACAGACCTGGTCGGCCAATTCAATGTCGCCAACCTGTTGGCGGTGATCGCCGCGCTCCATCAAACGGGCGTCTCTTTGCCCATATTATTGCCTCTGCTCGCCAAAACTCCGCAGGTCGAAGGCCGCGTCGAGCGCATTGATCAGGGTCAGCCTTTTCTGGTGATTGTCGATTACGCGCATACGCCGGACGGTTTTGAAAAGATTTTCGCTTACGCGCAAGCCATCCGCCGCGACGGTGAAGTGATCGTGGTTTTCGGATCCGCGGGCCGGCGCGATGTGCAAAAACGCCCCATGCTGGGTGAGATTGCCGATCGCGCCGCCGATTGGATCCTCCTGACCGAGGAAGACTGCCGCGATGAGGACCCGGCGGCCATCGCCGACGAGATCCGGGTGGGCATCCGGCATGCCCGCACGCAATTTATCCGCGATCGCGCGCAGGCCATCCACCACGCAATCACACACGCGCGGACAAATGACATCGTCTTGATCCTCGCCAAAGGCAACGAAAAATTCCTCGACCGCGCGCACGGCAGCGACCCGTATGCCGGGGACGCGGATGTCGCGCGCGCCGTGCTGACCGCGATGGGTTATCAGGCTTTGGCCGGCGATGGATCGGGAAAAAACTCGACATAGGTGACAAAGCCATCGTTGAAAACGACATCCAGCGCGGGAAACGGTGCCACCGCGCGATACGCGGTGCGGCCGATGCCACCCCCCTGCCAGCGCAGTTCCATCCCCGTGCGATATTCCTCCAGAATGAACGTGAGGATCCCCGGGTCATACCGCTCAGCCAGCGCGGCTTGCAGCGTGGCCGCCAACAGATCATCCAGCCCGTCCGCACAAAATTTGCCATCGGCATACGCGCGGTCGCGGCCGCTGAGCGTAAACAGGCTGTTCAACCCGATCGCCAGCGGCGCGTGCCCCCAGGTTTCACCGTCCCGGTCGATTGCCAGACGGAAGTACCCATCCAGATTGTCCGCGCGCGCCTTTGTGTCCGACAGCACCAGCATCAACGTGGGATTGGCGGCATCTACTTCGTAGACGCCCAAATAAAAGCGATCATCCCGCATCGCCGCCTGGATCGCGTCGACACGCGCCAGAAACTGCCGGCACGCCACCGCGTATCGCGGCTGCGCCCCGCCGGCATCGCCCCCGGAGGCAGTGGCCGCTGCGGCGGTCGCTGCTGCGGGGGACCAGGTGGTCTCTCCTGTGGTATGGCCGCCCGGCTGCCCCGGGCGGTCGCTGGCGCCCGGATCCCGGACACTGGCGCCCGGATCGCGGTCACTGGCGCCCGGATCCCGGGCGCCGACGCTTTCATCCAGTTCTGGCGCTGGAACGATCGCGCCGGTCGTGCCCGCGGGCGCGCGTTCAGCAGGGCTGTCCGCGCGGTCCTCCGCCCGGTCACCCGTCGGCCCCGGTAGATACGATTCAGAATCGCTGCCCGGTACATACGTGTCGGGCCCGTTGCCCGACACGTACACCACATACACGACGGCAAGCAAAGTGATCGCCAGAACCGCCAGAGCGGCGATGCGGACGGCGCGGGGGTTGCGGCTGAGCGGATTGTTTTTCTTCATATTCTCACCTCCCCGCCATCTTGCTCCTTTCCGCGCGCCGGCCGTGGTCGCGGTGTGCGACAAAGAGCGACCGGGAGGAGACGAAAAATCCCCGTGGCCGGGATGCCACGGGGATTGATAGCAACGGCTGCGGGCGCGGTTCAACCGAGGAAGTAACGCAATCCCGCCTCAAAGATGCGCTGGTCTTTCGCGCCGGGAATGTTGCGCGCCAAATGCGCCCCGACGCGTTCACTGTGCGCCATTTTGCCCAGAATACGCCCGTCCGGACTGCAAATGCCCTCGATCGCCGCCAGCGAGCCGTTGGGATTGTCGGGGTAGGCGTGGGCCGGCTGCCCCTGTGCGTCCACGTACTGGGTGGCGATTTGCCCATTTGCCGCCAATTGCCGCAAATGGTCGGCGTTGGCGACAAAGCGCCCCTCCCCATGCGACACGACGACCCCGTGGCACGCGCCCGGTTCTGTCAGCGACAGCCAGGGCGACAGGTTGGAGGTCACACGCGTTTGCGCGTATCGCGAGACATGCCGCCCGATGCGGTTGAACGTCAAGGTCGGTGAGGTATCGTCCGTCGGCGCGATATGCCCGTATGGCAACAGACCGAGTTTGACCAGCGCCTGGAAACCATTGCAAATCCCCAGCGCCAGGCCGTCCCGCACATACAGCAGGCGTTCGATCTCCGCGGCCAGCCGCGGGTCACGCAAGGCCGCGGCGATGAATTTACCCGATCCGTCCGGCTCGTCGCCGGCACTGAACCCGCCGGGCAAGATGAACATCTGCGCGCGGGCCAGACCGTCGCACAACGCGGTCATGGATTCGGCCAACCCTTGCGGGTCGAGGTTGCGGATCACGAGGATCTCGGCCTTTCCTCCGGCTTTTTCCACCGCGTAAGCGGTGTCATATTCGCTGTTGCTGCCGGGAAACACCGGGATCAACGCCAACGGCTTGGTTTTCAGCAGCGCGGCGGCGCGCCGGATCCGCGGCCCGCCCGTCCACAGGGCGCCCGCGTCCGGCGTGACCGGCTCGGCGGGTGGCGCCTCGTCGGGGAATACCTCCGCCAGCGGTTGGCGCCAGGCGGCATACGCGTCAGCCAGCGGCAAAGAGCCGCCAGGGGACACCAGGGACGCCGAGTCGGTACTGGAACCCACGAGCCGGGCGCCCGCGTCGGTCAGCGCGCGCGCCGTTTGCCCGTCTTGCGGCTCCACCGCCACCAGCAGAGCGGCCCGGTCGTCGGCGAACAGGTCGTCGTCCGACCAGGTATCCGCGAAACAAAAGCCGAGATGATTGCCAAAACACATGCGCGCGACCGCGACCGCCACGCCGCCGGAGCGCACAGTCGCGCACGCGGCGATCCGCCCCTGGCGGGCCAGCGCGTGCACGGCCCGCAAACCGTTCGTAAAGGCGGCCGGCTCGGGCAAGCCCAGCGCGGTGCGGGGCGCGCGCAACAAATAAACCGCGCGGCCGGGGGCCGGCAGGGTCGCCGGGACGACCCGGTCGGCGGTGGCAAAGCCCACCGCGAACGAAATCAGGGTCGGCGGCACATGCAGATCGTTGAACGTACCGGACATGCTGTCTTTGCCGCCGATCGAAGCCAACCCCAGGTCATGCTGCGCCTGATACGCGCCGAGCAGCGCGGCTAGCGGCTTGCCCCAAGAATGGGCGTCGCCCAGGCGCTCGAAATATTCCTGGAAAGACAAATATACATCGGTGGGATCGCCGCCCATCGCGGTGATTCGCGCCACCGACTCCGCGACCGCGTAATAGGCGCCATGGTACGGACTGCGTTCGGACAGATAAGGGTCAAAGCCGTGCGCCATCAACGTGCAGTCTTCGGTTTCGCCGCCCAATACAGGGATTTTGGCGGCCATTCCCTCCTCGGGCGTCGCCTGATGGATGCCGCCAAACGGCATCAGCACCGTGCCGGCGCCGATCGTGGCGTCAAAGCGGCCGGACAACCCCTGGCGTGAACCGTTGGTCAACGTCGACAGCTCAGCGCCAAGACGGGTGGCAAAGGGGCGGTCATCCGCCGTGGCCGCCTGCGGCCAGATCCCGTCGGCGGCCGGCGCCTGTACACGGGCCGCCGCGTGTTGGGGCGCACCGTTGGTGTCGATAAAGGCGCGCGGCAGATTGACGATCTCCCGGCCGTGCCAGCGCATGATCATCCGCGGCTGCGCGGTCACCCGCGCCACCACGACGGCTTCGAGATTTTCCGCGTCGGCGGCGGCGGTAAAGCGGGCCAGATCCGCGGGATCCAGCACCACCGCCATCCGCTCCTGTGATTCGGAGATGGCCAGCTCGGTCCCGTCTAGCCCTTCATATTTGCGCGGTACCGCGTCCAGGTCGATGTCCAGCCCGTCGGCCAGCTCGCCGATGGCGACCGAAACCCCGCCGGCGCCAAAATCATTGCAGCGCCGGATCAGGCGGGATACGTGCGGATCGCGGAACAAACGCTGCATTTTGCGCTCGGTCACCGGGTTGCCCTTTTGCACTTCGGAACCGCACGTGAACAGCGAGGATTCGTCATGCTGCTTGGATGAACCGGTGGCGCCGCCACAGCCGTCGCGCCCCGTGCGCCCGCCCAGCAACACGACCACATCTCCCGGGCGCGGCCGCTCGCGCACCACATTTGCCGCCGGTGCCGCCGCGATCACCGCGCCGACTTCCATCCGCTTGGCGACATAGCCGGGGTGATACAGCTCCTCGACCTGGCCGGTGGCCAGACCGATCTCATTGCCATACGCGCTGAAACCGGCGGCGGCCGTCGTCGTGATCTTGCGCTGCCACAGCTTGCCGGGGATCGTCTCGGTGACCGGCACGGTCGGATCTCCGCCCCCGGTCACCCGCATGGATTGATATACATACGCGCGCCCCGACAGGGGGTCGCGTATGGCGCCGCCCAAACAGGTGGCCGCGCCGCCAAATGGCTCGATTTCGGTCGGATGGTTGTGGGTCTCATTTTTGAAAAGAATGTAATAGTCTTGCTCCTGCCCGTCTACGCGGACCCGCGTGCGCACACTGCAGGCGTTGACCTCTTCCGACAAATCCAGCCGCGGCAAGCGGCCCGCCGCGTTCATTTCCCAAACCACCAGTGTCGCCAAATCCATCAAACAAACCAACCATATTTTCACCCATTCACCATACAACCACTCACACACCACCAAATAACAATCGTAAACCCCGCGCATGTGTTCCGCCATCGACGCGTCGCCGGCAAATTGCACATCCTCCAGCCGGGTCAGAAAAGTCGTGTGCCGGCAATGGTCCGACCAATACGTATCCAACACACGGATTTCGGTCAACGTAGGGTCGCGGCCCTCCTTTTGGAACGCCGGTTGGCAAAACCGCAGGTCCTCCAACGTCATGGCCAGCCCCAACTCACGCAGGAGCGCGCCCAGAGCCGTGTCGTCCATGTCACGGAAACCGTCCAGGGTCGGGATCGCGGCCGGCGCCTCCATCACTTGCTCCAGGGTCGCGGGTTTATCCAACGCGGCTTCCCGCGATTCCACGGGATTGATCAGATAATCCCGGATCCGCGCGCGCCGCGCGGCATCCAGATCCCCCCGCAGGCAGTAAACCCGGGCCGTCAGGCAGAGCGGACGCTTGCCGTCGGCCAGAATCTGTACGCATTGCGCGGCCGAGTCGGCGCGCTGGTCGTACTGGCCCGGCAGCGCTTCCACCGCGAAAACAAACGCGCCTTCCGGCCAGGCGACCGTTTCATCATAGATCTCATCGACCGGCGGATCGGCAAAGATGGTCGCGCGCGCGGCGGCATAGGTCTCGTCACTTAATCCCGCCAGGTCATAGCGGTTGTATATGCGCAGGCCCGCCAGCTCACGGATGCCGAGGTTGTCGCGCAAATCACGCAGCAAAGCCTGTGCCTCGCCGTCGAAGCCGGGCCGTTTGACGACATAAATCCGGCGAACTTGCTCCATCTGGTCCATGTTTACGACCTCCCGGTTGGATCCAGTCGGGATCCGATTGGTGTATTTGTCATTGATCCCCCAACAGCGCCGCCGAGCGCGCCAGGAAAGCGGCCATGCCATCGGCATCCAGTGAACCGTGCCCCAATCGGGCCATGTCGTACAAGTGCTGCGCGACCTGCTGCGCGCGCTCCGGGTCCATGGCCTCCCCGCCGGAAGCCAACAGTCTGGCAACCGCGGGGTGGTCGGTGTTGAGCACCAGGGTCAATTCGCGTGGGAACAGCTCCTCCTGGTTGTTGCCGGCCTGCATCCGCGCGAACTGTTTGCGCATTTCTTCCATCCGCCGGGATTCCTCGGATTCCTCAATCAGCGCCGGCAAAGCCCCGGCGCCCATCGCCAGCACCTTGACGGGCAATTTTTCGTCGCCGGTGGCCGTGCGGAAAATGGCTTCTAAAGCCGCCTGCTGCGCTGAATCGCCCTCTGCCGCCTCGCCGTCCAGACTGGCATCGACACGCAAAAAGCGGACGCCGCTGTTCTTGTATTCAATAAACGACATGAAATGATTGTCCAGCTCGTGGTCGAGAATCGCCACCTGCTGCCCGTTTTCACGCGCGCGGTTGATGTAGACCACTTGTTGGCGGGGGTCAGGGGTATACAGCGTTTTCTCGTCGAGTTCCGACAACACGCGGAAGCCGCCGCCGACCGAGGGAAACACCAGCACGTCTTTGACGCGCTCATAAAATTTTTCGTCGCGCAGGCAGCCATATTTGACAAAGACCCCAATGTCCTCCCAGTAGGTGACAAACGCTTCGCGGTCGGCCTCGAACAGCGCTTGCAGTTTATCCGCCACTTTGCGGATGATGTGTTGCGACAGTTTTTGCACATAGGTATCGTTTTGCAAAAAACTGCGGCTGACATTGAGCGGCAGGTCGGGACAGTCGACGCAACCCCGCAGCAAGAACAAAAACTCCGGCAAGATTTCCTTGACGTTGTCGGCGACAAAGACCTGGTTATAGAACACCTTGATCCGGCCCTCGAGCGACTCGTACGTGTTGTCCGTGCGCGGGAAATACAAGATCCCCTTGAGGTTGAACGGGTAATCCATATTCAGATGGATCCAGAACAGCGGCTCGCGAAAATCCAGGAACGTCTTGCGGTAAAACTCTTTGTATTCCTCGTCCGTACAGTCTTTGGGCGCTTTGAGCCATAGGGGGTGGGTGTCGTTGAGCGGCTGCGGCTCGGGCGCTAGCGCCTCCTCATCGGCCGGCGCTTCTTCCCCGTCTTCAGGCTTTTTCGCGGCCTGGGCGTCCGCGGCGGCTTTGACCTGCCCGGCGTCCTCAAAATAAATCGGGAAAGGCATAAAAGCGCAATATTTGCGCAAAATCGCGGCGACCCCTTCTTTTTCCAGTAACTCGCCGCCGTCTTCGGACAACTGCAGCGTGACGGTCGTGCCCCGCTGTTGGCGGTCCGATTCACCCATTTCATAGGCGATGCCATCATCGCTTTGCCAGTACACCGGCCGCGCGTCGGCTTGCCAGCCGCGGGTATCGATGCGCACGCGGTCCGCGACCATAAAGGCCGAATAGAATCCCAGACCGAAATGGCCGATGATGCCGGCCGTATCGACATTTTTCTCTTTGTATTTTTCGACAAAATCCATGGCACCCGAAAAAGCGATCTGGTTGATATACTTTTTGACCTCATCCGCGGTCATACCGATGCCGTTGTCTTCGAACCGCAAGGTGCCCTCTTCTTTGTCGTAGCGGACCCAAATCGCGAACGCCTCGTCCGCGGGCACGTCGGCTTCACCCACACCGGCCAGGCGGCGCAGTTTCTCGATCGCGTCCGATGCGTTCGAAACCAGTTCGCGCACAAAAATGTCCCGGTCGGAATAGAGCCACTGGCGGATAATCGGGAAAATATTTTCCGTTGTAACCGACACATTACCTTTTTCTTTGATCATGGGTATCCTCCTCGTTCAACCTGTGTATATTTCCCGTCCGCCTCATCCATTTTTCTGGCGGACGTAATCAGCCAATATCTCCAAATAACGGGCGCGAATCGCGTGCACCATCCGGTTGCCGGCGTCCAATGGGACCGCGTCGATACGGGCAATCGGCATCACATCGATCGGGGAAGCGGTCAAAAATCCCGCCGTCACCGCGCCGGCCGCGATCTGCTCCATCGTGAACAGCTTTTCTCGCAATTGAAACCCGGCCGCGGCGATCGCGCGCTGTACATGGCGGCGGGTGATCCCCAATAAAACGCGCGCGTCCGGCGCGCCGTATACGCGCTCGCCGTCGACAAAGAACAAGTTAGAGCGGCTGCCTTCCGTCAGCCGGCCCGCGCGATCGGCCAGCAAAATCTCAAAGGGGCGCCCCCACGGCCTGTTCTTGGCAAAAGCGGCGGCCACCGCCTCTTTATAATCCGCGCGCACCGTCTTGATCTGCGGGTTCTCGCGTTCCCAGGCAAGCAATCCACAAGCGGCGCCCCGGCGTATGGTTTCTTCCTGCGGATAATAATAGGGTGAGAGATGGATGACGCGATGCCGCTCGGTCACAACCAGGCGCAAATTGCAGCGCGATCGACCCTCGGCCATGATCAGCTGCAGCGACTCCTGCCACAAAAGGGTCGACTCCACCGCAAACGCCCCCGCGACCGAATGCCGCAATCGCTCGAGATGATCTTCCCAAAACAAAGGCACCCCGTCGTGAACGCGTATGACTTCGTAAAAGATCACCGCGTCGATTGGCGCAAAAAAACGTCCGGCGGCGACGTCTTCCCTGTGATATAAGCGGCCGTCGGCAACCAGCAGATCGCCTGCCGTTTCATCGATCATCGGATAGGACATGCGGGAACCTCCCGTGTGGCGCAATTATCACCATCCACAGCGGATGATACCAGATTATAGCATACGCGGGGAAAGTCGTGGCTTTTGACACGCCCCTTTCCCGGTGATATACTATAGCATGTTTTTATGCATAAACTTCGGCATTATCGGCCGCTTATTCGCATAATTATTCAATAAAACGTATTTTTATCCGGAGGTATTTTTTTATGTCCAAAGAGAAAATTCTGCTGGCCTATTCCGGCGGTCTTGACACCTCGATCATCATCCCGTGGCTCAAAGAGCACTATGATTGCGAAGTGATCGCCGTTGCCGCCGACGTCGGCCAGGGCGAGGAACTGGCCCCCCTGCATGAAAAGGCTCTGCGCACGGGCGCCTCCAAGCTGATCATCGAGGATGTGACCCGGGAATTCATTACGGACTTCATCTATCCCACGCTCAAAGCGCACGCTTTATACGAGGGGAAATACCTGCTGGGTACCGCTTTTGCCCGCCCCGTGATCGCCAAGCGCCTCGTCGAGGTCGCGCGCCGTGAAGGGTGCACTGCCATCGCGCACGGCGCGACCGGCAAAGGCAACGACCAGGTGCGCTTTGAGCTGACCATCAAAGCGCTGGCCCCCGAGATGCGCATCATCGCGCCCTGGCGGTTGTGGGATCTCAAATCGCGGGACGATGAGATCGATTACGCCCAGGCCCGCGACATCCCTGTGCCGGTCACCAAGGAAGACAATTACTCGATGGATCGCAACATCTGGCATCTCAGCCATGAGGGACAGGATCTGGAAGACCCGGCGAACGAGCCGCGGTATGAACAACTCCTCGAGCTGATGGTTTCGCCCGAGCAGGCCCCCGACCGGCCGACCTACGTTGAAATTGAATTCAAAAAAGGCATCCCGGTGCGCGTCAACGGCACCGTCACCGGCGACATCGAGATGCTGACTTACCTGAATCAAGTCGCCGGCCAAAACGGCGTCGGCATGCTCGATATGGTGGAAAACCGCCTCGTCGGCATGAAATCGCGCGGCGTCTACGAGACGCCGGGCGGCACCGTACTGTACTTTGCCCACCGCGAGCTGGAGCTGCTGTGCCTCGAGCGCGACACGCTCCACTACAAAGATGTGATCGCGCAGCGTTTTGCCGAACTGGTTTATTACGGGCAATGGTTCCACCCCCTGCGCGAAGCGCTCTCGGCATTTGTTGACCAGACGCAAGAGACCGTGTCCGGCAAGGTACGGCTCAAATTGTACAAAGGCAACATCCTGCCGGCCGGCGCCACTTCTCCCTATTCACTGTACCAGGAGGAACTCTCGACCTTCGGCGCCGACGACGTATACGATCAGAAGGATGCCGGCGGCTTTATCAACTGCTTCGGCCTGCCGATGAAGGTCATCGCGCAAATGAAACAAAACAGCGGCGGGCCCCGCTAAACGGCTTGCCCCAAAGGAGGATCGGGATGGCTGAGAAACTGTGGGCGGGCCGGTTTGCCAAAAACACCGACGCGGCGGTCAACGATTTTCACGCTTCGCTGTCTTTTGATTGCCGGATGTTTGAGCAGGACATCCGCGGCAGTATGGCGCACGCGCGCATGCTGGCCTCCGTCGGCGTCCTGTCGCCTGCGGAGGCCGACGCGATCACCGGTGGTCTGGCCGGCATCGCGGACGATATCCGCGCCGGCCGCTTGACATGGGACAGCGGCGCCGAAGACATCCACATGTTCATCGAGGCGGAGTTGACCCGGCGGATCGGCGAGGCCGGCAAGCGTTTGCACACCGGCCGCAGTCGCAACGATCAGGTCGCCCTGGATTTGCGGATGTATATCCGCGACCATGTCGCCGCCATCCGGACGGCGATGCGCGAATTGTGCGCGGTCCTTCTGGCGCGCGCGGAAGAAAACCTCGAGACCATCATGCCGGGTTACACCCATCTGCAACGCGCGCAGCCCATCACATTTGCCCACCATCTCATGGCGTATGTCGAGATGGCGCGGCGCGACATCGATCGCCTGGATGACGCGATGCGCCGTCTGGATGAGATGCCGCTGGGCGCGGGCGCGCTGGCGGGGACGACCTATCCGCTCGATCGGGGGCTTGTCGCCCGTGAATTGGGCTTTGCCCGCGTGACAGCCAACAGCCTGGACGCGGTCGCCGATCGCGATTTTGCCATCGAGACCGCCGCGGCCCTGGCGTTGCTGATGGTCCACCTCTCCCGCCTCAGCGAGGAGATTGTGCTCTGGTCCAGCCAGGAATTTCAATTTGTCGTGCTCGACGACGCGTTCAGCACCGGCAGCAGCATCATGCCGCAGAAAAAGAACCCCGACGTCGCCGAGCTTACGCGGGGAAAATCCGGGCGCGCGATCGGCAGCCTGGTCACTTTGCTGACGATGACAAAAGGCTTGCCGCTGGCATATAACAAAGACATGCAAGAGGATAAAGAGGCGATTTTTGACCTGCTGGACACGGTTTCCCTGTGCCTGCCGGCCTTCACCGGCATGCTCCGCACCTTAACCGTACGCGCCGATCGCATGCGCGAGGCCGCTTTGTCCGGATTCACCAACGCCACCGATCTGGCCGACTATCTGGTCGGACGCGGTCTGCCGTTCCGTGAGGCGCACGCAATCTGTGGGCGGCTGGTCCGCCAGTGCGAGGCGACCGGTCAGGCGCTGGAGGATTTGCCGTTGGCGACCTTGCGCGCGGCCAGCGATCGTTTTGAGGCCGATGTCTACGATGTCATCCAGGTGGATGCCTGTGTACGCCGCCGTTCCTTGCCCGGCGGCCCGGCGCCGGCGACGGTGCGCGCGGCCATCGCCGCCGCGCGCGCGGCGCTCCAGCTTCAGGGGTGATCCTGTTCCATCGCGCGGGCGATCTCGCGCCAGCGGTGTTCATCCTCTTCCAAACCCATCATCTGGTAGACCGCCGCTTTG
>CAYZME010000060.1:0-11879 GCA_964479435.1 uncultured Oscillospiraceae bacterium
GGCGTTGGCCTCCATCAGGCCTTCCAGCCGGTTTTCGCCATAATACAGCGGCGGAAACACCAGTCCGCCGTCGCGCTCGGCACAGCGGATCGCCAACGCTTCGGCCTGCAACGTGTCCGCGCCCACCGGGTTGTGCGGGCCGTGCCATTCCAGCGTGCCGATGGGAATGTACACCACCGGACAGGCCTGGCGGCGCGCGATGATTTGCGCGGGTCTCAGATACGTGTAACGAACTTCCATAAATCACCTCCGTCGGTTCCGCCGCCAGGTCCACGAGACCGGGCGGCGGCAGGCTCAGGCGTCGAGGCCCTGGGCCAGGCGGGCTGCGCGGATGGCTTCTTGCACCATCATGTCTTTGACTTTCATCAGACGCACCAGGTTGCCGCGCTCGTTTTCGTCGAGCTTCATCGTGATGGTGCGGATGGTGGCGGTCAGCTGGGGGATGAGGATGTATTCCAGGGAGTTGACGCGCCGGCGCGTGCGCTCGATTTCGTCGGCCAGCAGCTGGGCGGCCTTTTCGTTTTCGGCCAAGCTGAGCATGATCGGGTAGGCTTCGTAGAGCGCGGTCACCGCCGCGTCCAATTCGCCCGAGGTGCCGACCATGCCGTAGGGCGGCACTTGCATCTTGCCTTCTTCGGCGGGCGGCTGCTCAAAGGTCGAGACTTCGACGCTCATCAGGTTGACGACCTCGACCCGGATTTCGAGCGGAGGCTTGGCCAGCATCAGCGCCTGCTCGACCCGCTCGCGGCGCAAGATCGCCCGCGCCAGCACAAATTCGCGATGGGCGACCGTCAGCAGTTCCTCCATGCGCTCGCGTTTGCTCTTGTTTTCGCGCACGATGTGTAAGAAACGCTTCATCAGCTCGTCGCGTTTGTCTTTGAGCAGTTTGTGCCCGCGGCGCGCCGTCTCCAGTCTGCGTTTGAGACGGAGCAGCTCCATACGGGTCGGGTTGACCCGCAGATCAGCCATGACTTGCCTCTTCTTTCTCCCCGACGTAGTACTGGTCGATCAGCTCGTCGCGGATGCGCTTGAGCTCGTTGCGCGGCAGCATCGACAGCAATTCCCAGCCGATCGACAAGGTCTCTTCGATGGACCGGTCGCTGGCAAAGCCCTGCGAGATATAGCGCTCCTCAAAGGCGTCGGAAAAACGCGCGTAAATGCGGTCGACTTCGGACAGCGCCGCCTCGCCGAGGATTTGCGACAGCTCTTTGGCGTCCTTGCCGCGCGCGTAGGCCGCGAACAGCTGGTTCATGGTCGGCGCGTGGTCGACGCGGGTCTTGCCGCGGCCGATGCCTTTGTCCTTGAGGCGCGACAGCGAGGGCAGCACGTCGATGGGGGGGCGGACGCCTTTGCGCAGCAATTCGCGCGACAGGATGATCTGCCCTTCCGTGATGTATCCGGTCAGGTCGGGGATGGGGTGGGTTTTGTCGTCCTCGGGCATGGTCAGGATGGGGATCAGTGTGATCGACCCCTCCTTGCCGCGTTGACGGCCGGCGCGCTCATAGAGCGTCGCCAGGTCGGTGTACAGATAACCGGGATAGCCGCGGCGGCCCGGGACTTCTTTGCGGGCGGCCGAAACCTCGCGCAGCGCTTCGGCATAGTACGTGATGTCGGTGAGGATGACCAGCACGTGCATGCCTTTGGTGAACGCCAGGTACTCGGCGGCGGTCAGCGCCATGCGCGGGGTGGCGATGCGCTCGACCGCGGGGTCGTTGGCCAGGTTCATAAACAGCACGGCGCGGTCGATGGCGCCAGTGCGGCGAAAGTCCTCGACAAAAAAGTCGGCTTCTTCAAAGGTGATGCCCATGGCGGCAAACACGACGGCGAACGGGGTGTTGTCGGCGGCGGCCGCTGCGCCGGGCTCGGTCGCGGCGCCGGTGCCGGCGGGCGGGCGCACCTTGGCCTGGCGGGCGATCTGCGCCGCCAGCTGGGCGTGAGGCAGGCCCGAGCCGGAAAAGATCGGCAGCTTCTGCCCGCGTACCAGCGTGTTGAGGCCGTCGATGGCCGAGATGCCGGTCTGGATGAACTCCGAGGGGTAGTTGCGGGCGGCGGGGTTCATCGGCAGGCCGTTGATGTCCATGCGGTGGTCGGCGAGGATGGGCGGGCCGCCGTCGGCGGGTTGGCCCATGCCGTCAAAGACGCGGCCGAGGATGTCGTCGGAGACCGCCAATTCCAGGCCGCGCCCCAAAAAGCGCACGCGGGAGTTTTCGAGGTTGATGCCGACCGTGTTTTCAAACAACTGCACCAGGGCATTGGTGCCGTCGATTTCCAGCACGCGGCAGCGGCGCAGTTCGCCGCTGGGTAGCTCGATCTCACCCAGCTCGCCGTACGTGACGTCCTCGACGTGGCGGACCAGCATCAGCGGGCCGGCGACTTCTTCGATGGTGCGGTATTCTCTGGGCATCTTATCTCACCCCCTGCGCTTGTTTGGCACGAAATTGCGTGGCGTACCCGTCGCGGATCTCGCGGGCGGCGTCCGGGAAGTCCTCTTCGGGGACGAACTTGAGCCGCGCGACCAGGTCGCGTACCGGCAGCGAGGTCAGCGTGCGCACCGGCATCCCCTGCTCCAGCGCGCGCATGCCCTGGCGGTAGTACTCCATCACCAGCTGCAGCATGCCGAGTTTTTTCTCCAGCGATGTGTAGGTGTCGATCTCGTCAAACGAGTCTTGTTGCAGGTAATCCTCGCGCAGCGAACGCGCGGCTTCCAGTTTGAACTGATCGAGCGGCGACAGCGAATCGAGGCCGACCAGCTTGACGATCTCTTCCAGCTCGGCCTCTTCCTGCAGCAGGCGGATGGCCTCGGCGTGCAGCACATGCCATTCGGCCGAGACGTTGGCGTCCATCCAGTCGTCGATGCGGTCTTCGTACAGCGAGTAGCTGTTGAGCCAGTTGATCGCCGGGAAATGGCGCTTATACGCCAGGCTGGAATCCAGCCCCCAAAAGACCTTGACGATGCGCAAGGTCGCCTGGGCGACCGGGTCGGACAGGTCGCCGCCCGGGGGTGAAACCGCGCCGATGGCGGTCAGCGTGCCCTCGCGGTGTTCGGAGGCCAGACAGCGGATGTGGCCGGCGCGCTCATAGAACTGCGCCAGGCGGGAGCCGAGGTAGGCCGGGTAGCCTTCCTCGCCCGGCATCTCCTCCAGGCGGCCGGACATCTCGCGCAGCGCTTCGGCCCAGCGCGAAGTCGAGTCGGCCATGATCGCGACGTGGTAGCCCATGTCGCGGAAGTATTCGGCGATGGTGATGCCGGTATAGATGGAGGCTTCGCGCGCCGCCACCGGCATGTCGGATGTGTTGGCGATCAACACGGTGCGCTTCATCAGCGACTCGCCGGTTTTGGGGTCCATCAGCGCGGGGAACTCCATCAGCACGTCGGTCATCTCGTTGCCGCGCTCACCGCAGCCGATGTAGACGACGATGTCGACGTCCGACCATTTGGCCAGCTGGTGCTGGATCACGGTTTTGCCGCTGCCGAAGGGGCCGGGGATGGCGGCCGTGCCGCCGCGGGCGATGGGGAAAAAGGTATCGATCGCGCGCTGCCCGGTGATCATCGGGCCGCGCGGGGTGATTTTTTCGGCATAGGGGCGGCCGCGCCGCACCGGCCAGCGTTGCAGCATCGGCAGCTCGTGTTCCTCGCCGGCGTCGTCGCGCAAGCGCACAACCGGTTCGACGATCGTGCGATCGCCGGGCATTACGTCGACCACGGTACCACTGACGCCATGGGGCACCAGGACGCGGTGGACGACCAGCGCGGTCTCCTGCACCGTGCCGAGAATGTCGCCGGTCTGTACGCGGTCGCCGGCGGCGACGGTGGCGACAAACGGCCAGGTGCGCTGCCGGTCGAGCACGTCCGCCCGGACACCGCGCGGGATGTTGCTGCCGGCCAGCTCGCGGATGCGCTCGAGCGGGCGCTGGATGCCGTCAAAGATCTCCCCGATCAGGCCGGGGGCCAGCTCGACCGACAAGGGCGAGCCGGTGGATTCCACCGGTTCACCCGGGCCCAGGCCGGCCGTCTCTTCGTATACCTGGATCGAGGCCCGGTCGCCGTGCATCTCGATGATCTCGCCGATCAGGCCGAGCTCGGAAACGCGCACCACGTCAAACATATCCGCGTCGCGCATGCCCTCGGCGATGACCAGCGGCCCCGAAACCTTGGCGATCTTGCCTTTGCTGCGTTTACTCATCTTGTCTCTCCTGTCACACTCAGCTGTCAAAGCCGAGAATATCGATCCCGACGGCTTTTTTGACCGTCTCTTTGACCTGTTCCATACCGATGCCCAAAGAGCCGTGCGTCGACGGGATCGGCACCACCGCGGGCAAACGCCGCGCGCGCAGGGCGGCGATCTCGTCCATCACCAGCGCCGCCGCCGGCTCGGTGATAAACACGATCGCGTAGCCGTCGTCGGCCACCTGTCGCAAACAGGTGAGAATTTCGGCGCGGGTGAGCGCCTCCATCGTGACCATCCCCAGCGCGCGAAAACCCATCACGCTGTCCCGGTCTCCGATCACCGCCACTTTGTTCATCGGTGTACCCCTTTCCTGCTCTGCTTATAAATACGTCAGGCGCAAAAGCTCCCGCGCGCCGGCCGGGTCCAGCCGGTTGCGGATAAACGCCAGAACGATGCGGGCGTTTTGCACTTCGGTCTGCATCGCGCAGACATAGGCCACCGGGATTTCGGGGCCAAACGAAATCGTGCGCGCCCGGCGCACATGCGCCATGATGGTGTCGTCGGCCCATTTGCCAAACCGCGCGGCGCCCCCCGGTCGGCCATAGCCGGCGACCCCTTCCGCGGCCATCCCCGCGAACGGCGTTTCCAGCCAGGCCGCGATCAGCTGATTGTCGTCAGACAGGCGCGCCATCGCCAGCAGGCGATCGGTCGCCAGCCCGCCGCCCGGCAACAGGGAGTCGGCCAACAACGACAGGGGAAAGCCGCTGCGGCGGGTGCGCAGGACCATGTCGAGGTTTTCCAAATCCGCGCGCAAGCGCCACAGTTCGCTGTACCACGCGTTGCCCAGTGCGTCAGCGACCCGCCGGACTTCGCGCGCGAAGGCCAGATTGAGCTGGATGTCGATGTGCGTCCCGTCGCCGCTCGTCCGATACGCGCTCCAGGCGGCACGGATCGCCGTCCACAGCCACGCCGGGACCGGCGCTTGTGTCTCATCGTCCTCGCGCACAGCCAGGAACAACCGCTCGGGCGGCACGCGGGCCGGCGCGGCGATGCGGGTCGCCAATTGTTCATACGATTCCTCGCCGCCCAGCGCTTTGTGTTTGACAAAGACTTTGGCGTTGATCACGTCGTTCTCCAGATAAAACAGATCGATGTAATCCTTTTCCACCGCCACTTCGCGCGCGACGGCACAGGCGCGGACATAGCCGGCGTTGAGGCTGCTGCCGTTGGAGCTGGCCGCAGGATAGCCGGCTTCCGCCAGCATGCGCGCGAACTCGGCGTTGTCGTGGGCTTCGGTCAGGCGCAGTGTGCGGGCGGCGTCCAGCAGATGGGTTTCGAGCGCGCGAATGCGGCCGCTGGCATGCGCGTAGTCCAGCGGTTGGACAACCGCTCGGTCGCCCACATGGGCACCTGGATGGGTACCTGCCATGTCGCGATTCATCCGCCCCTCATTTCTCCGATTCAACGGTTGGCTGCGCCACATGGGCCGCGGCCAGCGCTTCCAATGCTTCGCGCGATTGCCGCGTCAACATCTCAAAGGTCAGATTGTCCTCAATCCGGCCGCGCTGCAAGATCAGTCCGCCGACAAAATCCCCCGCCTGCTCGGCCAGCGTCAGCTCGATCGGCGGCTGTCCGTCCGCGGCGCGTGTCGCGGCGGCCGCTGCCATCGCCCGCGCGGCGACCCCCGTCGCCAAATCGGCGGCGTTGCAGATCACGGTCTCACCGCCCCGCGCCTGGCCCAGAAAATCCGCGTACAAGCGCACCTTTTCCTCCTCGGGCCAGGAGGCCAGACTGGCCAGCGCCTGGTCCACCAGGCCGGTCACTGTGCGGCGGCGCGACTCCAGCATAATCCGCCGGCCGGCCATCGCGGCCGACGACTCGCCGCGGGCGCGGATCGCCGCGGCTTCGTTTGCCGCCGCCGTCGCCATCGCGCGCGCGTGCTCATCGGCGGCACGGACGCCTTGCGCGCGGATCGCGTCGGCCCGTGTTTGCGCGGCGGCGACGATCTCGTCAGCTTCGGCGCGGGCTTCGGCGAGGATGGTCTCGAGGATCGCGTCCAGTCCGTTCATACCTGGATTCCGAGCACGATCATCAGCATCGAGGCCAGCAGCGCCAGAATCGCGTAGGTCTCGACCATGGCGGCCATGACGATGGCTTTGGTCTGCTCACCCGGTTGGCGCGCCAGCATCATCATGCCGTTGGCCGCGACCCGCCCCTGCAAGATGGCGGAAAAGTAGCCGACGATCATGATCGGCAAACAGGCGCCAAAGAACTGCATACCCTGCAGCGTGGTCAGGTTGCCGGAGGTGCCGTCCAAAAAGCCGCCCTGCAGCATGACGATAAACCAGACCAGCAGGCCGTAAATCCCTTGGGTGCCGGGCATCGCCTGCAAGATCAGCAGTTTGCCAAACAATTCGGGTTTTTCCGCCAGGATCCCCGACGCGGTCTCGCCGGCCAGACCGACGCCCTTGGAAGAGCCCCAGCCGGCAAAAACGACCGCCAGCGCGGCGCCGACAAAGGCGAGTACCTGGCCGTTGAAAAAGAGATTGGATAAGGTGTTGAGAAATTCCATGGATGCATCCTCCTGCTTATGGGTGTCGCGTTAGGGTACTTAAGATTCGCCGCCGGACTCCGGTGTCTCCGGGGCGGCGATTTCGGTGTAGCGGGACGGGTCGCGCAGCGGGTTCCAGGGGCGCCCGCCGCCTTCGAAAAATTTACTGAAAAATTCGACATATTGCAGCCGGCTGGTGTGTACATACGCGCCCAGCAGCGACAACGCGATGTTGAGGCCGTGCCCGACCAGGGCGACGAGGATAAACAACGGCAGCCCGACGATGCCAAAGCCGGCGATGGCGCCGATCTTATTGAACACCATGGCGATGACGCCGCCGGCCAGCCCCAGCGCCAGGATGCGCGAATAGGAGAGGATGTCGCTCAGGTAGCCGGTGATGCCGTACAGATTATAGAGGCCTTTGAAGATACGTTTGCCGAGGCCGCGGCTTTGGCGCGCCGAAAACAACACCACCATCGCCATGCCGACGACCATCATCCACGTACCGACGCGGCCGATCACGCCACCGACCGCCATCAGGCCGGCGCCGATCAGCGCCAAGTACCAGGAGCCGACGTCGAACAGCGCGTCGAGCGGTTTTTTATCGCGGATCAGCATGTAGGCTTTGGCGCCCATGCCGGTAAAGACATGGACCACGCCCAGCCCCAGCGAAACCGCCATCATCATCACCGGGTCTTCCAGGGGGCTGAACCAGAGGGTGGGGAAATGGATGCGATCGCGGCTGAGTACCGAGACGATGTCGCCAAAAAAGCCGCCGAACAAAACGCCCGCGACCGTGGCGGCGATGCCGCCCTGAAAGAACAACATCATCATGCCGCGGGTCGCGCCCTTGACCTTGAATTTCCAAATCATCAGCGCGCAGGCCAGCGTCAAGACCAGGCCATAGCCGGCGTCGTTGACCATCAGGCCAAATAAAATCGCAAAGAAAGGCGCCACCAGCGGATTGGGGTCGATCTCCCCCCGCGCCGGGGTGCTGAACATCGTGGTGATCGCCTCATACGGGCGCACCAGCGGGATGTTTTCCATCAGCGTGGGCACATCCTCGTCGTCGCGCGGCGCGCGGACCGACACAGCGACCGTATATGTGTCGCGCAGGCCGCGCAACGTCTCATCGGCCAGCGTCGCCGGGATCCAGCCCGCCAGCTCGAACGTACTGCGGGTATGCCGCAGCCGCGCAGCCGAATCGAGGCGGGCGATGTCGGCCAACGTCAGGTCGTAGAGGATTTCAAAATCCGGGCGCCGGGCGGCCAATTCGCGCGCGCGTTGCTCCAGCCGGGCGATCCCGTCTCGCAACGCTTGCCGCTCGGCGGCCAACCGCGCCAACACCTCATCGGGCGTGCCGCGCTCGCCCTGCACCGGGATGGGGGCCAGGCCGCCGGTCTTGAGCAGGGGGCGCACGGCGTTCTCGTCCTCATGGAGCGCCACCACCGCCAACCGCGCCAGCCCGTCCTGTTGCGACAAGACCTCGACATGCACACGCGGTCCGGCCGCGGCGATCTGTGTCATAAATTCGTCAAAACGCGGCCCGGCGGGAATCGACCCCGGCCACACCCGCGTCCGCCGCGTCCCGTCCTCATCCAGCCGCAGCGGGACCCCCGCCCACGGCTCCAGCAGGGACGCCGTCGCCTCCAGACGGGCGATTTGCCCGCGATCGGCGGCGATCGCGGCCCGGACTTGCTGCAACTCCATCGCGTCTGCCAAAATCTCTTCGCGGCGCGCCGCTGCCGACGCGACTTGCGTCGGACTAACGCGGCGCCGGCTGGCCAAACCGCGTTTTTTCGCCTCGGGCGCGATCTGCGCGCTCAACGCGATCAGCGACTCCAGCCGCTGCGCGGTCTCGTGCGCCCGCGCCTGTTCGGCCTGTCCGGGATCCCCGGTCTCGGGTACGGTCGGTGATGTGGCATCCTCCGCGGCATCCGTCGCGGCACCTGCCCCGGCGCTCGCCGTAGCGGCCGCCGTAACGGCACCTGCCCCGGCGTTCGCCGTAGCGGCCGCGTCAGACAGGTCCTCGACATCGATCACACCGGCACGGGCCAGGGCGGCTAGCAACGCGTCGCGGTCGCGGCGCATGCCGACCACCGTGACGCGCTTCATCTCAACGATCGCCATGGAGGGTCACAATCCTTTCGGCAATCCGGCGGACGATTTCGCGGTCCGCTTCCGGATCCCGCGTTTCCTGGCGCTGCGCCTGCGCGCGCGCCCGGCTTTCAGCCTCTTCGCGGGCGGCGGTGGCATCGGCTTCCGCAGCGGCGATGATCTCTCGCCGCGCCTGCGCGCCTTGCGACCGCGCCGCTTCCAGCAGCGTGTCCGCTTCTTCCCGTGCCGCCGTCACCAGTGCCTCTGCCCGATCGCGGGCTTGCGCCACTAGGCCTTCGGCCTCGCTCTCCGCAGCGCGAATGCGGTCTAAAAACCCGCTGTCCGTCTGGGTTATTTCTTGTCCGGTCGGGGTCATGGTCCACCTCTTTATTTTTACCTATTAAATAGGGCCGTCCACTTGGCGTAGCCGTCCGCTTGGCGTAGCCATTCGCTTGGCGTAGCCATCCGCTTGGCGTAGCCATCCATTTGGTAAGGCCGCCCGCCTTACCAGGCGAAAAAGACGGCTGGGAGGCGACGGGTGCAATCAGTTTCATAGGATACCACAACTGGTCGGTAAATCCATAACAACCGATACCGACCGCGCCGATCGGGACCTCTGGACACCCTGTATTCACTTGGACGAACGCCCTGGCGTTCGCCCACCGCTCAGAGCAACAGGTCAAAAAGGAATTGTCGTGCGTACAGAATGGGGGTATCGACAAAAGTGAGATGCACGATGCGATCACAGGTACCGCGGATGATTTGTTGTGACAGGATTTTGCGCCGGTCGCGCTCTTCGCGCGTCTCGAGGATCGCGATCCGCGCCATGACCATCCTCTCCCGATCTACCGGCCAAGGGATCGAGTCGACAGGCCGGTCGACCGAGTTTACCGGCCAAGGGACCGCATCGGCGGATTCCGGGTCCGCGGCTCGCTCCGGCTCCCCGGAGTCTGCCACCCGCTCCATCGCCGCAACCGTCTCCTCCGGGGTTTCCGCCTCGCCGGGCGCGGCGGCCTCGCGGAGCGATTCCAATCGTGTGGCGCGCTGGCGGGTGAACAGGTCATACGTCTGTGCGAAGATCGCACGCGGATACAACAGCATCACGTCCGGCTCTTCAACCCGGTCAACCAGCACAAAGCGGGCAAAGTAGACAAAGACCAGCGGCAATTCCGGATCGGCGATGACATTCTCGATGTGGGAATACAGCGCGGAGAGGATCCGCTCCTTGTTGTACTGTCCTGCCAGCGACACCTGCAAACGGTCGAGATGGGTCCACTGGCTAAAACGCAACCGCAACGGCTCTTCCACCTCGCTCCACATTGCCGCGGACGGGTCGGGAAAGCCAAAGCGCGGGGCGACCTGCCGCAACAGCGCATGGTCGCAGTCGGGCGGTTCGTGCAACTCCAGGTAGCGCGCCAGCGGCGCGGCAAAGCCCGCGGCCAGCAGATCGGCGGTGGCGCGGTCGGACGGCGGCCGCGACAAGGAGGCAAACAAGATGGTCAGCGCCTCGTGCTCGCGATCAAATACGGCCGACTCCGCGTCGGCAAAATACAGGCTCAAGACCGCGAGCGCCAGCGCGCCGTCGGCGGGCATCTCACACGCCCGGAAAAAGGATGCAACCGATTGACCGGACGCCCGTAGCGTCCGGCAAACCCGCGCCGGCAACGGGACGGTGCCAGTCTGATCCGCGGCGCGGAAAAAATCCAAAAAACGCATCGATTCCCCGGCGCGAAAACGGCGGCGCCCCGACGCGCCGGTAAACAGGATCGACAGCAAGGCTTCGTCGGCAAAACGGTCTTGCAGTACATGCCACACCAACGCGCAAAAGCGGCGCTTCATGCGCGCCTGCAACACCATGGCGATGCGTTGTCTGATTTGAGAGTCCTGGGTAGCCGCGTAAACCTGGATCAGACGATCCATTTGACTGGCCGGGATTTCATAGGCACGGACGCCGACCTCGCCGGCCGGCCAGCCGGCGATGGCCGCGATCAAAGCATGGGTCTCGGGCTCATCGATGTCGTGGATGGCGCGGCCGAGATCGCGAATCGAAGGATGCCGCTCCCCCACCCACTGCCGCAATCGTGACAGGCGCGCGGGCGGGAGCGGCGCGGGTTCAGGCAACGGGTAGCCGCGCACCGGCGGCGGGGGTATCTCCTCCTGGCCGGACCAGGCGCCGGCGCGAAAGCGCGGTGTAGGGTACCCGTCAGACACGGCCGGAGCCGGCCGGGTCGCGCGGGTCGGCCGGTGTCAACGGATCGGCGGCGGGGGCGTCGTCGGACAGTTGGCCACGGGCGGCGGCCAACAAGTGGCCGCGCATCGCGACCACGGCCGCCGGTAGATCCTCGACCGAATCGCGGATGACCTCGGTCGTGTGCGACAAGCGCTCGACCAAGCCGGCGACCTGCTCATCGAACGCGTGATAAGTGCCCTCCATCGTCGATTTCATCTGCTCCCCGAATTGGGCGACCGTTTGGCGCAGCGCGTCGTTGAGCGCCGCCACTTCGGAATTGATCTCGCGCGTGAAGTAGCCAAGATCGGTGACCTGTTCGGACATGTCGCTCATCACTTCCTTGGCGGCGGTGGACAGCTGTTCGAGTGTCGCCGTACTCTGTTGCTCGATGTTTTCGAACGTGGTGGCGTTGACATCGGTAAAGCGCGCGAAGATATCCTGGATCGCCGAATGCAGATCGTCCTGCATTTGCAGAATCTGACGGTTCATGGTCTCGATGTAGTCGCGGCCGAGCGATTGCAGCGCCTCATTCACTTTGTCAGTCTGGGCCGCCATCGTCTCGGTGTATCCGACACTGAGGGTCTCGAGCGCGGACTGCAGCATGTGGATGTGGATGCGTGGCGGGCGCATAGCGACGAGACGACGCAGGGTCGCCTGCAGGTCGGCCACGCGCGACGGGCGGCGGGCGACTTCCTCGGCGCGCTCGAAGCGTACGCCGCTCTGGTGCGCGACAACGAGGCGCCGATGCACCAACGCGGACTGGCGGCGATCTACGTGGGCGAGACGCAAGCATCGGCGGGCGACCTGGCCGCCGCGCGCGATACGTTCTCCG
>CAYZME010000061.1:0-11475 GCA_964479435.1 uncultured Oscillospiraceae bacterium
GCGGCAGCCCCGGAGCCGGCCGGCTCCGGCGGTTGTTCTCGATGGTGACGCAGGGCAAATGCCCGTCGCGGGTGTCGCGCGCAGTCACGGCGGTGACCCGGCCGGCCACACTGGCATAGACGCCCACCGCGTGCGGGTGCAGCGGTTCGGCGATCATCTGTCCCAACTGCACCCGGTCGCCGCACGCGACCAGCAGTCGCGTGCGATCGGGATCGGGCAATGGCAAGTGGACGCATTTGGGCACATAGGTGGCGGTACCGCGGGTCTCCAAACGCTCGCGGTCGCTTGGCACCTCGCGGGGGTCGATCCCATACGTCAAAAAGCCGATGCCCATGGCGTCCCTTTCTCAGCCGGAGGCCGCTGTGAAATGTATGTCGGTCAAAAAAGCCGCGGCGCCCGGTGTCATGTCGACACGCCCGCCGGTGTAGATCCAGATCGCGTCGGTGTCGGGCATCGCGTCAATCCACGCGCGCCCCTCCTCATAGGGTAGCAGAAACAAGGTGGAAGAGAGCAGGTCGGCCATCGCGCAATCGGCGGTAAAGACGGAAACGCCGCGGTAGCGTGCGGCCGGCATCAGCGTATCGGGGTCGATCAGGTGGCTGTAATGGCGCCCGTCCACGGTGTAATAATTCTGATAATCGCCGCTGTTGCCGATCGCGCGGTCGGTGAGCTGGGCCACCGCCAGGTAGTCGGGCTGGCCGTCGGCGGTCTCGCCCGGCTCCGGCAGCAGCGCGGACGGGTTCTGGATGCCGACGCTCCACGTTTCTTTGTCGTCCTGGAAGGGGCGGCCGTGGAGGACGATGCTGCTGGCGCCGTTGCTCAAAAGGAAGCTGTCCCAACCGGCCTGTGCCAGCTCGTCGGCAACGACACGGGTCGCGTAGCCTTTGGCCACGGCGCCGACGTCCAGCCGCAGGTCCGGGTCCGTGATCTGTATGGTGTTTGCCGCCGGATCGATCACCACCCGCTCCCAGCCGCTGTGCGCCGCCGCCGCGCGCAAGGTCGCCGGGTCGGGCAATACGGCCTGTTCTGGCGCGTCGCGCCCCGCTTCGCGGGTTTGCGACCACAACTCCAGCATCGCGCCCAGCGTGATGTCGATTTTGCCGCCGACCCGTTGCGCCTGGTCGCGGCAGAAGGTGAGCAGGCCGATGATTTCCGCGGCCACCGCCAACGGGGGACCGCCCGCGCCCTGGTTGACCGTGTACAAGTTGACGACGCCCGCATGCGCGTTATAGATATCGAAGAGCGCGTGCAGCTGGGTAAAACGCGATTGGGCGGTCGCCGCCAGCCGCTCAAAATCGGCGGGCGACTCACAATACGCGATCACGGAAATGACGGTGTTAAACAGCCCGACGATGTCTTTGTGGTAGCGGGCGTAGCCGGCGTAGGGGCCGGTGGGGGCCGTGCGGCCCGGCTGGCAGGCGGTGACGGCCGGCAGTTGGGCCAGCAGCATCACCAAAAACAGGCAGACCGATGTCCGCCAGGCCCGACGGCCACGCGTCACGGGGTCACCCGCAAAAAGAAATCGACAATGGCGTTCCAATCCTGTTCATTCTGCGCGTGTCCGCCGTCGCGGTAGAAAATCGCGTTGTGAGCGGAGACGCCCAGCAGATCAAAAATCGGCTGGGCCGCGCGGTGGGTGACGCCGGTGCCGACCGGGTTGGACCAGAAATCCTGGTTGCCTTCGGTGGTGATCAAAGCGCGCGGCGCCACCAGCGCTTTGAGCGTATGCAAATCAAACGGCAGCCGGTCTTCGCGCTCGGCAAAGTCCGCCAGCCGATCGCCAAACCAATAGGGGAAAGCGCGGGTGATGTTGCCGACGGTCTCGACTTTGGGCACCATGTCGGCGGCAAAACGGAAACAGCCGGCGCCGCCGCTGCCCGAGCCGCTGGAGGTGACCACATCGACGCGCTCGTCGAAGATGCCGGCGCACGTCGTCGCCTTGCCGCCGCGGGAATGCCCCATGATGCAAATGCGCGGCCGGACCTGGTGGTCCCGCGTATGCAGCCAGGTGTTGACCGCCATGTGGCCCCAGGCCCACGCGGCCAGTGTCTTGATCCGCAGCGAGGGGAAGAGCGCCTGAATGCCGGGGTGGTCGGCGTCGGCCGGCCCGTCCGGTGCCAGACCGAGCCGGTCGAGCGTGATCAGCTCGATCCCCTCGGCCACCAGCCGGTCTTCAACCGGGCACGATTCAAAAACGTTGCCGCTGTTTTTGACGATCACCCGGCCGCCGACCGGTCGCGCGGGCAGCGTCTGGCGGGCGCGGAAAGTATAGTCCTGCCCGTTGGCGCCGACGCCACGGGCCCGGATGTCCAGGATGGTGTAAGTTCGCGAGCCGTCGCGGGATGAGGTCTGCTCGACGACGGTCGCGTCGGCCCGCGCGGGCGCAGGCGGGACATCGCCAAACATATAGTGCGCGATCATCGCTTTGAGCCGCGCGCGGCCGGCCAGCCACTGATCCGCGGTCGTGATGGGGCGGCCTTCCCCGTCCAGCAGCAGATCGGGCAATTCGGGGATCAACGGCAGTTGATCTACGGGGGGGAACGAAAAGGCGTTTGTCTGGCTCATGAGTCTCTCCTTACATGCCCGGTCTGGATTTTCCCGGCCCCGGGAACCGCGCATGGTTCAACATCAGGTTATAAAAGCCCGCTGCCGGCAAAGCCCTCGCCCATCACCTCGCGCACTTCGGTGACGGTCACAAAGGCGGCCGGATCTTCTTGCTGGACGATCTGTTTTACCCGTTGGATTTCATTGCGCGCCACCACGCACATCAGGATGTGTTTGTCGCTGCCGGTGAACAGGCCGTGCCCGTCCCAGCCGGTCACCCCGCGCTCGACCTCGTCGAGGATCCGCCGGGCGATGGCGTTGTTTTTGTGCGAGATGATCAGGACCGAACGGCGGTAATCGAACCCTTCCAGGATAAAGTCGATCGCCTTGGATGTCAGGAACATCGCGATCGCGGAATACATCGCGAGCACAAAACCCGTGCGCTCGACATCCATATACGCGACGGCGGCGGCAAAAACCACCACGGCATCCAGGACCCACAGCAACTGTCCGATGCTCAGGGTTTTGGAGTATTTGCGGATCATCACCGCCACGACATCGGAACCGCCCTGGGTAAAGCCTTTGCGCATGACAATCCCGATGCCGACCCCATACAGTACCCCGCCGACCACACAGAACAGCAGCGGTTCGGGGGCGCCGCCGGACGGATCGGCGAGAAAACGCGTGTACAGATCGGCGCACAGCGGGGCCGTCAGATCGATCGCCGCGGCATACAGGATGGTACCGACCAGGCTGCGTACGACAAAGGCGCGGTGGATCAGGAAAAAGCCGAGGACAAACAGGGGGATGTTGAGCAAAAGCACCAGCAAGCCAAAAGGCAGGTGCACGACGTCGCCGAACAGCTGATAAATAATGGAGGCCAACCCGGAGATGCCGCCCATGGTCAAGCGGATCGGCACATAGAAGAGGTTGACAGCGAAGCCGCAGATCGCGGTCCCGACCACCAACATGGCGACCGGAACCAGCGCCTTTTTCGCGCCATCTGCCAACCGCCGTCCTGTGGGTGCCATCCGTGCCCTCCAAACCGCTCGCATCGTCTTTTTGTAGCGTATCGATCCCCTGGATAAAAGTCAATTTCGGCGGCGCGTGGGACGCCAAAACCCGGCGCGAACCGGGGGCTATTAATCGCGGGTCTTGTCCAGGATGTAGAGTTCGGGGCTTTTGAGGATGCCGGCCGGTTTCAAGCGGTACTCATAGGTAAAGGCGTCCCCGATGGTGCGCCACGAATTGGGGCCGAACCACTCCATCGTCGCGTCCGCGTTATGCAGCTGGCCAAAGGTGTTGTAGCGGTTTCCGTACAGGCGGATATCCAGGCGGTGCTTCCCCGGCAGCGTATCGGGCAAACGCAAGGCGTAGGGCGAGTAGACAATGCGCCCGGCCGCGGCGCCATCCAGGGCCACATCCAACAGCGCGCCGCGGTATTGAGAGACGCGCAAAGTCATGGCCAGCGCATAGGTGTCGACCTGGAGGTGGTATACCAGATTGCCCCCGTAAAAGGGTAAACCCTGCCGGGTGATGTCTCCGAAGGCCAATCGCCGGACCGGCTTGCCCAACGTCAGGTCGCATCCCTGGAGGCGGACGGAAAAATCACCCAGCAAGTAGCAGGCTTCGAGGTGGGTGCGCCGGCCGAAGGGGAGCTTGATCTCGAGGGTGTGGCGGCCGCGGGCCAAAGCCGGCAGCTTGATTTTGCCGATCGCTTCATCGACGTAACAGCCGGCTGCCGGGGATGGGACTTTGACACCGTCGAGGCGGACGCGGGCGGCAGGGGCGCCTTCGAGCGCGAGGCAGGCGTCTGGAATCGCGACAGCACAGCGGAAGCGGAAACGCAAGCGGACGGTATGGGTGGGCCGCTCAGGAGGCAGGGTCCACGGCTGGGCGACCGATTCCTCGCGTGAGGGCCAGCCGAGCCGCGCCCGCAGCTTATTGTCGGCGCGCAGCACTTCTTCTGCCGCTTCCCACGGGCCGTTGTCGAGCGAGACTTCGGGCAGGTCGAGCAAAGCGACATTGGGCTCTTCGAGGGTGACGCGCACCCGTTGCCCAAACGGCAACATGTTCTGCCCGCCTACGAACTGATTGCCGACGCGGCGCGGCACGTGAAAGGGGATCGGCGTGGGCGGCAACGGCGCGGTTTGGGCGTCGGCCGGGTCTTGCGGTAGCAAACGCAGCAGCAACGCGTCATGCTCGTACCACAGTTGTTCCAGTCCGGTCCAGCCTTGCGCGAAAACGGCGGGGCGGGGCTGGACGTTGCCGTCGGTGGTGTGCCATTCTTCCACCCGCCAACAGCCCCGGAGGCGGACGCGAAGCACACGCGGCCGGGCCAGGTCGGGTTGCTCCGGGTCGGTGCCGTGGGCCAGGAACAGCCATCTCGTGCCGTCGTCCTCGACACGCATCCGGTACAGCAAATCTGTGGCCGGCGAGCCGTCGTGCTCGCGGACGTCCACGTCGCGGCAAGGTGCCAATGCCGTCAACAGCGCGTGGCGCTGGAACGGCAGGCGGCCGGCCTGCTGCCAGAGCGCCCGGCCACGCTCGCCGGGGCGCGCGTCGCACAGGGCCGGCGCTTCCCCGAGGAAAAACAGACGGCCGCCCTGGTTGGCAAAGGCTTCCAGCCGCTCGATGGTCGTGGAACGCAGCGTTTCGACGGGCGGGACGACGACGGCGTCATACGCCATCTGCCCGACGCAAAGCGGGTTCCCGCCCGCGGGGCACAAGTCGGGTAGCATCGATTCGGACAGGAAGTCAAAATCGATCTGGCCGAACAACAACCATTGGGTCAAAGCGAGAAAATGGTCATCCATCTGGTCGCGGCGCTGCCGTGTGCGCTCGTTGGAGCCCCAGCGCAGCCAATAGCTTTCGACGGGATGGACGACCGCCACCCGCGTCAACGGCCGCCCCCGCGTCATCGCCGCGTTGACGCGGGCGAAATGATCTTCCACATACGCGTATTGGCGGTGCCAGGGCGATTGGTGCCCGATCGCCGCCGGGTAATCGCGCTTGGCCTCGCCCGCCATGGACACCCAGGTTAAGTGGGGCACCCGGACCGTTACACCCAGCGCCGCCTGCCAGTCGCCCTGTAGCTTGTGGCCGCGGAAATCAAAATCCCAGTTGGTGACGCCGTACAATTCGGACAACACGCCGGGGCTGCCCTGTTGGTTGGCGACGGACTGCGCCTGTTTGGCGGTCGTATACTCATGGCGGTTGCACAAGATGTCGATGCCCGGCAGGTCGAACCCGCGCAGCGAGCGCATGGCCTCGCCGAGGGCCCGGGTCTGGCTCTCCAGCGTCGGCTCCTCCATCATATGCCCGGTCAGCATCAACCCATGCGCGCGGCACCAGGCGCCGACCTGGTCGGCAAAGGAGCGGGCAAAGCGTTCGGAGATGTGGTCGTGGTAGTGATAGCGGACGGTCGACACCCGATCTCCCGGCAGTTCCCAAAATAGCTCGGGCAGGGCGTCCAACAGGTTTTCATCATAGGCGTCGGCAAACGATTGCGGGAGATCGTCGGTCCACGGGAGGATCACATCGGCGTTGCCGTCGGCAAATTCCATGACGGTTTTGTGGGTGAACTGCGGCTCATCGGTAAAAATCGCCGGGATCACGCCGCCGAACTCGCGGCCGACGTTTTCCAGATAGCGCTCATGTGTGACCGAGATGAAGCGGCGGATGGCCTCGGGGTTGAGGGTGTCCACATAGGTCTGGTTGTTGAACCAGGGGTTTTCCGCCGCGGTTTCCAGATACGCGTAAAAGGCGCCCTCCGGCGCGTCTTCGAGCTCGGATAAGCGGCGGTAGTATGTCAGATCGCCGTTCTCGGCCCATTCGATCGCGTAGCGGGCGATCAACCGGCCGTTGCCGGTGCGCACGGGCCGCGCCATCGAGCCCTTGGTGGTGACGGCTTGACCGGCGCCGGCCCGGTAGGGCGTGCGCGTAAACAGCAAATGCCGGGCGCGCAAGGCGGGGTCGCGGGTCACGATGCCGCCGGCGGCGCCCGAGGGCCAGCGGTCTTCGTCGTATAGCCAGACCAGCATCCCCCGCTGCCTGGCCTGATCGACGCAAAAACGGATCAGGCGGAAAAAATCGTCAGATAAATAAGCGGTCGACATCCCGGTCCGGACATGGATATGAAACCCGCCGAACCCCATCTGGTGCAGCATTTCGATGCCGCGCGCCAATGCCGGCTCGTCGATCGCGCAGTTCCAGGCCCAGAAGGGGGTGCCGCGGTACTCGGATCCGGGATGTTTGAACAGATCATGCGTCAGCGGGATATCGGCTTTTGGATACAACATCGGCGACGAGCCTCCTTGCGTAACCGCTACCGATCTTCAGCGGTCTTTGCTGTCATTATATCGTTCGCCGCGCGCCAAAACAGGCATATCCGGCCAGGGCTCAAAGATCATGGCGTCAAATCGCCGGCGCGCGTTGAGGTAACCCGATTGGTCCCGCACGGTCCAGGCAACCGCGGACGCGCCCAGGCGCCGGCACAGTCGCAACATCCACCCGTCGGCGTCTTGCACACGGTACGCGATGAAGTGGGGGCGCGAGAGGACATTGACCCACAGATGCCGCAACAAAAACCATTCCAGCCGGCGCCCGCGCAGGGCCGGGTCACGGCGGCCGGCGAGTTGCCCCCGCAGCAGCCGGGGGCGGTTGCGCCGGAACCAATGGACGATCCGCGGGTCAAACGACTCCACACACACCGGTCCGGTATAGTCGTCCAGCGCGCGGGCCACTTGCTCGCACAATTGGCGGCGCAGCGGGGAGGGTTTGACTTCGACGATGATCGGCACCTGCCCGTTGGTCAGAGCCAGGACATCGGCGAACAGCGGGATGGCCTGATCGGACCCGGCCAGCCGCAAGGGGGCCAGCGACGCGGCCGTTTGCTGCCATACCCATCCCTCGACACCGCATAAACGGCGCAAAGTGTCGTCGTGAAAAACAATCACCTGCTGATCGGCCGTCAGGGCCACATCCAGTTCAAACCCGTATCCCGCCCCGATGGCGGCCTCGAAGGCCGCCAAGGAGTTTTCCGGCGGCTGTTGCGACGGCGAGAAAAGACCGCGGTGCGCGTAATGCCAGCGCTTGAACCACTCATGCCCGGCGGGTGCGCGGCCGGGGCGCACCAGGTAGACCAGAGCGGCGGCCGCGACTGCTGCCGCCGCGCAGACGATGACCACTGCTTGTACGGCCATTGGCATTTTTACCACTCCTTCAGTATGTATAGTTGCACTGAAACGATGCGGTTTTATAACAAATTTGCAGACCGGGTCCGCTTGTCACGTCTACTTTGGAGTATACTTGAAGACGGTTGTAAATACCGAACAAAGAAGAAAGAGGTGCAAAAATGGAAGTTCTGAAAACCATGAGAGTTGGAGCGGTCGCTTCTTTTGCCGGATTCCCCCGGGATCTGCCGCGAGAGAAAATGCCGGAACACGTGATTGACCGGGCCATCGAGTATGACCTGGATGTGGCACAGATCATGGTTCCTGCCAACATGCCGGATGCCTATTATGATCAGCTGCGGGGCAAATGTGAGGAACACGACATTGAGCTCGATGTGGGCGCCACCATGACGTTGTTTGAGCTGACCGGCGACAACGCGGAAAAAGCGCGCCAGGATCTGCGCGACATGGTCCAGGTGGTGAAAAAGCTGGGCGCGAAAATCATGCGCCGGGGATATGGCCGTTTGTCGTACGAGACCTCCCGCTTCAATCTGGCCTGGCCCTATGAACAGCACATGCAGTTCGTCATCGACAATCTGAAAGAAGCGGAAAAAATCGTCGCCGCCGAAGGCATCTACCTGGCGATCGAAAACCACTGCGACTTCAAAGGCACGGAGTTTGCCGAGATTTTCCAGGCGGTCGGATCCAAGTACGTCGGTTGCGCGCTGGATACCGCCAACGGCTACACCGTGTATTGTGACCCGATCGACGAAGTGCGGGCGTTGGCGCCCTACACGATCACGACCCATATCAAGGACATGGTCGTGCGGCGCGACAAAGGCTGGCGGATTCCGTTCTATCCGAGCGGCTGCGCGCTGGGCGACGGCAACGCCGAAGCGGAAAAAGCGGTGCGCATCATTGCCGAGCATTCCCCCCATGCCAACGGATTGCATCTGATCGTTGAAAACGGCTGGGTGGAGTACGAAGAGGGCCTGAGCGACGCGGAAAAAGCGGAACTCAGTAAGCAGATGTACATCAAAGGCATCCATTTCCTGAAAAAAATGACAGGCAAAATGTAAGCGCATCAACAACCCCGAATAGGAGAGAGAGTACATGAATGAGAAATACCAAAATGTCCTGATCACGGGCGGAGCCGGTCGGCTGGGACGCTACTTGTACAATGAATTCAAAGAGGCCGGCTACCGGGTCGCCCTGTTTGACCAGAAAGCGCCGTCGGAGCAGCCGTTTCCGTGGGATCTGCCGCGCGGCACGATGTTCATCCGCGGCGATCTGGTCGATCTGGGCGATATGATGCGCGCGATCACTTTGTCGCAGGCGACGTTGGTTGTCCATGTGGCGGCGATCACGCACAGCACCGACATGCAGCCGGGGCGCGGTTTCCCCCAGATGCTGCCGGAAGACACCACCATGCGCGTCAACGTCATGGGGACCTACGTGGTCCTGGACGCCTGCCGCCGCCTGGGCGTCCAAAAAGTCATTTTCGCCTCCTCTTATTACGCCATTGGCGTCGGCGGCCGCATCAATCGCGACAAACCCTTTGAAGTCCGCTATCTGCCGATCGATGAGGAGCACCCGCTGTTTAACCAGGACACATACGGGTTGTCCAAGCAATTGGGCGAAGTGATGTTGGAAGCGTATAGCCGTGCCTACGGCATCAAAAGCGTCGCGTTCCGCCTGATGGGCGTGTCGTACCCGGGCATCCGCCCCATCGGCACGGGCGAAGAGATTCCCAAAGAGCCGCGGGATTGGCAAGGCGGCCCGATCGGCACCACACACCAGTATTCCGACTGCCGCGACATCGCGTATGCCATGCGCCTGGCAGCGGATCAGGATCTGGAAAACGATTACGAATGTTTCTTCCACTCCAGCGACAATACGTTCGCCGGCCCGACCGCGCCCGCGATCAAGCTGCTGTACCCGGACCTGGCCCATCTGGCGGATGCCATCGAGGGCGAAGACGGACTCTGCAGCACCCGCAAGCTCAAAGCGCTGCTTGGCTATGAATCCAAGTACAGCTGGAAAAAGGAACAACCGGCGGGCGAGTAACCTGTTTATACAACAGGCGCCGTGTGACCGATCCGCCCGGCGGGTCGATGCAATTGAATACACCGTTGCCGCCTGGGCGACAACGGTGTATTCATGCCCAGGGGCGTTTGATTCCCCGGGCCGGGGCATGGTATGCTCATAGAGGCGAGCCATCGCTTAGCAGGCAATAAGAGGAGGAGTTTTATGAAAATCAGTGATCTCAAAATCGGTCATACCGCGATTACGTGGCCGGACAGCGAAGTTGAGACCGCCGTACAAACCATTTCCGAACTGGGTTACCGCGGCGTGGAAGTATTTGGATGGACGTTAAAAACACTCAAAGAGCAAAACCGTCTAAATATTTTCGAGAAACATAACATCCCGCTGGTTTCTTCCTATTTTTCGTTGGATATCATGAATCCCGCCAAAAAAGAGGAGACCATGGCCAAAATGATCAGCTGGCTGGAAATCCTGCGTGATATGGATTGCCATATCGCGGCGACCGGCGGCGACAGCATCGATCGCCGGGGGTACAACTATTTCGAGCACAAAGACTACATTGTCAACACCGTCAATGAGTATGCCAAGGTGATGGCGGATTACGGCGTGACCTGCTGTTTCCATCAGCACACCGCGACCCCTGTCGAATCTTTCGATGAGACGGTCGATTTTATGAATGCCGTCAACACCGAGTATGTCAAGTTTGGTCCGGATGTCGGGCAGCTGTACAAAGGCGGCTCCGACCCAATGGTCATCTTCAAAGAGATTGTCCATGACTTCATCGACATCATCCGGCATGTCCACCTCAAGGACTACGATGGCGTGCCGTTGCGCCATGACGAAAACGGACGCGAGATCGACTCATCCGGGTTCTACTGCTACACCCCGCTGGGACAGGGCGTCGTCGATCTGCCGGCGATTCTGAAATTCCTGGCCGAAAACAACTATGACGGCATGGTCAATGTCGAGCTCGATGGCGGCCCGGTGGTGCCGATCCCGCAGCGTGAAGCCATCACGATCAGCAAAAACTATCTGCTCTCGTTGGGCTGCACGTTCCGCAACTGACCCCCTTTCCGGGACCATGAACCCAAACACCCCGCGCCGGCCGGCGCGGGGTGTTTTTTGCCATATCAAACAGCGGTGGATGCCGCAAAGAGCACCGAGGGTAGTCAGTTGATCATGGCGCGCAAATAATCCGGCTTTTCGACGCGGATCCGCCCCCGCGCCAGATTGACAGCCCCCGCGTCGCGGAATTGTCCCAAGATGCGGGAAATCACTTCCCGGGCCGAACCCAGCTCGGTGGCGATGCCCTCGTGCGTCGCGTAGACGGAGCTGACGCGCCCGCGGCTTTGTTCCAAGAGCCATTGCGCCAGGCGGTGGTCTACCCGCGAAAACGCGACTTCCTCAATGACCTGCAGCGATTCCAGCAAACGGTCATAGAGGGTGTTGATGATGAAATCCTTCCACGCCGGCACATCCGCGATCTGGCTTTCGTACAGCGCGGTCGGAATTTGCAGCATGCGGACATCTTCTTCCACTTCGACATTAACCGGGAAGATCTCACCCCGCAAATGGCACGCGACCGAGATCAGGCAGGTTTCTCCCGGACCCGTCCGGTAGAGGGAGATTTCCCGTCCCGTCGCCGATAATTTATATACGCGTAAAACGCCGGACAGCACCAGCGGCATAAACATGCATTCGTTGTTTTGCC
>CAYZME010000062.1:0-11268 GCA_964479435.1 uncultured Oscillospiraceae bacterium
GAATCGAACCCACGACCTCCAGAGCCACAATCTGGCGCTCTAACCAACTGAGCTAATCCCACCATTTTCAAATTGGCGTGAGACACTGGAGCAATTATAGGAACGGCGGCGTTCCTTGTCAAGTCAAAAGGCAAAATGAATTCGCTCTAAAAAATACAGTATCGAATTTATATTTACTTATATTGTATTCTCAATATATTATTACGCGCAATCGTTCTGTTGCGACAGAACGCATCGGCCTTGCCGGTCACTGCTCACCTGTTCGATAAAATCAACTTGCAAATGACCCGCGGAGGCAGCCGTAGCGGAGCGCGCCGCAGGTATATCCCAGAATTCAACCATCGCGTGAGCGACCGGGCGCTCGCTCAAAGGAGCGTGAATGGATGCTGAATCGAGCGGGACCATCCCTACCCGATGTCCACTCCGCAAGCCCAGATCGTTGTTGTGGGTTGGGCCATGGGCGCTGGTTTGCCCTGTGTACAGGTGGTAGGTTACCGTCGCGACCAGCGCGAGCGTGAGAAAAAGAAAAAGATTCAGTCCCGGCATAGGTGCTTCCTCCGCGATCAGAACGTATGTTCGTATCTTGGGATCAGCATAAAACAAGCGTATTCAGTTGTCAACGCAAAACGAACAAATGTTTTTTGTTTGTAACAGAGATACGGTGCCCGTTACTCGAATGCTCTTTTCCGGCGGTAGCCAGGCATGCGCTTGGCAAGTACGTTGGGGCGGGCCACCGAGTAACCAAAGAACCCCAGTCGTTTTCCGACCAGAAAGTATTCCCCGTGCACATACGTCACGAGGCGCGCCCGGTCCAGCCGTAAGCGCCCACTGGCGTCCATCCATCTGGCAGGCGAGCGCACAGCTACCACGCGGCCCAAAAGCAAATGATGGGAGCCAAGCGGCACAACTTGCTCCAGGCGGCAACTGATGGATAGCGGGCTTTCCTGAATCGCGGGCGCGTAGATCATCTGATCGGCAGGGGCTGCTGTCAGGCCGCAGGCTTTGAACTTATCGACGGTCCGCCCCGAGCGCACACCGCAAAAGTCACAGGCCTCAACGAGATCCTGATCCACCAGATTGACAACAAATTCACGTGAGTGCGCGATCAGGTCATAAGAGAACCGCTCGGGCCGGACGGCCACACTCAGCATCGGTGGATCCGAACACGCGACGCCTACCCACGCGACGGTAATAATATTGGGCGCGGCGTCCGCAGCAGCGTCCTGGCAGGAAACCATGGCAACCGGTACGGGCGCCAGCAAAACGGCCGGGTCCAGCCGGGTCTCTTCTTGATTACTCATCTTCTGGCGATGCTTCTTTCGGATCGGTTTCCGGAACAATCCATTCGTGCGCCAATAAGTACTCCTTGACGTCGACCCCACCGGCAAAGCCTGTCAGTTTTCCGGATTTGCCGATGACGCGATGACAGGGGATCACAATCGCCAGCGGATTGGTCGCGCAAGCCGATCCCACCGCCCGTGTCATGCGCCTGCCCTCTTCGCGTGAACCGCCCATCAATGAAATCGCGACATCCTCGTATGTCCACACGTGACCATAGTCAATTTCGGACAAAATACGCCATACCCGGCGTTGAAACGCGCTGGCTTCGTCCGGCAGTTCCAACCGCAGATCAAAAGTCGTACGTCGGTGCTCGAAGTATTCTTCCATCTGCCCGCACGCCCGCACCACCTCAGACGGAAGCGGCGAATCGGCTTGCGAAGCAATTTGCGTGTTGACCCGTTCGGTAATCCGCCCTTTTTCATCCAACCAGCCCCGATACGCGGCACATTCGCGCAAGTATGGGTCGATGGGGACTTCTCCCCTGCGCAAAAATGTAATGACATCGATCTGATCCTCTCGGCCGTGAATCGCAAGGACGCCTTTGGCAAAAGGGACAAATCCGTATCCGCGGAACCGGAATTGTGGGCGCAGCAGCACGTAGGAAAGCGCATCCGTATGCAATGGTTCTTCATAGAGCGCATGGCGCAAGCGCCCTTCCTGCCACATTCCCAACGCCGAAGCCGCGGTCGCCAGGTGTGTCTCCCCGGTCTCAACGGGAAATTCCAGCCTGTGCAGGTCTAGGTGGAAAAAAGCGAAATCGATCAGCTCACGCAACAGATCCATCAACAAGCCCGCGTCCGGATTTGCGTCTTCCATCCACCGGATCATCCCGCGGCGGGACTGCACGTCGATACGCGTGATTTGCGCGACACATTGGATCTCATTCGCCCCTTCTTTACGGCCCGCCAATGTCGCAACCGGTTTGTCGGCAGGCCGGATCCAATTGCGGATCACATCGCGTGCAGCTTTTTCATTTGTGGCAATCATTCCGCTTTCGACAACAGCGGCCGCGTCCGCAATTCGGAGTGGAACCCATTCAACTTTCGCTTTCATGCCATCCCTCGCGCTCTACATCAGGTGAGCCATTCAGCCATGCCACCATTTCCTCCGCGGTTTTGACTCCCTGGAGGATGTTTTGTTCTGCCACTCTTAGTTTACCCGAAACAAACGCATCCCAACCCGGCACACAAGAGCGTCCATCGATAAATGTCTGTGAGAACAAAGGCCGTGCCGCCTCAAAAAAACCGGCCGAAGGCCATGTCATCACGGTTCGCTCCCAAACACGCGCTTCTTTTGAGACAGGGAGATAGCCTTCGTGCTGAGCAAAACGCGCACCGAGAAGGAGCGCGTCAGGGTCTAGCGCGACAAACAGCGCAAAATCAATCAGAGTCTGAGAACGGGCCGCATCGGGGCTCAGGCAAAATGTCTGCACACGCACCCCCATACGCTCCCATTCGATGTATGGGACCCGCATCACCGACAGATGCTGGCCCAGGCGGCGCCGAGCCGTTGGCAGCTCGGAACTGTCGGCCAACTGAACCGCAAATTGTCCTTCCTCCGCGGAAGGGGGAAGGTCGGTCCCATCGATCGCAAGTCTTTGCAAGCACCGCGCAGCTTCCAGGAATGCTTCCTGGTCAAGCCCAAAACGCGCGCCTGTCCACGCGGCCCACCCCAACGATGGATCCAGCCCAGCCGGCAAGAGTTCAAGCAGGCCGGTCAGTGCATAGAGTGGCCGCGCGGGCGGTTGGCTGACATGCGTGCTTGTCGTATTCGAATCGCTCGCTTGGGGTGTCTCGGCAAAAATCGCATTCGCGGAGATCATCTCCTGGGCAAAATCCTCAAAAGCCCATGACTGGGAATCCGGCAATCGGATCCCTTGTGCTTGCGCGGACTGGCGATCACAAACCAAAAGGGGCGTTGTGAATGAAGCCGGTATCCCAAATAACCGCGCGCCTGATTTGGCGCCTTCGATCATGGACAGATAAACGCCGTCGCTTGCGAGTGACCGATGGGTACCCGCGGTTGTGGAAAGATCCGCCGCCCACCCGTTAGCCGCACAAACAGCCAGGCGGTCAGTCAGATAGATATCCGGCAACTGGTTTGCGGCCGCCCAGATACGGAGCTGATCCTCTTGCGCTCCACCCGGTCCGACTTGTAGGGACTCCACACGAAAGGAATCGCGGAATTGCGCCAATTCACCCAGATTCACCGAATCGCCGATCCATATCTCGCTATCCTCCGGGAAAACCCCCGTCAAGCGCGAATAATAAAGCATGCCGATATATTCCATGGCTTCCGGGGGGTACGCGGAAGCGATTGTAACCGCTCCCACGGGGATTTCAGGGGCCGTGCTTCGCGTCGTCGTCGCGGTTTGACTCGTCGCAATGGCGGCGGAGGTCGTTGGGAAAGCCGGTTGTTCAGACGGCAGACAGGCACTCGTCATACTCAACAGCAGGACAGCCAGGAAGAATCTGCTTCCTCGCGCCTGGCGTTTCAGAGTGTTTCTGGCCTTTGTCATCCGACGGTTCAACGCATGTCTCCGCCTTGTCATCATCTGACAGCATTATATCAAACCCTTGTGAAATACATGGGCGGAGAAAAATGCACCTCATTGCACTTGACAGATGAACACGAAGTTCCTATATTCGTATGTGCTGAGAGCTCTTGGTTCGCAGCTCACCTTGCCGATGTGGCTCAGTGGTAGAGCAATTCACTCGTAATGAATAGGTCGAGAGTTCGACTCTCTCCATCGGCTCCAAAACCGGTTCCGTTCTCAACGGGACCGGTTTTTGCATATATACGCCAGCTGAATATCCAATTTTTCAGGTGATGGTTTCAAGCACCCTTCTTGTGGGGGCGGGACGCGATTCCGTAATCGAAATGCAGGTTCGCAGCTCCTGTATTTTTCGCTCTACCAACGGATGCGACGCGCCATGAACCCATGCCAATACGTCGCCCGGGCGCACGGCGTCACCCAGGCGGCACGCCATTACCAATCCGGCGGTCGCGTCGATTTCCTGGTTTTTGACCAGGCGCCCACCGCCAAGGCTGACAAAAATGTGGCCCATCTTTTCGGTGTTCATCCCGGCCACATATCCGCTTATGTCAGCGTATAGCGCGCCTACAGCCGGCGCGGCCGGCAACAGCCGGGGTTGGTCACATACGGCTGGATTGCCGCCCTGGGCCGCAATGAGCTGCCGCAATTTCTCCAGAGCCGACCCATTCGCCAATTGCTTGTGCATCAGCGCCCTTGCGGCCTCCAGCGTGTCAGCAATTTGAGCCATCACCAACATATGGGATCCGAGAAGCAGACTCACTTCTAACAAATCCCCTGTTTTGCGCCCTGCCAGCACATCGATGGCCTCCGCGACCTCCAACGTGTTCCCGATCTGTGTTCCCAATGGCTGGTCCATGCCGGAGATGACTGCCGCCACCCGGCGTCCGGCGGTCTTGCCGATACGAACCATGGTCGCCGCCAACGCGCGGGCCTGCTCAATATCTTTCATAAACGCGCCGTTTCCGCATTTTACATCCAACACGATCGCGTCCGCGCCGGCCGCGATTTTTTTGGACATAATGCTGGCTGCGATGAGCGGGATGGAGTCGACGGTCGCTGTTACGTCGCGCATAGCGTACATTTTCTGGTCGGCAGGACATAAACTTGCGGTTTGCCCCAAGATGGCGATACCGATCTGCCGGCACTGCGCGACCGCCTGTTCGATGGACAGCGAAACGCAAAAGCCCGGAATGCTTTCCAACTTATCGATCGTCCCGCCTGTAAAGCCCAATCCCCGCCCTGACATTTTGACAACCGGGGCGCCACACGCCGCAATCAAAGGGAGCAGAACCAGGGTCGTTGTGTCGCCGACGCCGCCGGTGGAGTGTTTGTCAACTTTGCTGCCGGGGAGCCGGGATAAATCAATCTGCTCGCCGCTTTCGCATATAGCCATTGTGAGCTCATAGGTCTCCCGGTCACTCAACCCGTTGATAAACATCGCCATCAACATCGACGCGACTTGATAATCCGGGATGGCATCATCTGTGACAGCCTGTACAAAAGCGCGGATTTCCGAAGCGGTCAAGATCTCCCGATCCCGCTTCTTCGCGATCCATTCCAAAATCTCCCCGTTCATACCGGGTGTGCCCCCGAGACGATCCGGCTCGACGCGCGCTGCGCGTCAAAACGGATGCGCTCTTCATCTAATGTCAGCAACTCTTTTTTATGCATCAACATCCGTCCATCGATCATGAGGGAGTCAACAGCACTTGAATTGGCACTATAGACCAACGCGGAAAGAGGGTCGCCCAATGGAAACAACGACTCATCATGGATGTCCAGGATTTGCAAATCCGCCTTCATACCGGAAGCAATGCAGCCTGAGTCCGCAAAGCCCAACGCGGTCATCCCGGTGCGGGTCGCCATGCGCAGCACCGCTGGGGCAGGCAACGCGGACGCGTCCTGCGACAGGCCTTTTGCCAGCAAAGCGGCCAAACGCATTTCACGATACATGTCGAGCGTGTTGTTGCTGGCCGCGCCATCCGTTCCCAACGCGACCGGGATGCCCTGCGCCATCAGCCGACATACCGGGGCCACACCGCTGCCCAACTTTAAATTGCTGGCGGGGTTATGCGCCACGGTCACTTCTCTGGCTGCCAACAAAACCAGATCCTCATCCGCGAGATGGACGCCATGCGCGGCCAGGCAGGGGACGTCAAAGATGCCAAAGCGGTCCAATTGCTCCGCGGGGCTACAGCCATATTGCCGCCGGCAATCGTCCACTTCTTTTTGTGTTTCCGCCAAATGGACGTGGATGGGAATGTTCGCCGCTTGAGCCATCTCGGCTAGGCGCGGATATACCGCCGCTTCGTACAAATAAATGGAATGCACCATGAGGGAGGGCAGGATTCGGCCCTGTCCGTATTTCTGGCACAGTTGGACAAAAGACGCCACCTCGTCGGGTTGAAAGTCAAAGCTACCGGTCTCGGGATTTGTTTGTTTGCCCTCACAACACAAATTCATCCGGATTCCGGCCAGGACCGCAGCCTCCAGGGTTTCTTCGGGGAAAAAATACATATCCGCACAGGCCCCGGTCCCCGTGCGGATCATCTGCGCGATCCCCAACAGAGAACCCGCCATCACGTCTGGCCGGCGCATACGGTCTTCCATGGGGAAGATTCTGTCATATAACCAGTCATGCAAATTCAGGTCGTCGGCCCGATTGCGCATTAGGATCATCGCTGTGTGTCCATGTGCGTTCGCAAAAGCCGGAAGCAACAGGTTGCCATTCCCATAGACTGTCGCGTAAGAGCCCGGGCCGGCTGCCTGCTCAGCCAGCCGTTGATCGTTGCCGACATAGACAATCCGATCGCCGCGCACCACGACATGACTGTGCTCGAGCACGCGGATCCCTTCTGTCTCGTCCGGCGTTACGATGGTAAAGGAATGGAAGAGGGTTGGAAGTGCAGGTGCCATATCATCCTCCATCGCGTCGGTCAGATTTCCCAGTTGTCGATATAGAACCGTTGGTCAGGGGTTAACCGATCCACGCTTTTTCCTTTGCTGGCCAATAACATGGTCGCCACTTTTTCGTCAAGCTCTCGTGGCAGATCATATACCCGCTTTGACAAGGCTCCACCATGCGTGGCCATATACACCGCGCCCAATGCCTGCAGTGAAAAACTCATATCCATGATCTCCGCCGGATGCCCATCGCCGGCGGCAAGATTGACCAGCCTTCCTTGCGCGAGCAAATATAACCAGCGGCCATCGGCGAGCTGGAAACCTTCCATCCCGTCTCGCGTGGCCTGTGTCGCGACCGCGCTCTGCGCCAGCTGATGAACATTGACCTCTACGTCAAAATGCCCGGCATTGGCGAGAATCGCGCCATTTTTCATAATTACGAAGTGTTCTTTCGTTATAACGTCTTTACATCCTGTAACTGTGATAAATATGTCCCCAATACGTGCGGCTTCCGCCATGGGAAGGACATCATATCCTTCCATCAGCGCTTCACATGCTTTGATCGCGTCGATTTCCGTGACGATCACCCTGGCTCCCAAGCCACTGGCGCGTTGCGCGACCCCTTTTCCGCACATGCCGAAACCGGCGACCACCACTGTTTTGCCGGCGATCACCAGGTTGGTCGTCGCCATAATCGCTGTCCACACCGACTGTCCCGTACCGTATCGATTGTCAAACAGGTGTTTGCATTGGGCATCATTGACCGCCAGACAGGGATACGCCAACCTCCCCTGCTGTTCAAGAATACGCAAGCGGTGGACGCCGGTTGTGGTTTCCTCGCAAGCGCCGATGATCTCCTGGCCCAGTTCGGGATGCGTGGTATGCAGCAGCTCTGCCAGGTCGCCGCCATCGTCGATCACCAGATGCGGTTTACAGGCGAGTGTCTGGATCAGGTGCTGCCGATACAAATGCGGATCGGCGCCATGCTTGCAAAAGACTTTCATTCCTTTGGCCGCCAACGCGGCGGCGACATCGTCTTGCGTAGAAAGCGGATTGCACCCGGTCAAAGATACATCCGCTCCGGCCCGTTCCAGCATCAGAGCCAGGCAAGCGGTTTTCGCTTCGACATGAACACTGATGGCGACACGAAAGCCGCTGAGGGGCTTCTCTCGATCATATTGTTTCTCCAGCGCGGAGAGGACCGGCATATTGCGTTTTGCCCAGTAAATTTTCTTGTTACCGCTTACCACCGGATCGATCTGCAATGACGACACGTTCGCACCTCTTTCTATTCGTTCCGGCCGCAACAATTCTTGTACTTCTTCCCGCTCCCACACGGGCACGGGTCGTTGCGCCCTACTTTGATGACCGGCCGGCGGGCTGGTGTACGCGAAGGACCGGCCGCGCTTTCCACAGCCGGCGCGGACACACTTGAGGGGCTTGGATCCGCACCGTCGTAACCGGTTGATCCAAAACCCTCTTCTACGTCGCGGACCGCGCGTTTGCGGCGCATCGACTGGCCCGCTGAGAAAGTCGCGCGCATCATCAGGCGCACCGCGTCCTGACGAATGGATCTGTTCATACTCTCGAACATCTCAAACCCTTCGCGCTTGTATTCGACGATCGGGCTGTGCTGGGCGTAGCCACGCATGCCGATGCTGTCGCGCAAATCATCCATCATGTCGATGTGGTCCATCCATTTCTCATCCACCACCCGCAGCATGACCAGGCGCTCGGCCTCGCGCGTCAGCTCTTCGCCCCACTCGCGTTCGCGCGTCTCATACCGTTCCAGCGCGCCCGCGGTTACCTGTTCCGTCAATTCATCGACCGATATTCCATCTTTCACGCGTGCGGGCAGTGCGTGAAGGACCGGCAAATCGCCAAAAGCATCCCGCAATGCCGCGCCCAGCGAACGCACATCCCAGTCCCTCGCGGGCACCTCGTCCTGACAGAAACTGAGCACCCACTCATGTGCGACATCCCCAATCAAGCGGCGATACGTCGCTTGCAAGCTCGCGCCATCCAGAACCGTTCCCCGTTGTTGGTAAATGAGGTTTCTTTGTTGATTCATGACGTCATCGTATTCCAGGACGTTTTTCCGGATGCCGAAATTGCGGCCTTCCACGCGTTTTTGCGCGTTCTCGATCACACGGGTGAGCATGCGATGCTCAATTTGCATATCCTCGTCGACGCCGAGTGCGCCAAAAAGGCCCTGAATGCGCTCCCCGCCAAAAAGACGCATCAAATCATCTTCCAGAGACAGGTAGAAGCGGCTCATCCCCGGGTCGCCCTGCCGACCGGCTCGGCCGCGCAATTGGTTATCGATCCGGCGGGACTCGTGCCGCTCGGTGCCGATGATGCACAAGCCGCCCGCGGAGATGACTTGCTTTTTTTCTATTTCGATTTTTACCTGATACATTTCGTTGAGTTCATGGAAGCGTCTTCGCGCGTCGAGAATGGTCTCGTCATCGGTTTCATTATGCGCGGTAGAAGCCTCGATCAAGTCCTCATCAAAGCCCTGGCGCCTGAGCTCCTGGCGGGCCAAAAATTCCGGATTGCCGCCCAGGAGGATGTCGGTACCGCGCCCGGCCATGTTGGTAGCAATCGTCACCGCGCCGAGGCGCCCGGCCTGAGCCACGATCTCCGCCTCACGCTGGTGGTGCTTGGCGTTTAGCACATTGTGATCGATGCCGTTTTTCCTGAACAGTTCGGATAAAAACTCCGAACGTTCTACCGATACGGTTCCGACCAGAATCGGTTGCCCGGTCTGATGGATCTCACGGACATCCCGCAAAATCGAGATGAACTTGCCGTTCAGCGTCTTGTACACCGAATCCGGACAATCGGTCCGGATCATCGGCTTGTTGGTCGGCACGCAGACGACATCCAGGCTGTAGATTTCCCGAAACTCGTTTTCTTCTGTTGCGGCTGTCCCGGTCATGCCGGACAATTTGCGGTACATTCTGAAATAATTCTGGAACGTAATGGTGGCCAGCGTCTTATTCTCGCGTTCAATTTTCACGTTTTCTTTTGCTTCGATCGCTTGATGCAATCCATCGCTATACCGACGGCCAAACATCAGCCGACCGGTGAAATCGTCGACAATGATCACTTCGCCGTCTTTCACGACATATGCCTGATCACGAAACATCGTGCCATGTGCTTTGAGCGCGTTGTTGATGTGATGTTGCAGCTGGTAATTCTCTTCATCCGCCAGATTATCCACATGAAAAAACTGCTCCGCTTTGCGGACACCGGCGGGCGTCAGCACCGCCGTCTTCGCCTTTTCGTCGACAATGTAATCGGCATCCTCCGATACTTCATCCAGCTCCTGCTTGTCGTCGGATTCTGTGACGAGATGGCGCTTGAGCCGGCGGACAAACTGGTCCGCCCGGGCGTACAGGTCGGTCGCTTCCCCACCCATACCGGAAATGATCAGCGGGGTACGCGCCTCATCGATTAAAATGCTGTCGACTTCGTCGACAATCGCGAAATGGAGCCCCCGCTGAACCCGCTCTTCTTTATATGTGACCATATTGTCACGCAGGTAATCAAACCCATACTCGTTGTTGGTTCCGTACGTAATGTCACATGCGTACGATTGACGTCTTTCATCGTGATCCATGCCATGGGCAATCAAACCTACACGGAGCCCCAAATAGCGATAGATCTTTCCCATCCATTCACTGTCGCGTTTGGCCAAATATTCGTTGACCGTGACGATATGGACCCCCTGGCCAGCCAGCGCGTTCAGGTATGCGGGCAAAGTCGACATCAATGTCTTGCCTTCGCCGGTTTTAAGCTCGGCGATCCGGCCTTGATGTAACACGATGCCGCCTAAAAATTGGGTGCGATAGGGGAATTGCCCGATCACCCGGCTGGCGGCCTCCCCGACGGCGGCATACGCGTCGGGCAGGATGTCGTCCAGTTCTTCACCGGCGGATAACCGCGCGCGCAAACGTTCCGTAACCCCTTTGAGCTCGGACTCTTCCATCCTCTGATATGTTTCGCGCAACGATTCGATGTGGTCAACAAGCGGTCGAAGCCTTTTGATTTCACGCTCGCTATGTGTACCAAATATTTTTTCGATCAGACCCATCCCATCCATCCCTTTCTGCGGTCGGGAATAGACCGGTCAGGGTCCGGGGATCCTGCCGTCTTTCCGCAACCGGTCCAATACGGTTAAGTAGCCGTCCGCCCCGTAGAACAGCGACCGGTTGACACGGCTGATGGTAGCGGTGCTGGCACCGGTCAGCTCGCAAATATCCGTATATTTCATACCTCGCTCTAATAGAACAGCCACATGCAGACGCATAGCCAATGATTTCAATTCGGCCACGGTGCACACATCCTCAAAAAAAGAATAGCACTCCTGGCGGTTGCGGAGTGTCAGGATCGCGTCAAACAACAGATCAACCGAATCATCGCGCAATTTGTCGTTCATCTATCCTCCTCCGCCGCTTTTA
>CAYZME010000063.1:0-10646 GCA_964479435.1 uncultured Oscillospiraceae bacterium
CGTCGCGATGTAACGGATCGAGCCGGTGAAAGTCGTCCCCTCCTGCTGAAACTCGACCGGCATGCCGACCGACAATTTCTTGGCTTCACCGCGCCCGACCCGGAACGTCGCCAACAGACGGGCGTCGTCATACACCACAACCGTCGGCGTCTCGGTGTTGCCCAGCCCCAGGTTCAATCCCGTGGACGCCGCCGGCGTCATTTCCCCGGCGGTCGCGTGGAGCGCGTACACGATCCCGCCAAAGGTCGCGCGGATTTCCGTTACGGCGTTTTCCAACGCCAGCCGCGCGGCTTCTTCGGTTTGCAGGGCTTGTATATGGGTTCCCTGGGCCATGTTCAGCAGCGATTCCAACTGGGTGGACGCCGTGCCCAGACCGCCCATCGATCCCAGCGCCGCCAGCATCGAGGGATCCATCATCGAGGCGGATACATTCCTTGTCGCGTCCGCCGCGCGCGAAAACACCCGCAGTTCCCCCTCGGCCGCTGTCGTCGACTCAGTCGTTGTAGACACAGTCGTTGTCGACACAGGTGTCGTAGACTCAGTCGTCGGAGACGCAGTGGTCGTGGGCGCGGCAGTGGGTGTGGGCGTGGCAGTGGGTGTGGGCGTGGCCGACGGCACCGTCGGCAAACCGGTCGGGAAAGACGGCAACGTGGGCAGCATCGGCAAAGTCGGCGTTCCGGTCGGCCATTCGATGGATGGGTTCTCCAATCGTTCTTCGATCTCCCGCATCGTCTGCCCGATCTCGTCGAAGGTCTGCATCAAATCCTCGATGCTGGCTTGCACCGCCGCCAATTGCTGCGCGCTTTCCGCTGCCGAAGCGGCCGTGGCGGCCTGCAATTCCTGCATGGCGCGGGTCGAATCGGCCAAAGCCGCCGCGGTTTTTTCGCTGAGCGCGACCGCGTCGTCGTACGCCTGCTGCAAAGGTTGCGTATCAAATGTCACCAGCAGCTGCCCCGCGGTCACACGCTCCCCTTTTTGGACGTGTACGGTTTTGACCCATTGCCCGGGGACGGTCTCCTCCTGGATCCGGCTGGGTTGGATATCCGTCGTCACATTGAGATAAGAGATCACATCGCCCATCGTCACTTCGCCGACGCGGACTTCCGGGAGCCGGTCCCGGCGGCCGGCATACACCGTATAGCCGGTGACAGCCAACAGGAGGACTAAAAAAGCCGCCATTCCGCGACGAAAAGAGCGTGCGCGACGTGTGATGTTTTTGGGTTTCATAGACTGATTCCTCCGTTCGTGCCTTCCCATTCTAACACGTGCGGAAATGCGGGGCACCGATGCGGTCCGGCGAGGTGGCGTGTCGTCACGGCGGCGGTTATAATGCCGGCAAGAGGTGATCAACATGCTGCGGAAAGATTTTGCCAAACTCATCGAGGCCCGCCCCTTGTTGCTGGACGGCGCGACCGGCACGTGGTTGCAGGCGCAGGGTATGCCGGCGGGTGTCTGCCCCGAGACGTGGGCGCTCGCGCACCGCCCGCTGTTGTTCGATATGCACCGCGCGTACTTTCTCGCCGGTGCCCACATCGCCGTGACCTGCACATTTGGCGCCAATGAGATCAAGCTGGGACATTTTGGCATCGGGCCCGAGCGCGTCGAGGCGCTCAACCGCGATCTGGCCCGCGTGGCCGTGGCCGCACGGGACGCGGCTCTGGGCGCGGGCGCGGATGGCACGCAGCCGCTGCTGGTGTCGGGAGACATCGGACCGACGGGCCGTTTTCTCCTGCCGGCCGGCGACCTGTCCGCTGACGATCTGGTCGCGGTCTACCGCCGGCAGGTGCGGGGATTGCTGGCCGGCGGCGTCGACTTATTTTCCATCGAAACGATGATGGACCTGGGGCAAGCGCGCGCCGCGCTGCGCGCGATCCGCGCGGAATGTGACCTGCCGGTTCTGGTGACGCTGACTTTTGACCCGGGTGGAAAAACCTTGTCCGGCGATGATCCCGCCGCCGCCGCGATCGCCTTGGCGGCGGCGGGGGCGGACGGGTTTGGCGCCAATTGCTCGACCGGGCCCGCGGATATGGGCCGGGTGCTGGCGACCCTGCAGGATATGGCGACTGTGCCGGTCATTTGCAAACCGAACGCCGGCATGCCGCGCGTCGAGGATGGCCGCACCGTTTTTGATATGGATCCCGACACGTTTGCCGCGCAATTGCTGCCCTTTGTGCGCTCGGGGTTGTGCCGTCTGGTCGGAGGCTGCTGCGGCACCACCCCCGAGCACATCGCGGTGCTGGCGCGGAGCCTCCGCGCCATGCCGCCGTCGCCGGCATCGCAGTCGGCGACCGTGCCGGCTGCCCAGCCCCCCCGGCTGGCCTCCTCACGCGTGGTTGTGGACGCCCCGCCTGTCGCGTCGCTGACGTTTCACCCGGTCGACGATGTGGCACAGTTGCAGGATCTGGTGATGGACGCCATGGAGGACGAAGAGCCCGTGATCGGCCTCGATTTCACCTCGCTGGGGGCGCGGCCGGATCTGGCGGCGCTTGCCGAGGCGTTGGCCTGGGCGCAATTGTCTTGCGCGACGCCGCTGGTGTTCCGCAGCGAGGACGCCGAGGTCTTGCGCACACTGACCGACGTCTATTCCGGGCGGGCCGGGGTTGTCACCCGGCTCCCGCAAGACTTTGGCGGCGCTTTGCGGCTGACTTGAGCGCGAACGGAACCGGACTGTGATAAAAGAAAACGCCCGGTGGGTTCAACCGCACCGGGCGTTTATTTTCAGGCTTTTTCTGGGCGGGTGATCGCGTCAGCTCCCGGCCCGGGCCAGCAACTCCATGTTTTCCTCGACCACCGGCACCGCGCTGATCTGGCGGTAGACGGGGATACCGGTACCGGCGGGGATCAGTTTGCCGATGATGACGTTCTCTTTGAGCCCGAGCAACGGGTCGATCTTGCCTTTGACGGCCGCGTCGGTCAAGACACGCGTGGTCTCCTGGAAAGAGGCTGCTGACAAGAACGAATCGGTGGCCAGCGAGGCTTTGGTAATCCCCAGTAGCACGCGTTTGCCGCTGGCGGGAATGCGCTCAGCCGCTGCGGCGCGTTCGTTCGCGTCTTCAAAGTCAAACACGTCGACGATGCCGCCGGTCAGCAGATCGGTATCTCCCGGATCGTCCACGCGCACTTTGCGCATCATTTGCCGCACGATGATCTCGATGTGTTTTTCGTTGATATCAACGCCGTTGTTGTTGTACACCATCAACACCTCGTCGATGATATAGCGTTGCACACCGGTCACACCTTTGATCTTCATGATGTCGTGCGGGTTGGCGGAGCCGTCGGTCAAACGGTCACCGGCCTCGATGAGATCCCCGTTATCCACCAGCAGACTGGCGCCATACGGGATCTCATAATTGGCGGCCTCCGCGTCGGCGGCAGTCACGATCACTTCCCGTTTGTTGCGGGCTTGTTCTTCGATGCGGACGGTGCCGTCGATCTCGGCCATCACCGCTTGTCCTTTGGGCTTTCTGGCTTCGAACAATTCCTCAACGCGGGGCAGACCTTGCGTAATGTCGTCTCCGGAAGCGATACCGCCGGTGTGGAACGTACGCATGGTCAGCTGCGTGCCGGGCTCGCCAATCGATTGGGCGGCCATGATTCCCACGGCCTCGCCGCCCACCGCGGCTTCGCCGGTGGCCAGGTTCATGCCATAGCACTTGGCGCAGACGCCGGTTTTCGCATGGCAGGCGAGGATCGAGCGGATCGGAACGCGCGCGATGCCGGCCGCGACCACCCGCGACGCCGTCTCTTCGTCGATCATCTGGTCTTTTTCGACCAGCACTTCACCCGTTTCGGGGTGGATCACATCCCGGGCCGCGTTGCGGCCGATGATGCGGTCAGACAGGGATTTGAGCACCCGTTTGGACTTGCTGCCCACCGTCAGTTGCACCGCTTCGACATACTCATCGGTGCCGCAATCGTCCTCGCGGATGATGACGTCTTGCGCGACGTCGACGAGGCGGCGGGTCAGGTAGCCCGAGTCGGCGGTTTTGAGCGCGGTGTCGGACAAGGATTTGCGCGCGCCATGGCTGGAAATGAAGAATTCCAACACGTTCATGCCTTCGCGCAGATTGGATTTGATCGGAATCTCAATCGTGCGGCCACTGGTGTCACTCATATTGCCACGCATGCCGGCCAGCTGTTTGATCTGGTTGATGTTGCCGCGGGCACCGGACTGCGACATCATATTGACCGGGTTGTAACGGCCGAGATTGGCTTTGAGCGCCTCAGTGATCTTGTCTGTCGTCTCCAGCCAGGTCTCGACCACGGCCTGGTAACGGCCGTCGTCGTTGAGCAATCCGCGTTGGAAACGGCGGTTGATCTGGTCGACTTTGGCCTCCGCCTCATCGACATACTGCTTCTTGATGTCGGGGACGATCATATCGAAAATACCAATCGAAATGCCGCCGCGTGTGGAGTATTTGAACCCCATCGCTTTGATCTGATCGAGAATGGCCGCCGTCTCCGAGATGCCTTTGACACGGATGCAGCGGTCGATGATTTTTTGCAGATCGCCGCGGGAAATCAACTGATCGTATTCGAGCTTGAAGAGGTTTTCTTCTTGCGTGCGATCGACAAAACCGAGGTCCTGCGGGATGATTTCGTTAGCGATAAAACGGCCCAGGGTGCTCTGCGTCAATCCGGTGCGCGGCTCGCCGTTAAACTCGCGCTGCATGCGCACCTTGATCGTCGCGTGTAAACCCAGTTTGCCGGAATCATACGCCATGACGGCCTCGTCGATCGACGAGAAGACTTTGCCCTCGCCCGCCTCATCCGGCATGTCGATGGTCAGATAGTAGCAACCCATGACCATGTCCTGGGTGGGGACCGTGACCGGTTTGCCGTCTTGCGGCTTGAGCAGGTTGTTGGCCGACAGCATCAGGAAACGCGCTTCAGCCTGCGCTTCGGCAGACAGCGGGACGTGTACGGCCATCTGGTCGCCGTCAAAGTCCGCGTTGTAAGCGGTGCAGACCAACGGGTGCAGTTGGATGGCGCGACCCTCAACCAGGACCGGCTCGAACGCCTGGATGCCCAGACGGTGCAACGTCGGCGCGCGGTTGAGCAGCACAGGGTGGTCTTTGATCACTTCTTCGAGGATGTCCCACACGACATCGCCCGCGCGCTCGACCAGCCGGCGGGCGGTCTTGATGTTGTGCGCGTACTCTTCCTGGACGATTTTTTTCATCACGAACGGCTTGAACAGCTCGAGCGCCATCTCCTTGGGCAGGCCGCACTGGTGCAGCTTGAGCTCGGGGCCGACCACGATGACCGAACGGCCGGAGTAGTCGACACGCTTGCCCAACAGATTCTGGCGGAAGCGGCCCTGCTTGCCTTTGAGCAAATCGGACAACGATTTGAGCGCGCGATTGCCGGCCCCGGTGACCGGGCGGCCGCGGCGGCCGTTGTCGATCAGGGCATCCACCGATTCCTGCAACATGCGTTTTTCGTTGCGGATGATGATTTCCGGGGCGCCCAGCTGTAGGAGTTTGTTCAAACGGTTGTTGCGGTTGATCACGCGGCGGTACAGATCGTTGAGATCCGAGGTCGCGAAGCGGCCGCCGTCCAGTTGCACCATCGGGCGCAAATCGGGCGGCAACACGGGCAGGACATCGAGAACCATCCACTCCGGACGGTTGCCGGATTTTTTGAAGGCTTCGACGACTTCGAGGCGCTTGATGATCCGGGTTTTCTTTTGGCCGGTGGCGGTGCGGAACTCTTCGCGCAGCTCGGCGGCCATCTCGTCGATGTCGATTTCGGCCAGCAGTTCTTTGACGGCTTCGGCGCCCATCGCCGCGCGAAAGGCATTGCGTCCGAACTCCTGCTGTTTTTTCCGGAATTCCTGATCGGTGAGAATCTGCTTTTTACTCAGCCCGGTCTCTTTGTCGTTGCCGGGGTTGAGCACGATATAAGCGGCAAAATACAGCACTTTTTCCAGCATGCGCGGGGACAGATCGAGGATCAGTCCCATCCGGCTGGGGATTCCCCGGAAATACCAGATATGGGATACGGGGGCGGCCAGTTTGATGTGCCCCAGACGCTCGCGGCGTACTTTCGCTTTGGTGACTTCGACGCCGCAGCGATCGCAGACGATCCCCCGATACCGGATCTTTTTGTATTTGCCGCAATGGCACTCCCAGTCCTTTTGCGGACCGAAGATCTTTTCGCAGAACAGACCGTCACGCTCCGGCTTCAGGGTGCGGTAGTTGATGGTCTCGGGTTTTTTGACCTCCCCGCGCGACCATTCCAGTATTTTCTCAGGAGACGCCAGGCCAATGCCGATCGCCTCGATGTTGGTCATCTCGAAAGACGGGTTTTTCGCTGTGTTATCCATCATAGATTGTCATCCTCGCCTTCTTGATCGACGGCGTTTTCATCGCCTTGCGGGTCGGACGCGACGTCCGCGAAATCCTCCCCGTCTTCTCCCTGCTCCTCTTCGTCGTCGGTGGGGACGACTTCAACTTCGATGCCGTTGGCGTCGAAGCGAACCTCGGTAAAGCCGGGAACCAGGAAATCCGATTCGTCGGCGGGCAATTCACCAAACAGGTCGGCGGGCCGCAGGGATTCACCGTCGTAGTCGGCCGCGTCGTGATCGTCATCGACCGACTCTTTGATATCGATCATGCTGTTGTCGCCGGTGTACACACGGACGTCCAACGCCAGGCTTTGCAGCTCCTTGACCAGAACCTTGAAGGATTCCGGAACACCGGATTCGGGTACGTTCTCCCCTTTTACGATGGCTTCGTAGGTCTTGGTCCGGCCGGTGATGTCGTCGGACTTGACCGTCAAAATCTCCTGGAGCGTATAGGACGCGCCGTACGCCTCGAGTGCCCAAACCTCCATTTCGCCGAATCGCTGTCCGCCGAACTGGGCTTTGCCGCCGAGCGGCTGCTGGGTGACCAGCGAGTAGGGGCCAATCGAGCGGGCGTGGATTTTGTCATCGACCAGGTGCAGCAATTTGAGGTAGTACATGATGCCGATCGTCACTTTGTTTTCGAACCGGTCACCGGTACGGCCGTCGTACAGAACCGTTTTGCCGTCGTCATCCAGCTCCGCCAGGCGGAAAGCCTCGATGACATCCTCTTCGGTCGCGCCGTCAAAGACCGGCGTGGCGACCTTCCAGCCCAGCAGTTTGGCCGTGCGGCCCAGGTGGACTTCCAGCAACTGGCCGATGTTCATACGCGAGGGCACGCCCAGCGGGTTGAGAACAATGTCCAAGGGTGTGCCGTCGGCGAGGAACGGCATGTCCTCGACCGGCAAAATCCGCGATACGACGCCTTTGTTGCCGTGACGGCCGGCCATTTTGTCGCCGACGGAAATTTTGCGTTTTTGCGCGATGTAGACGCGCACCAATTTGTTGACGCCGTGCTTGAGCTCGTCGTTGTTCTCACGGGTAAAGGTTTTGACATCGACGACGATCCCGGACTCACCGTGTGGGACGCGGACGGAGGTGTCACGCACTTCGCGGATTTTCTCCCCGAAGATCGCGCGATACAAACGCTCCTCCGCGGTCAGCTCCGTCTCACCTTTGGGTGTCACTTTGCCGACGATGATGTCGCCCGAGCGCACCTCGGCGCCGATGCGGATGACACCGGTTTCGTCGAGGTCTTTAAGCGCTTCGTCGCCGACGTTGGGAATCTCACGCGTGATTTCCTCGGGACCGAGTTTGGTATCGCGCGCTTCGCACTCATATTCTTCGATGTGAATCGAGGTGTACACGTCGTCCCACACCAGCCGTTCGCTGATCAGAACCGCGTCCTCGTAGTTGTAGCCTTCCCATGTCATGAAGCCGATCAGGACGTTCTTGCCCAGAGCGATTTCGCCGTTTTCCGTCGAAGGGCCGTCGGCGATGATGTCGCCGGCCCGGACCTGATCGCCGACGCGAACCAGCGGCCGCTGGTTGATACACGTGCCCTGGTTGGAGCGGATGTACTTGACCAGACTGTACGTGTCGCGGGTCAAGCGGTCCACGCGCACGATAATTTTGCGCGAGCTGACAAATTCGACCACGCCGTCGCGTTTGGCCACTTTGCACACGCCCGAGTCTTTGGCGGTGCGGTGCTCCATACCGGTGCCGATGATCGGCGCTTCCGGCTGGATCAACGGCACGGCCTGCCGCTGCATGTTGGAACCCATCAGCGCGCGGTTTGCGTCGTCATTGCCCAGGAAAGGGATGAGCGCGGTGGCGACCGACACCAATTGTTTGGGTGAGACGTCCATCAGGTCAACCTGAGACGGCTCACGCTCGATAAACTTGTCCAGATAGCGGCACACCACGCGTTTTTGCACAAAGCGGTTCTCTTCGTCCAAAGGCTCATTGGCCTGCGCGATATAATAGTAATCTTCTTCGTCGGCGGTCATATAGCGGACTTCGTCGGTCACCACCCCGTTTACTTTGTCGTACACGCGGTAGGGGGTTTCGAGGAAACCGTATTTGTTGACCCGCGCGTACGTGGCAAGCGAGTTGATCAGGCCGATGTTGGGTCCTTCCGGCGTCTCGATCGGGCACATACGGCCGTAGTGCGAGGCGTGGACGTCGCGCACTTCAAAGTTGGCGCGGTCGCGGCTCAGGCCGCCCGGGCCCAACGCCGACAGACGGCGCTTCTGTGTCAGCTCAGCCAGCGGGTTGGGCTGATCCATAAACTGGGATAATTGGCTGGAGCCGAAGAATTCTTTGATCGCGGCGCTGACCGGGCGGGTGTTGACCAGCTGCTGCGGCGTCGCCGTCAGCATGTCCGTGGTCCCCATCCGTTCGCGCACGACGCGTTCCATCCGCGCGAAGCCGACGCGAATCTGGTTCTGCAGCAATTCGCCCACCGAGCGGATGCGGCGATTGCCCAGGTGATCGATGTCGTCGGTCGAGCCGATCCCGTATGGCAAGCCGATCATATAGCTGACCGAGGCGACGATGTCCTCGACCGTCAAATGCTTGGGCATCAGGTCGGAGACGCGGGCGCGCAGCAGGTCACGCAGGGTTTCGGCAGGGTCTTTGGACGCTTTGGCTTCGGCCATGATCTCTTTGAGGACCGGGATGCGGACGCGTTCCGTGATCCCCAGGGACGCGAGATCCAGACCCTCGATATGGGCCGGGTCCATGCTGGCGGTGATGAACTCCGCCGCGTCGACCCGGTTGTTGCCGATGATCTTGATGGGCTCGTCCAACGTCGTGACGGTGTTGCCGGTGACAATCACCGGGTGCACCCATACCTCATTGACACTGGATGCCTGGATCGCTTGCGCGATGTCCGCGGTAATGGTCTCGCCTGCGACCACCACGATCTCACCGTTGGCGTCGACGACGGTCTCCGCGGCCCGATGCCCGACCAGGCGCGTGGCCAGGGCCAGTTTCTTATTCAACTTATAGATGCCAAAGCGGCCCAAGTCATAGCGCTTGGCGTCAAAGAACATATTGTTCAGCAGGGTTTCCGCGCCTTCGACCGACACGGGCTCACCCGGGCGCAATTTGCGGTACAGTTCCTGCAAGCCTTCTTCACGTGTGCGGCAGATGTCTTTGCCCAATGTGGCGTTGAGGATGGCGGACTCGCCAAATAACGCGAGAATTTCTTCGTCCGTGCCAAAGCCCAAGCTGCGCAACAAAACGGTGAGATGGAATTTACGCGTGCGGTCGACGCGAACCCACAACAAATCGTTGGCGTCGGTCTCGTATTCGAGCCACGCGCCGCGATTGGGGATGATTTGCGAATTGTAAAGCTGTTTGTCGCCTTTGTCCTCGCCGGGGGTAAAATACGCGCCGGGAGAGCGAACCAGCTGACTGATGATGACGCGCTCGGCTCCGTTGATGATAAACGTGCCGGTGTCGGTCATGATGGGAAATTCACCGATATAAATCGACTGGTCCTTGATGATGTCGTCTCGCTTATTATGGAAACGAACTTTTACTTTGAGCGGAGCGGCATAGTTGGAATCGCGCTCTTTGCATTCTTCGATCGAATAGGTCGGCGCGCCGATATCGAATTCTTTGTCGATAAAGGAAAGCTCAATCTCACCGGAAAAATCCCGGATCGGCGAGACGTCGCGCAGGACCTCCATCAATCCCTCGTCGAGGAACCACTGGTAAGAGCGCTTCTGGATCTCGATCAAATCGGGGATATCGACGACTTCGTCGATCTTGGAGAAAGACATCCTTTCGGTTCTTCCCAGTTGGATCTTGACGGGACGCACCATGAAAGATCACCTCACGTATAGTCGGCGCAGCCGACGGTTTGAATCTGTGGTCGCACACCCATGCCTGGAACCAGATGTGTGCCGTCGATTCGAATGCGGATGCATCACTGTCCAGGTACAAAAACAGGGGATGTGAACGCATATACGGCGGATAGGCGAAAACATCCCACGTTACAACAGCTAGAGTATTCTAGCACCGGTCCAGGGGTGTGTCAAACCATTTCGCACAGCAAAAAGAGAGAAAAACGCGGCGCATTTTTCCCTTTTTTGTATTACTTTTGTTTTCGATTGTGCTTTTTTCAGTCTCTGTTCGCTCCTCTGCGCGCCGCGCCCCACTTCGCGATCGCGCGCGGCGGCAATGTGCGGTCGTGTCGCGCGTCAGCGAATGAAGCGTTGCGCGAACGAATTAAAATTATAATCGAAACGGGCGTCGTTGACAAGCAGATCGGTGATGTATTCTTCATACG
>CAYZME010000063.1:10656-11053 GCA_964479435.1 uncultured Oscillospiraceae bacterium
GCCTGTGTCTGCAAGCGGTCGCGGACGGTATTTTCCCACGACGGCACCCATTCGACAAAATACATCACATGGTAGCCGTATTCCGTCTGCACGACCGCGACATCGCCGGGTTTCCGGGCCGTATCAATCGACCAGTTGAGAAATTCTTTGACAAAACTCGAATTCTCATCCAACCCGGTGAACAGGCCGCCCGCGGAAATCGAGGACACATCGTCCGTCTCCGTTTTGACCAGCGCGACAAACGAAGCTTCGTCGGTGATTTTTGCCAGGATGTCGTCGGCTTTGGTCCGCGCGGCCTGCAATTGCTCGGTGGTGGCCGTCTCGCGGTTGGCCGAGAGCAGGATGTGGCGAACCGAGGCTTGCGGTCGCAACGGTTGCTCGCGATGGAGGAAATACA
>CAYZME010000064.1:0-9386 GCA_964479435.1 uncultured Oscillospiraceae bacterium
TCGAACCCGGGGCCCACTGATTAAGAGTCAGTTGCTCTACCAACTGAGCTAAAGGCGCAAATCGTTCCCCGGCCGGTCCCTTGCATACGTGTTCCGTTTACACAAAAGCGCTCAGGCGAACGGGGATATTATAGCGACCGGCCAAGAAGCTTGTCAAGAACCCCTTGCCCACCCTGCGCGGCGCCTCGCGCAGGGCATCTTATCGTTCAACTTTTGCTCCACATTCAGGGCAAAACTTGGCGTTCCCGGCCGGCTTGCCGCACTCCTGGCACGTCGCCTGCATCGCTTTGCCGCATTCCGGGCAAAACTTGACATGTGCGGGAACCGCTTCCGCGCACGACGGACAAGCGATCATGGCCTGAGGGGCGGTGCCACCCGATGTTGTGACGGTGCCGCCCGATGCTGTGGCGTTGCCGCCCAATGCTGTGGTGGCGGGCGGTTGCGTTTGAGGTTGGAACGCTCCGGCCATGGATTGCGCCACCGCCGCTCCCAATCCCAGACCGACCCCCAGTCCGGCCCCGTCCAGGCCGGCGCCGCCCGGCCGATCGGCGCTCTTGCCAATCGCGTTCGCAGTCTGGAATTGCGTATAGCTTCCCAGATCTCCCACCACATTCATCTGTGTGCGTGCGTCGATGGCCTTCTCTACTTCTTCCGGCAATGAAATATTCTCAACGACCAGTCGCACCAATTCCAAACCGAGATGCGCAAATTCTGCACCGGCACGCGCTGCGATCAGGCCGCTGATCTCTGAATACTGTGAGGCCAACTGCAACGCGGGAATTTTACTCTCGCCTAACACTTCACTAAACAAAGAAACAATCGATTTGCGCAACTGGCCACTGATACCCTCCGTCGAAAACTCCGATTGGGTACCGAAAACTTCACGCAAAAATTGCGCGGCGTCCGCGACGCGGAAGGAATAAATGCCAAAACCGCGAATCCGGATGACACCAAAATCGTCGTCCCGCATCATCACCGGATTTGCCGTCCCCCATTTCTGGTCGGTGAACTGATGCGTGTTCACAAAATAGACTTCCGACTTAAACGGGGAACGAAAGCCATATTTCCATGACCGCAGCATCGTCAAGATCGGCAAATTCTCAGTCGTCAATTCGTACCGCCCCGGCGTAAACACGTCGGCGATCTGCCCTTCGTTGACAAAAATTGCCACTTGAGACTCACGCACCGTCAGCTGAGCCCCCATGTTGATTTCTTTGCCGGCATCGGCAAAGCGGTAGACCATCAAATCATTGCTGTCATCCGTCCATTCGATGACCTCGATAAACTGCGATTTGATAAAATTAAACAATCCCATATGCGACCCTCCCTGTTGCCGAAGCGTATGAACCCTGGCGACGATTTGAGTTCCGTTATAGCGTATCATGATTCAAGGCTGTTGGTGTAGAGGCGTATAGAAAGAACGGGATTTCGCAGCGCGCGGGGCCCCTTTCCGTTGCTTTTTGATACCGACTTTGCTAGCTTATAGATAATTTTACCGCTTTTCACGTCTTGGATCGCCACTAGAAATGCAATGAATCGGAGGTCACATCCCGCATGGAGCAACAACCCGGCAGCATCGTCAGTCCCTTGGGATTTCGCGCCTGTGGCGTAGCCTGCGGCATCAAAAAAAACGGGGCGCCCGACCTTTCCCTGGTCGTCTCCGACGTGCCCGCGACTTGTGCCGCGGTTTTTACCCGCAATTTGGTCAAAGGCCATTCATTACAGTTGAGTATGGCGCATGCGCGCAACGGAACCGCGCGAGCCTTTCTGGTCAACAGTGGCAATGCCAATGCCTGTGTGGGCCCGCAGGGCGACTTGGACGCGCTGCGTGTCGTTCAGGCACTTGCGGCGCAGATCGGTTGCGCGCCCCAGGAGGTTCTGTTCAACTCAACCGGCGTCATTGGCTTTCCCCTGCCCATGCAAAAACTATTGCCGGGAATTCAGATCGCGGCGCAATCGCTGGGCCGCGACGCGCAAGCCGGCCATTCAGCCATGGCCGCGATGATGACAACCGATACCATTCCCAAAGAAGTCACTGTATCTTTTACCAAGCATGGAAAAACTGTGACCGTATCCGGTATCGCCAAAGGCTCCGGCATGATTCACCCCGACATGGCGACCATGATCGGCATGATCACGACGGATTGCTCGGTCGAGCGCACCGTTCTGCAAGATACGTTGCAAAAAGCGGTGGCCACGTCATTCAACCGTGTCACGGTCGACGGCGACACCAGTGTATGTGACATGGTGGCGGCGCTTGCGAATGGTTGCGCAAACAATCCGCGCATTACGACCCCGGACCCCGATCTGGACGCGGCGTTTCAGTTCGTTTGCGAATCCCTGGCGCGCCTGATCGCACGCGATGGCGAGGGTGCGTCTAAATTGGCCGAGATCAAAGCCGTTCACGCTCGCAGCGCGCAGGACGCATACCGCATCGTCCAGGCAATCGCCAAATCGCCTCTGGTCAAAACCGCGCTGTTTGGCGAAGACGCGAACTGGGGCCGCATCTTGACAGCCGCCGGATATTCAGGCGCGCAATTCGATCCCAACCGGTGTGACATCCGCATGGGCGACCTGACGGTGTGCCGTCAGGGGGCGGCGGTTGCTTTTGACGAAATCCGGGCAAAAGAAATCTTGTCCCAGAATGAAGTGCTGATCGAAATAGATCTGAATGAGGGCGAAGCCTGGGATCGGGTGTGGACGTGCGACCTCACCTATGAGTATATCCGGATCAACGGGAGTTACCGGACCTGACCACACGGCCGCCAGGCCGGCCTTGCGCGCATGTAGAGACAAGCATAGAGGCAGGGTGGCCGCAAGTTCATTGAGCAGCGGCCACCCGCATCTTGTTCACAGCAGATCGAAAGCGATGGCGTCCGCCCGCCAAACAGCGGCGACACCGGTGATGCCCCGTAGCTCCCCGGATAGGAACATATCCGCGAGGGGATCTTCGATGAGGCGCTGGATGGTTTTTCTCAGCGGCCTGGCGCCGTACTTTTCGTCATAACCGCGTTCGGCCAACACATCTTTGACCGCTTCGTCAAAAACGATCCGCAGGCCTTTGTCCTGCATGCTGGTCTCCACCTCACGCAGCATCAGGTCGACAATTGCCCTGATCTCCTCACGGGAGAGGCTGTGGAAGACAATGATCTCATCGACCCGGTTTAGAAACTCCGGGCGGAACATTTCTTTGAGCACGGTTTGAACTCTGCTTTCCAACGCGACGTAGCCGTCGGCGCCAAACCCGAAACCGTCGGATTTCAAAGTGGTCCCCGCATTGGAAGTCATAATGATGATGGTGTTTTCAAAATTAACCAGGCGCCCGTGGCTGTCAGTCAATCGGCCATCGTCCAATATCTGCAGCAGAATATTAAATACATCGGCGTGCGCTTTTTCGATCTCATCCAGCAAAATCACGGAGTAGGGTTTGCGGCGGATTTTTTCCGTCAACTGGCCTCCGTCGTCATAACCGATATAGCCGGGAGGCGAGCCGATCAGCTTGCTGACCGTGTGAGGCTCCATAAACTCAGACATGTCCAGACGGACCATCGCGTCTTCGCTCTGGAACATCACTTCCGCCAGTGCTTTGACCAGCTCGGTTTTACCGACGCCGGTCGGGCCGACAAAAATAAAGGAAGCCGGCTTGCGTTTCTTGCCAAATCCCGCGCGGTTCCTGCGAATGGCGCGGGATACGGCGGAAACCGCCTCCTGCTGCCCGATCAGCCGCCGGTGAAGGCGCTCTTCCAGTTGCAACAACCGCTCGGACTCGGTCTCGGAGATGCGCTGAACCGGAATACCCGTCCACATTTCGACCACATGGGCAATATCTGCCTGTTCGATCGGCGTGGGATGAAGCTCAGAACGCAATTGTTCAATCTCTTCGGTCAAACGAAGGATGGTCGATTTATTTTCAGCTTGTTTTTCAAAATATGTGACATCTGCCGATTCTTCCTGCTCGGACAGATCATCCTGCAGCGCCTCTCGTTCCGCCAGTTCTGTTCGCAGCTTTTCCAGGCGGACCAGACGTTCGTCGCGCAAATTGACCTGGGATCCGGCCTCATCCAGCAAGTCAATGGCTTTGTCGGGCAAAAAGCGTTCGGTGATGTAGCGATCCGCCATCCGGACCGCGAACTCGATCGTCGCACCGTCAAAGGTCACATTGTGATGCTTTTCATAATAGTCGCGAATGCCTTTGAGAATCTCGATCGAATCTTCGACCGAAGGCTCATCGACAATGACGCGTTGAAACCGTCGCTCCAACGCGGAATCTTTCTCAATAAAGCGGCGGTACTCATCGAGCGTGGTTGAACCCAGGACGCGGATTTCGCCTTTGGCCAGGGCCGGTTTGAGGATATTGGCCGCGTTCATGGCGCCTTCGGCATCGCCCGCGCCCATGATGTTGTGTAACTCGTCGATGATTAAGATGATATTGCCGGCTTTCCTCGCTTCGTCGACCACGCCCTTCATGCGGCTCTCAAACTGGCCGCGAAATTGCGTGCCGGCGACCAACGCGGTCATATCCAGCAGATATACTTCCTGGTTCAAAAGCTTAGCCGGCACGTTGCCTTCGGCAATCCGGACCGCCAGTCCCTCGGCGATGGCCGTCTTGCCTACGCCGGGTTCTCCCAGCAATACAGGGTTATTTTTATTGCGCCGGTTCAATATCTGTACCACGCGCTCCAGCTCTTTTTTACGGCCGATGATGCGGTCGACGTGCCCTGCGGCTGCCCTGCGCGTCAGGTTGATCCCATACATGTCCAGGAATTTCCGGCGCACTTCGCGGCGGGAGCGCCCGGAGTCGGAGCGGTCTTCGCGTTGCTTCTCACGCGCGGGCTCCACTTCACCGCCTACCGGCGCCGGCAACAATTCACCCCGGATCGAACGATGCCGTTTGCCATGGTCTGTCTGGTTGTCATCGTCCTCATCCACGCTCTCATCGTCGTTACCTTGTAAGAGTGAGAGAAAAGGATTGCTCATCGCGTCCCGATTTTCGGGATCGAGTTGCTGAATCACAGCCCGAAACATTTCGTCGGGCCGGCTGCCTTCCAGCCCCGACATCGCCTGGTTGAGGCGCTCCGTGATTTCATCGATGTTCTGATCGTTGATCCCGGCACCGGATAGCATCTCGCCGATTCCACCCAGGCCGGTTTTGTAAGCGCACTTCAGACAGATGCCTTCATTGACCTGCCGGCCGCCTTCGAATCGGGTCGTAAAAACCACAGCTGTATTTTTTTTACATATAACACATTTTGACATGGATATGAATGCTTCCTCACAGTTCTTTGGCAAGTATCCGGCCCAGATATTGACCGGTATAAGACGTTGCGACCTGTGCAACCTCTTCCGGCGTCCCTTCGGCGATGATCCGGCCACCGTCCTCTCCCCCTTCGGGGCCGAGGTCGATGATGTAATCACAGGTCTTTATTACATCCAGATTGTGTTCAATGACCAAAACGGTATTCCCATTTTCAGCCAGTCTGCCTAAAATGTCAACCAATTTATGGACGTCAAATATGTGCAATCCGGTGGTCGGCTCATCCAAAATATAGAACGTCCGCCCCGTACTGCGACGTGACAATTCAGTCGACAGTTTGACACGCTGCGCTTCCCCGCCCGACAATTGGGTGGATGGCTGGCCCAGGCGAATGTAACCCAACCCCACGTCGCATAACGTCTCCAGTTTGCGCCGGATGCGCGGAATATTCTGGAAAAACTCCAACGCGACATCGACTGTCATATCGAGTACGTCCGCGATGTTCTTCCCTTTATATAACACATCCAGCGTCTCACGGTTGTAACGTTTGCCCTTGCAGACGTCACACACGACGTAGACATCCGGCAGGAAATGCATCTCGATTTTATTTACGCCGTCTCCGCGGCAGGCTTCACACCGCCCACCGCGCACGTTGAAACTGAATCGCCCCTGTTTGTATCCGCGCGCGCGCGCGTCCGGTGTATTGGCGTACAACTCGCGAACCAGGTCAAACAATCCCGTATACGTTGCCGGATTGGAACGGGGGGTACGGCCGATGGGCGCTTGGTTGATCGCGATGACTTTGTCCAGATGCTGCGTGCCATCGATCTGCCGGTAGTTGCCCTGGCGCCGCCGCGCGCCGTTGAGTTCGGATTCGAGGCGTTTGAGGATGATGCCGTTGACCAGCGAGCTTTTGCCCGACCCGGAAACACCCGTAATACAAGTGATCACGCCCAGCGGGATCTGTACATCGATCTCTTTGAGGTTATTTTCAGCCGCACCGCGGATGGTCAAGTATTTGCCATTGAGTTTCCGACGCGCCGGCGGCACTTCAATCCGTCTGACCCCAAGCAGGTATTGGCCGGTAATCGAATGCGCGTTGGACATGATCTCTCCGACCGGCCCGGTCGCCACGACCTCCCCGCCCTGTTCTCCGGCACCTGGCCCCATGTCGACGATGAAGTCCGCTTCACGAATGGTTTCTTCGTCATGCTCTACGACCAGCACGGTGTTGCCCAGATCGCGCAAGTGCTTCAGCGTCCCCAGCAAACGCGCGTTGTCGCGCTGATGCAAACCGATGCTGGGCTCGTCCAGGATGTAGAGTACGCCCATCAAACCGGACCCGATTTGTGTCGCCAGGCGGATCCGTTGGGCCTCGCCGCCGGACAGCGTGGCCGAGGCGCGGGACAACGTCATATAGTCCAGACCGACATCGATTAAAAACCGCAGTCTGGCGTCCAATTCCTTGGTGATCCGCTCCGCAATTTCCGCTTCCCGGCGTGAAAACGTGAGCCGATCGAGAAAATCTTTTTCTTTGCGGATCGGCAAACAGGTCAAATCATATATGTTTTTGCCGCCGATGGTAACCGCCAGGCTTTCAGGTTTTAAGCGGGCGCCGCGGCATGAAGGACATACGCGAACCGACATGAACTGTTCGTAGTATTCCTTCATGTCGTCTGAATCGGTTTCGCTGTAACGGCGCTCCAGGCTGGGCACCACTCCCTCAAAACTGTTGCGATAGGTTTCGCCGTGAGAAAATTTGCTGTTGGTGGTATCCAACGTCAGTACTTCGCCGCTGTTTCCCATCAGAAACATCCGCTGAATCTTTTTAGGGTACTCCCGGAAAGGTGTATCTAATGAAAATTTGTAATGCTCGGCCATCGCTTCCGCGTAAGCGCGGGCCCAGCTGGTCCGATCGTCGAAGTTCCATCCGCCGACACGAATCACGCCCTGGTTGATGGATAACGAGTCATCCTGGACGATCAGATCGGGATCCATGTGCATCATATGTCCCAGACCGGCACACTCCGGACAAGCGCCAAAAGGATTGTTGAAGGAAAACATCCTCGGGGCGATCTCTCCCAGACTGACCCCGCAATCCGGACAGGAAAAGCGCTGTGAAAAAAGATGCTCCTCCTCGGCATAGCCCTCCGCGGCGGGAACGGATAAGTGGGCCAGCAACAATCCATCGGACAAACTCATCGCCGTCTCTGCCGAATCGCTGAGGCGGCCGCGGATATCGGCGCGCAAAATCAGCCGATCGATCACGACTTCAATGGAATGTTTGCGGTTTTTTTCCAATGTGATGGGCTCTTCGAGTTCATACATCGATCCGTCGATGCGGATCCGCACATATCCCGCTTTGCGTAAATCGTCAAACAGTTTGCCAAATTCACCTTTGCGGCCGCGCACAACCGGGGCCAGCAAAATCAAGCGGCTGCCGGTTGGGTATTGCATGATCTGATCGACAATCTGATCGACCGTCTGCCGCTCGATGCGCTTGCCGCACGATGGACAGTGGGGTACGCCGACACGTGCGTATAACAAGCGCAGATAGTCATATATTTCTGTGACCGTTCCGACTGTGGAGCGCGGGTTGCGGCTGGTTGTTTTTTGATCGATGGAGATTGCCGGAGAAAGCCCCTCAATGGCGTCTACATCCGGCTTTTCCATCTGCCCGAGAAACTGTCGCGCATAGGAAGACAGGGATTCGACATATCGCCTTTGCCCTTCGGCGTAGATGGTGTCAAAAGCTAAAGACGACTTGCCCGATCCAGACAGACCGGTCAGCACTACCAGGCGATCACGCGGAATCGCCAGGTCGATATTTTTCAAATTATGTTCGCGGGCTCCCCGAATTCGGATGTCGTGTACCATACGTCTCTCCCGATTTTTTCAAAAATGGACAACGTATAGTATAGCACAGCAAGGGGAACATATGTGTGTTTTCATTCGCGATTTTGCGAGTGGTGGCAACGCTATCCTCTTAGGCGTTACGCCGTCCTCTTGCGCAAAAAAGCGATCCCATGCTATAATCACAAAGCTGTCAAGGCCCTATGGTCAAGCGGTCAAGACGCCGCCCTCTCAAGGCGGAAACAGGAGTTCGATTCTCCTTAGGGTCACCAAACCGGCTGTTAGCCGGTTTTTTTATTTAACCAACGATGCATCGCCCTTCCGGGTATACCATCTCCCGCTTACCAGGCTGCGTCTCCTGCATCAGACTGATGGCGAACGACGCCGGCCCCACCCGCCCCACAATCATCGATAGAATCAGCAATACCCACGACCCAGTATGCAACGCCGGTGTACCGGCGGCGCTCAGTCCGACCGTGCCAAACGCGGAAACCGCTTCAAAGAGAAGATCCAGCTCCGAGAAAACGCCGGCGCGCAGCTGCTGACTTTCTATAAAAGACATGCCCAAAGTCGTCGCCAGTACAACCAGCAAACCCAGCGCCATGATCAGGAAAGCTTTATTAAAAACCGCACGTGCGATGCGATGGCGAAGCAGAACCGGATATTCAAACCCGCGCAGTTCGGCAAAGATCGCGGCAATCAACATGGCGAAAGTGGTCACTTTGATCCCGCCTCCTGTCGAACCGGGCGCGGCGCCGATGAACATCAGCAACAGGGTGATCAGCTTGGAGCTACCGGTCAAAGCGGCTTGATCCACACTGTTAAAGCCCGCCGTCCTCGCCGTGGCCGACTGGAAAAAGGCCGAGAGAAGACGTTGACCCAACGGCAACTCCCCCCATGCGCCCAGCGAAGGATTGTCACTCTCCATCAGCAGGAACAAGATCGTCCCTCCCACCAACAGCACACCTGTCATAAATAGAACCAGCTTGCTGTGGAACGGAAGCGGTTTTTTGAGACGAAATTCCAGCAGGCTGTTGATGACTATGAATCCCAGCCCGCCGAGAATCACCAATGCTGCGGTCGTCAAAATGGCCACCGCGTTGCCACTCCATACGGTCAGGCTGGAAAAAGGACCGCCGGCCCCATCACCCATCAGATCGAAACCGGCATTGCAAAATGCTGAGATGGAGTGAAACAACGACTTAAAAATTCCCTGCTTCCAGCCAAAGACAGGCACAAATTGTGTGGCCAGAAGACCCGCGCCTACAAGCTCGATGCC
>CAYZME010000064.1:9396-10938 GCA_964479435.1 uncultured Oscillospiraceae bacterium
GTGATCCCCGGTGATCATGACAATGCGCCGCGCCAGGCGTATGACATCGCTGAGGCGGAAACTGGCCGTCGTCTCTTGTGCCGCGATCATCGTCTTGAAGCTGATCTTGCGCCGCGCCATGGCAAAAAAGAAAGTGGTGATGGTGATCAGGCCCAACCCGCCAATTTGAATCAGCAAGATGATGACGATTTGCCCGAACAACGACCAATGCGTTGCGGTGTCAACCGTCAGTAGACCGGTTACGCACGTCGCGGACGTGGCGGTAAACCAGGCTCGCATCAGTCCGATCGAAGTGTGATCGCGTGACGCGGCCGGCAATGCCAGCAAGAGGGTGCCGAGGGCGATGACCGACAAAAAACTCAAGGTGATAAAGCGCGCCGGTTTGCTCAGCACAGCGCGTATTCTGTTGTGTTTCCCTTTTTTCAGTTTGAGCACAACCGCATCTCCCCGCCCGATCAGCGGACCATGCTATTCCAGATCCGGCTCTGTTCCGATTCGTCGCAGACCATGATCATGGTGTCATCGGCCAACATCCGCAAAGGTCCGGCCGGCATCTCAATGGCGCCGTCCGCGCGCCGGGTCAGCACGACTTTACTGGTGCCGACAAAACGGTATTCCTGCAAGGTCTTCCCCACCGCGTGGGAGCGTGGAGATAATCTGAATTCAATCAACAGCTTCTTGGTGCCGGCGAGTCGGTATAGCATGCGCATTCCTTCATATTCAATTTCCTGTTCGATCAAATCTGCCAACAACTGCGTTCCGCTGTATACTTTATCTACTCCCATGCGGATGAACATTTCCATGTTTTTCGGATTGTTGACACGGGCGACGCATGTCCTGACCTCAAAGGCTATTTTTGCGAGCTGGCAAGCGATGAGATTGTCCTCGTCTCTGCCTGTCACGGCCACCAACACGTCCGCTTGCTTCGCACCCGCAAATTCGAGTGTCTCCCGACTGGTCCCGTCCCCATGGATGACGGTCACATCCAGTTCGTCCGCCAGGCGTTCACTCTCTTCATACATTTGTTCAATGACAGAGATGCTCCATTTCCCTCTGGGCAAAGTGGCGATCAAATTGTACGCGACTTTGCCGCCACCGACGATGATGAGCTTCATGGTCCGAACCTCTCCTTTTTTAGGCCCGATAGGCCTCAGGCAGATCTCTTTTTACGCACGTGCTCAACTCTGTGTGCAGATGACAATGACATCGCCGGATTGCACACGAAAAGAGGCGTTATACAAATGAAGCCTCCCGTTTCGCAAAACACCAAATACCATTTGATTGTTATCGGGCTCAATAGCCGATAGAGTCGAACCTGCAATCTCCCTGGTTACCTCGAGTGTTGAAAAACGTAAACTGCTGTCAAAAAGCCGTACACGGTCGAGCTCGCGTTCATCGGCCAGCGCGCCAACCAGCCAATCCGTCACCAGGCTGGTCGAACAAACCGTCTGGATTCCCAATTGGGTAAAGGCCTCCTGGTTTTCCGGGTTGGCGATCCGCGCGTATACTTTGCGCATCGAGAAGATCTTCTGGGCAACCTGG
>CAYZME010000065.1:0-10858 GCA_964479435.1 uncultured Oscillospiraceae bacterium
ACGCCATGAAGATCGCGGCGGCCACGGCCATTGCCGGGCTGGTGGCCGACGAGGAACTGCGGCCGGACTATATTTTGCCGGCGGCGTTTGATAGCCGCGTCAAAGACGCGGTCGCCGCCGCGGTGGCGCAGGCCGCCCGCGACAGCGGCGTCGCGCGCATCTGAATCGTACCCCCGCCCCCCGCGTACGCCGACCGGACGTGGGGGGCTTTGCTTTATAAGGAGATAAGAAGATGGAGACCAAAACGACCTGGGTTCCTTTTGATCGGGTCGAACGCTTTATGGCCGACGCGTTCACAGCCCTGGGTGTGCCGCCGGACGACGCGGCCGTGTGCGCCGATGTGTTGATCGAATCGGACAAACGAGGGATCGATTCACACGGGGCCAACCGTTTCAAGCCGATTTATTATGATCGCATCCGCGCCGGGATCCAGTTCCCCGTGACCCATTACGAGGTCGTGCGCGAGGGGCCGACGACACAAGTGGTCGACGGCCACCATGGCATGGGGATGGTGATCGGGCGGCGCGCGATGCAGACCGCGATCGACAAAGCGCGATTGTACGGCATGGGCATGGTCGCGGTGCGCAACTCGACCCACTACGGCATCGCCGGCTATTACGCGACGATGGCCACACAGCAGGGGATGATCGGTATCACCGGCACCAACGCGCGGCCTTCGATCGCGCCCACGTTTGGTGTGGAAAACATGCTGGGCACCAATCCGCTGACGTTCGGCATCCCCACCGACGAGGATTTTCCTTTTGTGCTGGATTGCGCGACTTCGATCGTGCAACGCGGCAAAATCGAGTACTACGCGCGGGTGGGGCAGGACACCCCTGCCGGCCAGGTCATCGACACCGCAGGCGCGATCCGCACCGACTCCGCCGGCATTCTCGAAGATTTGACCCGCGGGACGGCGGCGCTGGCGCCGCTGGGCGGCGTGGGGGAGGAGATGGCGGGGTACAAAGGATACGGCTACGCGACGGTGGTGGAGATTTTGTCCGCCGCGCTACAGCAAGGTCATTTTTTGCGGATGCTGACCGGGGTGCGCGACGGCAAACAGGTGCCGTATGGGCTGGGCCACTTCTTCCTCGCGATCGATGTGGCCGCGTTCACGGAACCGGAGGATTTCCGCCGCACGACGGGCGAGATCCTGCGCGAACTGCGCGGGTCCAAAAAGGCGCCGGGCGCCGCGCGGATATACACCGCGGGAGAGAAAGAGCATTTGGCCTGGCTGGAGCGCCGCCACAAAGGCGTGCCGTTTACGCCGGGCGTGATGGCGGAATTTATCGCGGTGCGGGACGCGCTGGGGTTGACCGACCACCGTTTCCCATTTGAGGAGGGCGGGGCTGAATCGTGAAATCATATGTGCTGGCACTCGACCAGGGGACGACCAGCTCACGGGCCATTTTATACGACCGCCAGGCCCGGCCGCTGGCGCAGGCGCAAATCGAATTCCCGCAGATCTACCCCCGGCCCGGCTGGGTGGAACATGACCCGGCGGATATCCTGGACAGTCAATTTGCCGCCGCGCGCGCCTGTGTGGAACAAGCCGGTGTGCGGCCGGATGAAATCGCCGCCATCGGCATCACCAACCAACGTGAGACCACCTTGTTGTGGGACCGCGTCAGCGGGCGGCCGGCGTACCATGCCATCGTCTGGCAATGCCGCCGCTCGGCCCCGCAGTGCGCGCGCCTGCTGGCGGCGGGGGACCAGGAAGCGATCCGGGAGCGCACGGGCCTGGTCATCGACGCGTATTTTTCGGCGACAAAAATCCAATGGCTGCTCGAGCATGAGCCGGAAATCGCGCGGGCGGCCGCCGCGGGCGAGTTGGCCTTTGGCACCGTCGACACTTGGCTGATCTGGCATCTGACCGGCGGGCGCGTGCACGCGACCGATGTCACCAACGCTGCGCGCACGCTGCTGATGGATCTGGAACGACGGACATGGGATCCCTGGTTGTGCGCACGCATGGGGATCCCACTTTCCCTGTTGCCGCGGATCCATCCGTCCAGCGGCTGGATTGGCGAAGTGGCCGCGGGGGTGCCGGGCATGGAAGCGTTTGCCGGCATCCCGATCACCGGCGTGGCTGGCGACCAACACGCGGCATTGTTCGGTCAGGCCTGCCTACAGGCGGGCAGTGCCAAAAACACCTATGGCACCGGGTGCTTTTTGCTGATGAACACCGGCGCACAGCGGGTTCACTCGCATGCGGGCCTGTTGTCGACCCTGGCCTGGGAGACCGGCGAGGGGGTGTGTTATGCCCTGGAAGGATCGGTGTTCAACGCCGGCTCGTCGGTGCAATGGCTCCGCGACGAGCTGGGGATTGTGCGGACCGCGGCCGAGTGTAGCGCGTTGGCGGCCACGGTACCCAGCGCCGACGACCTGTATTTTGTCTCTGCCTTTACAGGGCTGGGCGCGCCGCACTGGGACATGTACGCGCGCGGCCTGATGATCGGTTTGACCCGCGGCACCCATCGCGCGCAGATCGCGCGCGCCGTGCTGGACGGGATCGCCTACCAGGTGGCGGATTTGATTGACGCGATGGAACAAGACGCCGGCATGCGCCTGACCGTTTTGCGCGCCGACGGCGGCGCCAGCGCCAGCGAGCCGCTGATGCAGTTTCAGGCCGATTTGCTGGACTGCCGGGTCGAGCGCCCGGCCGATATCGAGACCACCGCCTTGGGGGCCGCTTTTTTTGCCGGCTTGGCCGCCGGGGTGTGGAACAACAGCCGGGAGATTGTCGAGTTACGCCGCGTCGATCGTGTTTTTACACCCGGGATGTCCCCCGCGCGCCGTCACGTCCTGCGCGGAGGTTGGCAACGCGCGCTCTCCCGAGCACGCGATTGGGCGGCGGAAACCTAGACCGGCGGCCGCGACGCCTGATACGCCCCGGTTGTCTCCAAACACGCCGGGTTTTCCAGCAGGCGTGTCATCCCCTGGATGGATTGGGCAAAATAGAAACCGTCGCCGATGCGCTCGTCCAGGGTAAAGCCGATATTCATGATCGGGCGCGCCTCGATGGACCCGTCGGGCATCACAACCGCTTCCGGGTGGATGACGCCGATCACGGCAAAGAGGGAAGTGGTGCCCCATTCATATAAATGATGGTACGGCGCGTCGGTGCCGATGCTGCCGAGGTTGGATACAAACGCGCTGGTATGCATCGGGTCGGCCTGGATCAGCGATCGCGGCAGGATGCCAAAAAAATCCAGGATTTCCAGAATCTTGACCAGGCCCATCAGCAAGAGTCGCGGCAGGCGCAGGAAGCCATCGAGGATGTGAATGGCGCCGCGGCTGGTAGCCGGCGCCTGACGCACTTTGTTCACTTCGCCGGCGATGCGGGCACTGATCGTGTCGATGGTGTCATCGGGGTCAAAGGTATGGCGCACGACTTCCTCTTGCGCTTTTTCGCTGAACGTGCGTTTGACGATAAAGGCGATGTCGATCGTGTCGCGCTGGTACAAGCGGCGACCGATGATGAAGCGGTTGAGGGCGGGGCGCGCGACAACGGTCTGGATCATCGCCGCCAGCACCGCGTGAAAGACCGTGACTTTGGTGGGCGAGACCTGATTTTTGCGCTCGAGGTAAGCGAGCAGCGCGGTGGCGTCGACCTTTTGTGTGTAGTAAATCGCCGAGTCGTTGCGGCCTTTCATGACAAAGGGGAAGAAGCGGATAAAGGGGTCGACGCGGCGGACCATCCGCCCGTCGGCGCGGTCAGACCAGCGCCGGCGCCGGCGTGTACCGCGAGGTTCTGTCCCGGTTTGTGCCGGCTGCTGTGATTCTTTCATACGCCCTCTTTCTGCTCAGAAAATCAAGTAAAAATGCCACTAATGAATGACGTAATGACATCAAGGCTTAATAACGACATTGGCCAAGCGCTTGGGTACATAGATAAATTTGACAATTTCACGTTTTCCGAGCAGCACTTGCATCCGCGCGTCCGCGAGCACCGCCGCGCGAACATCCTGCTGGCTGGCCACGGCGGGAATATCGAGGCGGAATTTTACCTGCCCGTTGAGCTGGATCGCGATTTCTACCGTCTCGCGCTCCAGCGCCGCCGGGTCACAAAGCGGCCAGGGCTGGTTGAAGATCGAACCGGAATAACCGGCACGTTCCCACATTTCTTCCGCAAAGTGCGGCGCGAAAGGAGCCAACAGGCGCAGCAGATCATCGACCGCCGCCACAACAATCGCGCCGGCCGCGCCTTCGCCCAGGCGCTTGTGAATCGCGTTGAGCAGTTCCATCAGGCGGGCGATCGAGGTGTTGAACTGGAAGCGGTCGGCATCGGTGGTCACGGCGCGGATGGCGTAATGGTGGGCGTACCGCAAATCGCGGTCGGGACCGGCCGCGGCGGCGGAGGCGTTGGCGCGCAGCGGCAGTGTATCCTCGACCAGCTTTTCCACCCGCGCGATGAACTTGGCGACGGCACGTACGCCTTCATCGCTCCAGGGCCCGCCTTCAGTATAGGCAAAGCCAAAGGCCAAAAAAGTGCGGAACACATCGGATCCGTACCGCGCGATGTAATCGTCGGGGTTGATGGTGTTGCCCTTGGATTTGGACATTTTCTGCCCGTCGGTCCCCAGGATCGTCCCCTGGTGGACCAGGGAGCGGAACGGCTCGTCAAAGGACAGGTGTCCCAGATCACGCAAAGCTTTGGTGACAAAGCGCGCGTACAGCAAATGCATGGCCGCGTGTTCGGCGCCGCCGATGTATTTGTCGACGGGGCACATGCGGTCGACGAGGGCGCGCGAGAACGGCTCGCGGTCGTTGTGCGGGTCGGTAAAGCGGAACTGGTACCACGAAGAACAGACAAAAGTGTCCAAGGTATCCGGATCGCGACGGGCCGGCCCGCCGCAGGTCGGGCAAGTGGTTTCGATGAATGAGCGGCATTTGGCCAAGGGCGATTCGCCGTCGGGGCGAAACTCGACGTCATAGGGCAGCTCGACCGGCAGCTGCTCTTCGGGGACCGGCACCACGCCGCAACGCGGGCAGTGGATGATCGGGATGGGGGTGCCCCAGTAGCGCTGGCGTGAGACCAGCCAGTCCCGCAGGCGGTAGTTGATTTTGCGCGCGCCATGCCCGGCGCGCTCCAGATCGGTCACGATGGCGTCGATGGCCGCCTCAGAAGTCAAGCTGTCATACGCCCCGCTGTCGGTCAGGACCCCGTATTCAACAAACGGCAGGTCGTCGGGCGACCCGTCGGCGGAGCGGATGACCCGCCGGATGGGGAGCCCGAACCGCGCCGCGAACGCGTAATCCCGCTCGTCGTGCCCGGGCACCGCCATGACCACGCCGGTGCCATAACCGGCGATGACATAATCCGCGGCCCACACCGGCACCGGCGCGCCCGTCACCGGATGAACGGCGTACGAGCCGGTAAAGACACCGGTTTTTTCCCGCACCGTCGACATCCGCTCGATGTCCGTCACATGCCGCGTCGCCTCGCGGTAGGCTTCTACCGCTGCGGCGCGATCCGGGGTCGTCAACAGATCGCACAGCTCGCTTTCCGGCGCGACGACGACATATGTGACACCCATCAGGGTGTCGGCGCGGGTTGTAAAAACCTTGAGCGTGACCGGTTTGCCCTCGCCGTCAACCAGAGGCGCACCCGCTTTTACGGCGCCGAATTCGATTTCGGCGCCTTCGGAACGCCCGATCCAGTTGGTTTGGATTTTCTTGGTTTTGTCCGGCCAATCCAATGCCGGCAAGCCGTCGAGCAACTCTTGTGCGTATGCCGTGATGCGGAAAAACCATTGGGTCAGGTTTTTCCGTGTCACCGGGGCGCCGCAGCGCTCACAGGCGCCGTCGTCGACCTGTTCATTGGCCAGCACGGTGTTGCACTGCGGACACCAGTTGACGGGGGCGTTGCTGCGATAGGCCAGGCCATGCTTGTAAAGTTGCAAAAACAGCCACTGGTTCCAGCGGTAATACTCCGGCATGCAAGTGGCCAACTCATAATCCCAGGCAAACATGCCACCCATCCGGTGCAGCTGCTCCCGCATCACCTCAATGCTGCGCAGGGTGCTGTCCTGCGGATGGACGCCGGTGCGAATCGCGTAATTTTCGGCCGGCAGGCCGAAGGCGTCAAAGCCCATGGGCTGAAAAATCTCATACCCCTGCATGCGTTTCATGCGGGCCCACGAATCGGAAAGCGCGTAATTGTACCAATGCCCGACGTGCAGATTGGCCGAGGAAGGGTAGGAGAACATTTCCAGAACATAGAGCTTTTTGTCCATCCGTTCGGGATGGAAGCGGTACAGCCCGGTTTGCTCCCAGCGCTGTTGCCATTTGCGGTCGGTCTCGGCGGAGTACGGCATGGGGGTTACGCTCCTTGTATGGAAGTGGTGACGTGGTTGGGGTTTGAATTCAAATGTCAATTTTATCACATTCCGAGTCCGCTGCCCGTTTAGCGCCACGCGGCGGCGACCAGCATCAGCAGCGCGATGTGCAGGGGATAGAACAGGTAAAACGCGTATTTGGCGGCCGGGCGCGGCCGCCGTTCCGGCAGTGGCCGCCGTTCCGGCGGCGGGAGAAAGAGCAGCGGAACGGCCAGCACCGACAGCAACTGCAGGAAGGCCCATTCCAACGCCACGTGTTGCACCAAGACCCGTATGGGGAAAAACAACAGATTGACGACCAGGATGCCGACCCACGTGCGATTACGCAATGTCCGCTCCGCCGCCGGGTCGTTTTGCGCTTCGCCGGCGGTCAGCCGCGCAGCGGTGCGGTGAAAAACCACGACATGTGCCAGCCCGTACAGGCCGTAATCGGGCTGGATCAACAGGCAGGCGATCAGTCCGGCCAGGACAGCCAGCACGCCCAGCGCCATACCTGTGGCCGGGGACAGCCCCGTCGTCCCCGGCGAAAGGCGCACGTGGTAATCCGACGCGCCCGGAAGGCCCCCGGCCGCGGCGGGAGAGCGCGCCAGTTTCATCGTCGCCACGCAGTCGTACCAGGAGCGGGTCGCCCACTCACAGCCGGTCAGGACGAGGATGGCGCAGGCGAAGGTGATCAGGACATTGGGCGAAAACCAGAAGCCGGTCAGCTGGCCCGTACAATGGATGATGGCTTCGGCGAGGGCGGCAAACAGCAGCATTCGCGCCAGATAACGCCGAGGATGGCGCGTACGATACAGACCCAAAGCCACGCCATAGGCAAAGAGAGGGAAGGCCAGCCGCCCGGCCGCGCGCATCAACAGCACGACGTCCGGCGGCAGCTTATCGGAAAAGAAATAGCCGACATGGTCGATCAGCATCAAGGCACAGGCAATGAGTTTGAGCATTCCAACCTCTCGATGTGGGCGCGGCGCTCCGGGATGGGCGCTCACGCGTCTCTTTGTGAGAATAGCACCCGCCCCCCGGGTTGCCAAGCCGGCCTTTCGCGCCAGCCACTTGCTTGCGTGCCAAAAAGGGATATTGTATGATAGGTTGACGTATTTATAGCACCTGTCGGCGGTGCCGTATCGGCGGTGCCGTATCGGCAGTGCCGTATCGGCGATGCCGATGGCTTGTTTCGGAGAGGGACCTCGGATATGGGATTTGGAATGGATATCGGCATCGATTTGGGCACCGCCACCGTTTTGGTTTATGTCAAAGGCAAAGGCGTCGTCTTGCGCGAGCCGTCGGTGGTGGCGATCAACGCCCGAACCGGAAAAGTGCTGGCGATCGGCGAGGCCGCGCATGTGATGCTGGGCCGTACGCCGGGTATCGTCAACGCCATTCGCCCGTTGCGCGACGGGGTGATTTCGGATTTCAAAGTTACGGAAGTCATGCTGCGCGCGTTTATAAACCGGGTGAACAAGGGTTTTTTACGGTCTTTGTTCAGCCCGCGGATCGTCGTGTGCGTCCCCAGTGTGATCACGCCGGTGGAGCAGAAGGCGGTTGAAGATGCCTGTAAAAAATGCGGTTCAAAAGAAGTATTTCTGATTCGCGAGCCCATCGCGGCGGCGATTGGCGCCGGGATCGATATCACCAAAGCGTGCGGCAGCATGATCGTCGACATCGGCGGCGGCACGACCGACATCGCGGTGATTTCGCTGTGCGAACCGGTGGTCGATTTTTCTCTCAAAATTGCCGGCGACCGTTTCGACGAAGCCATCATCAAATACGTGCGCCGCAAACACAATATCCTGATCGGCGAGCGCTCTGCCGAAGAACTGAAAATCAACATCGGCTGCGCGTACCCCCGCGAAGAAGAACAGACCATGGATGTCCGTGGTAAAAACCTGGTGACCGGTATGCCCGTGACCGTCACCATCACGTCGACCGAGATGCTGGAAGCGTTGGAAGAACCGGTCAGCCAGATCTTTGAGGCGGTCCATTCGGTCCTGGAGCGCACCCCGCCCGAGCTGATGTCGGACATCAGCCAGCGGGGGATCGTGTTGACCGGCGGCGGGTCGTTGTTATATGGATTGGATCGGGTGCTGTCCACCAAAATCGGCGTCGATGTGGTTGTCGCCGACGACGCGGTCTCCTGTGTGGCGATTGGCACCGGCCGGGCTTTGACTATGATCGATAAGTTCGCCTCCATCACCGACGATTGATTCCGGCAGGATTGACGCGTGCGCCGGATCCACATATAATGGGTTTGCGTCCGGGGGCGTCGTGCCCCCGTGGCATCTGGCCGGTTCGAGCCGGCGACCGGGTATAGCCCGGGTTTGGAAACTCTGATTGAGGTCTTTTCCATTTGTGTTGGAGTATACGCGCTGCGAAGCGCTGGAATAATTGTTCATCCATGCCTTTTTGTATGTCTCTTTTCTCCAATCACGCATGTCCGGTCCGTATACGTCTGAGAAAATTTTGCACGAGGTGAATGCATGCCCGCCACACAAACCATTGACCCTTCTTCTCCGCTTGTCGGAAAATCCAAAAAAGACCTGCTACAAATTGCTGAAATGACCGGACTGCTCGAACCGGGTAAGGGGAAATCCTGGACCATTGCCCGTCTCGTGCAGTTGATCGAGAGCGGAAAACCGCAAGCCGCGGAGCCCAAACCGGCGGCTGCGACCCCGCCTGCTGCCGCGGAGCAAAAAGCGGACGCGCCGCGCCGACCGCGCGGACGCCCGCGAAAAATACCCATCCCTACAACGCCGGCGCCAACAGAGCCAGCAACCGCGGCACCGGAGGTGGACGCGGCATCCGTCGCGCCTCCTACTGAAAAGCCCATGGCCGTTGCTCCCGGGCCTGCGGCAGACGCCGGCGGTGCAAACGAGTCCGCCCCTGCGGCCGATGGCACCGTGACAACGGCAGGCGCCGTAGCGGCAGGCGCCGCAGTGGCCGCGGCCGAAGCGGCTGCTGCACCCCAGGCGCCCGCGCGCCGGCAAACGGCGGAAGCGCACCCGCGGCGGCAAGTTGCCCCTGCCAACCAGGAAGTGTTGCAAGGCGTGCTGGAGATTATGCCGGATGGATATGGCTTCTTGCGCAAAGAAAACTACATCCAGGGCGCCCGCGATGTGTATGTGCCGCCGCAATATATCCGGCGCTTTGGTCTGCGCGAAGGCGACCTGGTCGCCGGGCCGGCCAAACCGCCGCGCGACAACGACCGCTATCCCGCGATTCTGTATATCAAGGAAGTCAACGGCATGCCGCCTGAGCGGATGGTGCGGCGACCGAACTTCGACCGCCTGACGCCGATCTATCCCGACGAACGATTCCGCTTGGAGACCGTGCGCAATGAATTGTCGACGCGGATCATCGACCTGGTGGCGCCGATCGGTAAAGGCCAGCGCGGGATGATCGTCTCGCCGCCCAAAGCCGGTAAAACCATCCTGCTGCAAAAATTGGCCAACGCCATCGCGGAAAACAACCCGGAAGCCAAATTGATCGTACTGCTGATCGATGAGCGGCCCGAAGAAGTCACCGACATGCAGCGCACGATCAAAGGCGAGGTCGTGTACTCCACCTTTGACAAAACCCCGGAAAACCATGTCAAGGTCACCGAATTGGTGCTGGAACGGGCGATGCGGCTGGTGGAGCTCAAACACGATGTGGTCGTTTTATTGGACAGTATGACGCGTTTGTCACGCGCGTATAACCTGACGATCAACCCCACCGGCCGCACCTTGTCCGGCGGTTTGGATCCGGGCGCGCTGTATGGCCCCAAGCGCTTTTTCGGCGCCGCGCGCAACATCGAAAACGGCGGCAGTCTGACCGTGATCGCGACCTCCTTGATCGAAACCGGCTCGCGGATGGATGAAATGATTTACGAGGAATTCAAAGGCACGGGCAACATGGAGGTGTACCTGGACCGCAAGCTTTCAGAAAAGCGCATTTTCCCGGCCATTGACATCAACAAATCCGGCACTCGGCGCGAAGAGCTGTTGCTGGATAGCCGGGAGCTGGACGCGGTTTGGACCATCCGCAAAGCCTTTGGCGCCATGGATACCTCGGCGGTCACCGAGATGATCATCAATCTTCTGCTGAAAACGCGCGACAATGCCCAGTTTATTTCTTCGGTTAACATCTCGATGAACGACAAAACCCTGTTTGACGCGATGCGCGGCCAGAACCTGTCGTCGCAGTCGACGGGCGGGCGCAATGTGGCCTATTCCTCGACCAACGGGTACAGTTCCAACGGTTACAGCGCCGGCATGCGGATGCGCGACGCGGATGGGTGATTCCGATAATTGACAGCCGGCGGTTTATTGATGTAGAATCCCTACGCACTCCGTAAAACCGATGCACGTCCGTGTGCGTGCAAGACAAGCGATCGGTGCGATCGATTCCGAAAAGGTGGTAGAACCATGAGAGAAGGCATTCATCCCCAATATAGCAAAGCCAATGTTCGTTGCGCATGTGGCGAGACATTTGAAACCGGTTCGACCAAAGAAAATCTGGTCGTCGATATCTGCTCCAAG
>CAYZME010000066.1:0-208 GCA_964479435.1 uncultured Oscillospiraceae bacterium
ACCAATAAATCATCGATCATACGAGATCAAAAATCCCGGCCGCGCAGCGCGCGGCCGGGATTGATCATTTATCGCGGCACGACCGGCGCTTATCCGCGCACAAGGTCATCCATGGTATACCAACCCCGGGTGCGGTGTGCCATAAAGCGGGCGGCAGCCAGTGCCCCGCGCGCGAAAACGTCACGCGAAGCGGCCTGATGCGTCAAAC
>CAYZME010000066.1:288-5361 GCA_964479435.1 uncultured Oscillospiraceae bacterium
GTAAATGTACCAGGCGTGCCGGATACGCGTTCCCTCGCTTCCTGTGCGGCCGTCGCGATCATCAAAGCCGTGCCCGAGGGCGCGTCGATTTTCCGGTTGTGGTGCGCCTCGACGATCTCCATGTCAAACCCCGGGTAGAGTGCCGCGGACGCGTGCCGGACGAGGTGAACCAGCAAGTTGACTCCCAGTGAAAGATTGGCGGATTGAAAAACCGCATGGTGATCCGCAAACGCGCGCAGCCGCTCGATTTGCCCGGCGTCCAGTCCCGTGGTGCAGACCATCAAGGGCCGGCCGGTTCGCTCCGTCAACGACAAAAGGTCCGGAATGGCGTTTGGGTGGCTGGCGTCGATCAACACATCGTAGGCGACATCACAAGCGGCAGCGTTTTGCCACACCGGCACACCGGCGGGCGCGGATGGCGCCACATCGATCCCGCCAACGACGACAAAATCTCCCGACTCCGTGGCCAGGCGATCGATCGCGCGGCACAAACGGCCGGCATATCCGCTCAGCAACAACCGCAGCGGCGTGCTCATGCCGGAACCAATCCAAAACGGGCGAGGACTTGGTGCAGGGCATCCAATCCCGCGTCCGTCATCTCGCACAACGGCAGCCGGCACGCGCCGACGGCCATGCCCATGAGGTTCATCGCGGCTTTGACCGGGATGGGATTCACATCGCTGAACAGCGATTGGATCAGCGGTTGGTAGGCAATCTGCAATTTAGCCGCACCCGCCGTATCCCCCGCGCGGAAGAGCGCAACCATGTCATGCATGACCTGTGGGATGATGTTGGCCGCCACAGAAATCACGCCCAGGCCGCCATAGGACATCATCGGCATCACCAAATTGTCCTCACCGGTATACTGGTGCAAGCGGTCCCCGCACAAATAGGCGGTTTCCGCCACTTGTTCGATGCGGCACTCTTTGACCGCGACGATGTTGTCGATATGGCTGAGCCGCTGCATTGTGCGCGGATCGATGTTGAGACCGGTCCGGGAAGGGATGTTGTACAAAATAATCGGCAGATCGACCGCGTCGGCGATCATCGAAAAATGTTTGTACAGGCCGGTCTGTGACGTTTTATTGTAATAAGGCGCGACGTGCATCAAAGCATCCGCGCCGCAGGAAGCGGCCATCTGGCTGAGCCGGATCGCATGCATGGTGTCATTGCTCCCCACCCCGGCGATGACGGGGATGCGTCCCGCTGTGGCTGAGACCACACAACGGATGACCTCGATGTGTTCCTCGTCGGGCATCGTCGAGGCTTCACCGGTCGTACCGGCGGCAACGATGGCATCCGTGCCGTGATCGATGTGATACTGGCACAGTTCGGCCAGTTTTTTGTAGTCGACGCCATCCTGAGTGAACGGGGTGACAATCGCGACTGCCGATCCCGCAAACACCGGGTTTTTCATACACGTGTCCTCCTCGGGGGGCCCCCGCCCGCGGCAAAGCCGATCCGCCATGCGATGAAATCCGCACATGAATCCGGACGCGGATCCGTCCATATGTCTAGGCGGGAGAGAGGGGAAAGATGGAACGATCATATCACTCTCTGTACAGCATCGTCAATAATTCGTATAATGCGCTGTGATCGATCCCGAGAAAGCGACGGCTTGATTGCGACAGGTAATCGAGCGATGTTAGAAAGACACCATGAAGCGATCCGATTTTTATTTTTCGCTCCCGCAACGACTGATTGCGCAACATCCGGCCGCCGCGCGGGATGGTTCCCGTTTATTGAGTCTGGACCGAGCGGACGGGCATATTCGCCACTTGCGTTTTACCGATTTTCCCACGTTGCTCGAAGCCGGGGATTGCCTGGTTCTGAACGACAGCCGCGTCATTCCGGCGCGGCTGATCGGCCGCCGCGCGGATACCGACCACCCGGTCGAAGTTTTGCTGCTGGAGCGCAAAAGCGCGTATGAGTGGAAAACCATCGTCCGGCCGGGTCGGCATGTGCGTCCGGGAGACCGTCTGGTTTTCCTCCCGCAGGAGCTGGAGGCGGAGGTGCTCGCGATTCTTCCGCACGGGGAGCGCGTGGTGCGCTTCCAGTATCACGGGGTGTGGGAGTCGATTTTGGATCGGGCGGGCGTGATGCCGTTGCCGCCATATATTCATGAGAAACTTGCCGATCCTCAACGCTATCAAACGGTCTACGCGCGCGACGCGGGGTCGGCGGCGGCACCAACCGCCGGATTGCATTTTACCCAAGCGATGCTCCGGCAGATCGGTGACCGCGGCGTTGAGATTGTAAAATTGACTTTGCATGTGGGATTGGGCACCTTCCGGCCGGTTCGCGCTGATGACATCCGCGATCACATGATGCACAAAGAGTACTTTGCCATCAGCGAGGCCAGTGCCGAGCGAATCAATCGCACCCGCCAGCGCGGCGGGCGTGTCGTCGCGGTCGGAACTACATCCTGCCGTGTTTTGGAAACGGTCGCGGATCCATCCGGGGTTGTGCGCGCAGGTACGGGATGGACAGAGATTTTTATCTATCCGGGCTATTCTTTTCGTGCCGTGGATGCGATTTTGACCAATTTCCATCTCCCTGAATCGACCTTAATTATGCTTATATCCGCGTTTGCAGGACGAGAGCACGTCATGACAGCATATGCGCAGGCGATCGCGGAGGAATACCGCTTTTTCAGTTTTGGCGACGCCATGTTTATCCATGGCCCACAAATGGCTTGCACAACAGACAAAGAGGAGATGTGAATGAAGGAAGCACCGGTGCGGTATGAGTTGATCCATACGTGTAAACAAAGCGGCGCCCGATATGGCCGCCTCCATACTCCCCATGGTTCTTTTGAGACCCCTGCTTTTATGCCGGTCGGAACGCAGGCGACGGTAAAGGGGATGTCGCCCAGCGAGCTGAAGGGAATGGGAGCGGGGATCATCTTGGCCAATACATACCATTTATGGGTGCGGCCGGGGCGCGAAATCATCCGTGACGCCGGCGGGCTCCACGCGTTCATGAATTGGGACGGTGCCATCCTGACCGATAGCGGCGGCTTCCAAGTGTTCAGTTTGGCGGACCGGCGCCGGATCACGGAAGAGGGCGTGGCCTTCCGCTCGCATTTGGATGGTTCCAAGTGCTTCTTGTCCCCTGAGGTGGCGATGGGTGTCCAAAACGATTTGGGGTCTGACATCGCCATGGCGTTTGATGAATGTGTGCCGTGGCCGGCCGGGCGCGAGGATGTCGAACGTTCGCTCGAACGGACCACGCGCTGGCTCGCGCGTTGTGTCCAAGCCCACCAACGGCCCGCTCAGCAGGCATTGTTCGGCATTGTGCAAGGCGGCATGTACGCCGACCTGCGCCGAAAAAGCGCATCGCAGATTACGGCTTTTGATTTGCCCGGGTACGCGATTGGCGGTTTGAGTGTGGGGGAACCGGCCGCGCAAATGTATGAGATGCTGGCGCAGACCGTCCCCCTGTTGCCGCACGATCGCCCCCGCTACCTGATGGGGGTTGGGACGCCCGATCATTTGGTCGAGGGCGCCATGTACGGCATCGATATGTTTGATTGCGTCCTGCCAACGCGTATGGGGCGCAATGGGACGGTTTTCACACATAAAGGCCGCCTGATCGCGCGTGACGCCGCCTACGCGCGCGATTTTCAGCCATTGGATCCGGCCTGTGGTTGTCCGGTCTGCCAAGACCACACGCGCGCTTATATCCGCCATTTGATCAAAGCCAACGAGATCTATGGCTTGCGTCTTACATCCTGGCATAACCTGTGGTTTCTTATGGATCTGATGCGTCAGATTCGTCAGGCGATCCTCGAGGATCGCCTGCTGGATTTTCGCGCGGCCTGCCGCAACAGCGGCCTGTTCGACAAAAAGGTACGTACTACCTGAGTCATTGCGGTGAGCCGACGCGAAAACCGGCCATTTGCAAGCGTGTGAAACGGTTGCGCCTCAGGCATGGATGGGGTATCATTTGTTCCAGCTATTCTCTGTGTAAGGAATGAGGAGGAAATCTCTGATGACATTATTCACCCCCTTTGCCGCTCGCACGATCTTTGCGAGCGCGGACGCGAACCCGACCAGCAATCTACTCACTTTGGTGCTTCCTCTTGTTGTGATGTTTGGACTGATGTATTTGATCATCATCCGTCCGCAGAAGAGAAAAGAAAAGGATCTGAAAAAGCAGGTTGAGGCGATGGCGGTCGGTGACCAGGCGGTCACGATCGGCGGTTTGATCGGCAAAGTCGTCAACATCAAAGACGATGAGATCACGCTTTCCACCAGTGTCGCCAACACCCTTGTCACGTTCAAAAAATCGGCGATCAACACCGTCATCAAACCGCTGAGCGATTGACACCAGGAGGATTACATCATGTCACACATCGTTACAATTTCAGCCGGCTCCATCCGGCAGCCCCTTGCCGGCCACGCCTGCAGCGAATGCCAGACCAGTTGCCAGTCCGCATGCAAGACCAGCTGCACGGTCGCCAATCAACCTTGTGAGCGCAAGTCTTAAGTTCTGAACGATTGACCCTGCCGCATGGGCATGGACACCGGACAGCGGAAAGCCTTTCGCTGTCCGTTTTCTTTGATCCCGCGAGAAGCCAGGAGGGCTGCTTTGATCCATCTATTTGAAGTAAACGGGGACAAGCTTGCGTTTGAGCCGCAAACCGGCGCGTTGCATCTCGTCGATCAGACGGCGTATGCTGTGCTGGAGCTATATAAGCAGTGTGACGGCCGGCAACCCGCCGCCGCGGAGCTGTCCGCGCTAGCCGATTCATATGGCGACGCTGTGTATGCCGCGGCCCGGGAGATCGACACGTGCATCGACAACGGGCAGCTGTTTGTTCCTGACCAGCCGTTCCCGCCCTTGTCTGCTTTTTATCCGGACGGCCCCCGTGTCAAATCCATGTGCTTACATGTCGCGCACGATTGCAATTTGCGTTGCCGGTACTGTTTCGCGGGGACGGGTGACTTCGGTACGGGTTCGCGCGTACGCATGGATGTCGAGACGGGTAAAAAGGCCGTTGAGTTTTTGCTCGCCGCTTCCGGCGACCGCAAGAATCTGGATCTTGATTTTTTTGGCGGCGAGCCGCTG
>CAYZME010000066.1:5371-6603 GCA_964479435.1 uncultured Oscillospiraceae bacterium
CCGCCACATTGGCCTGCAGTTTGCCATCAACGGCTTTGGTGGTGACGCTGACGGAGTATTGCGAACGCCGCGGCGCGGAAACAGGCAAGAACATCCGCTTGACGATCACGACCAACGCGACCTTGCTGGATGAGGACAAGATCGGCTTTATCAACGAACATATGAAGAATTGTGTGCTGAGTATCGATGGGCGGCCGGCCATCCACGACCACATGCGCCCGGACGCGGGGGGCAGAGGCAGTTACGGGCAGGTAGCCGAAAGAGTGCGCTCATTTATTCAAAAACGCGGCGACCGCGAGCACTATGTGCGCGGAACGTTTACCCGGCACAATCTGGATTTTGGCGACGATGTCATGCATTTGGCGTCGTTGGGTGCAAAATACATCTCGATGGAACCGGTCGTCGCCCCGGACGGCAGCGGGTATGAAATCAGACGGGAAGATCTGCCCGCTATTCGCGCGGAGTACGAGCGTTTGGCGGCGGACTATGTCGCGGCGCGAGCCTCCGGTCACTGGTTCAGCTTTTTCCATTTTATGATCGATCTGGACGGCGGCCCTTGTGCGGTGAAACGGCTCAAAGGCTGCGGCGCCGGTAGTGAATATGTCGCTGTAACACCCGAGGGCGATATTTATCCCTGCCACCAATTTGTCGGGGAGACGGATTTTATCATGGGCCATGTCGATCAAGAGCCTCACCAGCTGAAAGAGGAGGTCCGGGCGCGTTTTTCCCAACTCCTGATCCCGCAAAAACCGGCGTGCGCGACCTGTTGGGCCCGCAATTACTGCGGTGGCGGATGCGCCGCCAATGCCTGGCACGCGGTTGGCGATGTCAATGGAGCGTACGAAATCGGTTGTGAGATGCAAAAAAAGCGCGTCGAGTGCGCGTTGTGGGTGAAGGCGCGCGAGCATGTATGACAGCCGTTCGTTGGTGGGCCTGACTGGGCACGGGCCTGAGGATGGTATAATTTACAGGTAAAGATCCGTAGCATAATCGGGCGGCGAAAGGCCGGAGGTGGGATCATGTACAACGGCATCCATCCGGAAGCGGCCGCCCCGTACAGTCATACAGCGGATTTGTGACGGAGGACGTTGCGGGTGTCACGAACGCGAGGAATTCCACAATCCATAGTCGATGAAGTGAAGAACCGCAGCGACATCGTAGCGATTGTCGAGCAGTATGTGCGCTTGAGCAAGCGCAGCGCCGCCAATCTGTTCGGCCTGTGCCCGTTTCAT
>CAYZME010000066.1:6613-10843 GCA_964479435.1 uncultured Oscillospiraceae bacterium
AACCCCCTCTTTCAGCGTCTCGCCCGAAAAGCAGATGTATTATTGTTTTGGCTGCCACAAAGGTGGGGATGTGATCCATTTTCTGATGGATATCGAGAAGCTCGGCTACCTCGACGCCCTGCGCATGCTGGCTGAGCGCGCGGGCGTGGAGATCCCTGCGCCCGAAGATCAAAGCTTCCGCCAACGCGCCGAGCGCGAGGCGTTGCTGTATAAAATCAACACGGCGGCGGCGGCCCATTTCTATCTCAATCTCATGGAATCACCCAAGGGCAAACATGCGCGTGCGTACCTGCTCAACCGGGGCATCACGACGGGATCCATCCGCAAATTCGGGTTGGGATATGCCGCGGATGACTGGGAAGATCTGTGGAGGCGGTTGAGCAGCAAAGGCTTTAGCGCCGAGGCGCTGTCCGCGTCCGGATTATTCCGCAAAGGGCGGGAAGGCCCGTATGATTTGTTTCGCAACCGGATTGTATTTCCGATTTTTGATGCCCTGGGCCGAGTCGTCGCGTTCGGCGGCCGCGTCATGGACGACAGCCAACCCAAATACATCAACTCCCCCGAAAACGCGGTTTACACCAAAGGCCGCCATTTATACGCGTTGAATTTCGCTAAGAAAAGCAAGGAACCCGACTTGATCATCGTCGAGGGGTATATGGACGCGATCGCGATGCACCAGGCGGGCGTAGACAATGCGGTAGCCGCTTTGGGTACCGCTTTGACGGCCGGCCAGGCACAGTTGGCGCGCCGTTACACCGAGCAGATCGTTGTCGGCTTTGACGCCGATGTTTCGGGACAGGAAGCGGCGCTGCGCAGTCTCGATATTTTGGTGGACAAAGGCTGCCATGTCACCGTGCTGTTGATCCCGGACGGCAAGGACCCGGACGATTATATCCGCAGGAACGGGCCGGATCGTTTCCGTGATTTGGTACGGCGGGCCATTCCACTCATGGATTATAAACTCCTGATGGCAGAGCGACGGGCCACCCAACAGGGGGACCTGGATATTCTAGCTTATCAGGATGAAGCCTGCGGTGTTCTGGCTTCAGAACCCAATCCGATCATTCGCGAGTTATACGCGGTAAAAGTGGCGGACAAACTGGGTGTACCGTCAGAAGTCGTCGTGCGCGAGGTGGACCGGCGGCGCAACCGCTCCGCGCAATCCGCAGCGACCGAATCCTTACGCGACCGCTTGGCCAGACGCCAGGAACAAGCAGAGGCGAAACCGTCCGAGCCTTTTCCGGAAGACGCGCTGCGCCTGCTGTGTGTGTTGATGACCCAACCCGATCGGATCGAGCACCTGCGCATGGCCCCCGAAATGGAGGATTTTCCCCCCGGGGTCGTCCGCGACCTGGCGCAGATGGTCCTGGAGGAAAACACGGCCGCGACCGGCGGTGTATCGGCGTTGATCAGCCTGGCCGGCGACGCGCGCTGGGGGGAACGCAGAATCGCCGATGAGATCGCCAGGATCAGTTTTGAAGTGGAGGCCATGGATGGGCCGGATGTACTGGGAGAAGCAGCCAATACGTACCTGACGCGCATCCGCAGAGAGCGCCTGCAGGCACGTAAAGCTGAGATCGTCGCGGCCATCGCGCAAGACCCCGACGCATCGGGCAAGTCGGAACTCAAAGAGGAATTGCTGGACATCGATGTGCAATTGAGACAATTCCGCGGATGAGAACGCGCAAAACACCCTTGTTGCCATCGTTGTCCGCCCGTCTGCAATGTGTCATGGACGCGGTAGATCAAGCGGAACGCGTTTTTGACGTCGGTTGTGATCACGCGTTGGTCGCGATTTCCCTGGTCATGCAAGCCCGCTGCCAATACGTATATGCCATGGACCACCGCGCGGGCCCGCTCGCGGTGGCGACCGAACGGATTGCCCGGTACGGCGTGGCGGGGCGTGTCATGCCGATCCTGGCGGACGGGCTGGGTGAGATGCGCCCGACGGGCCGCGATGCCATTGTCATCGCTGGGCTGGGCGGAAACGAAACCATCCGCATCCTGCAACGCGCGCAACCATTGGCATCCGGCACCGTTTGTGTCCTGCAGCCGATGAAATCCGCATTCGAGTTGCGGACCTATTTGTCATCTTCCGGGTTTGAGTTCGAAGCGGAGCGGATCTGCCGGGAAAGAGGCCACATCTATTGCGTCATGCGGGTCCGGTATACCGGCCGCCCGCCGCTACGCCTGGCGCTCGAGGCGGCATATGCGGGTCCGTGCGTGTTGGCCTGTTGGGACGCAGGGGCGCGCTCCGAGCCACTGCGCGCTCATCTGCGGGCTGTCACGATGCGATTGCGCAAGGCCGCGCGCGGCGACCCCGCGTTATGGCCGGCCGCCAACCGCCTGGCCGCTCGTTTGCGCGCGGCGGAAGCATAACAAGGGGAGGTTCGATTTATGCGTTTGTGGGAGATCATGGCGGCGATTGAACAGCTTTATCCACTCTCGTGGGCCGAACCATGGGACCGTGTGGGCTTGCAGATAGGTGACCCCGAGGCCGACATTGAACGGGTGCTTTTGTGTCTCGACGTCGATATGCCGGCGGTTTCAAACGCCGTAGCGAATGCTTGCGGTTTGATATGCTCTCACCATCCGCTGCTGTTTGACCCGCTGCACGCGATCGACGAGAGCGTGTCGAAGGGCCGGTTGGTTTCCCGGATTATCCGCGAGCGGCTGGCCGTATATAGCGCGCACACCAATCTCGATCGGGGGCGGATCGGGGTGGCCGATCAGTTGGCCATCTGTATGGGCCTGCACCCGGGCGCGCCGGTCGCGCCCTTTCCAACGGATCAGGAAGTGACGCAGCCCGATGTCCGCAGCGGATATGGCCGCGTTTGCGCCAGTCAACCGGGTACGCGTATGTCGGATTTGGAAGAACGTGCGCGTCAGCTGCCGGGGTTTACCGGCGCGTACCGCAATTATCGCGCCGACGCGCCGGCGGGTGTGGTTGCGGTCATGGGCGGCTCATTCCCCGATGAGTGGTTGTACCGCTTACCACTGCTGGACATCGACACGCTGGTGATCGGTGAGATCGGTTATCATGAGATGCAAGAATTGAGAGAACATGGCATTCGCACGCTGGCGATCGGTCACGATGTCAGCGAACGCCCGGTCCTGGAAGCTTTGGCCCGCCTCCTCGCAAAGCGAATTCCCCAGGTGGGCTGGCTGGTGCACCGCGGCTTTCCCGACGTGAGCGATTCTGTTTGCCCTTCACCTGTCACTGGCATATAATGAACCTGTTTTCCGAGTAAGCCAGACAACCGCGGGCGCCACACCGAAAGGGGGCGCGTGAGGAAAGTCCGGGCTCCATAGGGCAAGGGTGCCGGGTAACTCCCGGTGAAGGCGACTTCAAGGAAAGTGCAACAGAAAGAAACCGCCGGCCGCAAGGCCGGTAAGGATGGAAAGGCGAGGTAAGAGCTCACCAGCGGATTGGTGACAATCCGGCTCTGTAAACCCCACCCGGAGCAACATCGCGGAGGGACAATTTTGCGGCCCGCAAGTCCCGGGGAGATGGCTCAAGCCTGTCTGGAAAGGCAGGCGTAGATAGATGGTTGTCAAATACAGAACCCGGCTTACAGGCTTACTCGGAAACCCTTTTTAGACACAATTGTTTCCCGGTCAGATCGGGACCGTCAAACCCGAAGAAGGTGAATTATGCCAGCCAAAGCGTATCTGGATCGCGGCGTCTCGCCAACCAAGGACGATGTAAAGCAGGCCGTCGCACATCAGGCGCGCGGCCTGTACCCCGGCGCTTTTTGCAAGATCATCGCCGACGCGGCGGGCGACCCCGCATGGTGCATGGCGATCCACGCGGATGGGGCCGGTACCAAATCCGCGGTCGCTTATATGATGTATCAGGAAACCGGGGATCCGGGTTGGTTTCGCGGGATCGCGCATGACGCGTTGGTTATGAATACGGATGATTTAGCCTGTGTGGGGGCAACCGGGCCCTATTGGCTCTCCAATACCATCGGCCGCAACGCGCATCGGGTCGATGGCCGCTGTGTGTCTGAGTTGATCCGGGGATACGACGACGTGATCTCGCAAATGGGGTTATTGGGAATCCAGATCACGATGACTGGAGGAGAGACCGCTGACGTAGGGGATCTTGTGCGCACGTTGATCGCGGACAGTGCGATTGTCGTGCGCTTTTTGCGCGCGCAAGTCGTTGACGCCTCGCGCATTCGGGCTGGCAATCGGATCGTGGGGCTGGCTTCTTTCGGCCAGGCA
>CAYZME010000067.1:0-10294 GCA_964479435.1 uncultured Oscillospiraceae bacterium
ATCCTTTTTCATGCGCGTTCTCCTTTTGTTTGGCATCAGCGTGGCCCAGGCTCCGTGATTTTTACATTATAACCGAGAAGACGCGGACGTAAAAACGAACGCAGCCACTCCAACGGGGTGTCAGGCCGGAAAACGGGCTAGACGCGCTCGGCGATCTCCAAGATCAGCCGGCGCGTTTCCTCCCAACCCAGACAGGCGTCGGTCAATGATTGGCCGTACACGTGATTGCCGATCGATTGCCGGCCGCCGACGATGTAGCTTTCGATCATCAGCCCGCGGATCATCGAGCGCAGCGGTGCGGAAAGCCGCCGGCTATGCAGGACTTCCATCACGATGCGCGGCTGCTGTTGGGGGTCTTTGTCGGAATTGGCGTGGTTGACGTCGATGACAGAGATCGGGTTTTGCAACCCGCGCTCCTGGTACATGTGGTGCAAGCGCAACAAGTCCTCGTAATGGTAATTGGGGATCGAAACCCCGTAGCGGTCGACCGCCCCGCGCAAGACCGCGTGGGCCAGAGGATTGCCGGCGGTGCGCACTTCGTAGCCGCGATAAATATAGGTATGAGTGTCCTGCGCGGCCTGGATCGAGTTGAGCATGACAGACAGGTCGCCGCTGGTGGGGTTTTTCATGCCGACGGGGATGTCCAGCCCGCTGGCGGTCAGCCGGTGCTGCTGGTTTTCCACCGACCGCGCGCCCACGGCCACATAACTGAGGACGTCTTCGAGATAGGGGTGGTTTTCCGGGTAGAGCATTTCGTCGGCAGCCGGCAGCCCGGATTCCGCCAGCGCGCGCAAATGCATCCGCCGCAGCGCGATGATGCCGCCGACCATATCGGGCGCTTTTTCCGGATCGGGCTGATGCAAAATGCCCTTGTAGCCCGCGCCGGTGGTCCGCGGCTTGTTGGTATAGATGCGCGGGACAATCACCAGACGGTCGCGCGTTTCATCCTGCACGACGCGCAGGCGGGAGACATAATCGCGGATGGCGTCTTCGTTGTCGGCCGAGCAGGGGCCGATAACCAGCAACATCTTGTCGGACGCGCCGGTGATGATATCCCGGATTTCGCGGTCGCGCGCCTGTTTGATGCGGGCGCTTTCCGCCGGCAGAGGCCAGGCGGCTACGATTTCATCGGCGGGCGGGATCTGGCGAAAAAATTGAAAATTCACCGCGATGTCTCCTCAAGTGGTTGTGATTGGAGTATAGGTTGCCGGGGCCGGTCTTGTCCATCGAGCCAGACCAGGGCGCCGCCCAGCAGCGAGGTGTCATACCAGCACTTGAGGTCAAACGCGAAGGTCTTGCCTTCGTCGAGCGCCACCACCGGCAGCTCCGCCGCGGCGGCGGCATCGCCCGCGTCCGGCGCCGCGACCAGTGTCACCCAGTGCCAGCTGTGCAGGTTGTCCACTTTCCCGTTGCTGAGGTTGAGAAACGCGACCGGCCCATCCGCCGCCAGCCCCGCCAACAAAAACTCGCGAAAGCGCGCGAATTGCCGGCGCTTGCCGATGGTTTCGGGCACATCGAGGGCATGGGCCCGGAGGGCGACGCCGCGCTCTGCGGCATAGCGGTGGACGCCGTCGACAAACATCGAGGATTGGTTGAGGCCGCGCAACCCGGGCGTGACATAATTCCAAATGAGATCCATCAGCTGTTGGAAATCCGCCCGCGTGCGGGAGGACGCCGTGGGCCAGAGTGCGCGCTTATCCGCGTCGCGCTGTGCCAGGTAGTACAACAACGTGGCCGCGGTGGTCGGGCCGCACCCGGCGCGGCGATGCCACTCGTCGGCATACCACTCCTGGTCGCCGCCGTGATACTGGCCGTCCAGCAGCAAACGCTCCGGCCGAAGGATCGCGTTCGGCCATTTTTGATCCGGCGCGTTCATGGGCGTAACCCCAGGATGGCGGGGATTTCCCGCAGGTGTCCGACCACCGCGTCGGCGCCGGTCGCGGCCAACTGCCGTGCCGTCAAAGAGCCGCTCAGGCCGATGACCCGCATGCCGGCCGCTTGGCCGGACTGTACGCCGCTGGCGGCGTCCTCCACAACCCAGGCATGCTCCGGTTGTACGCCGCAACGCGCGGCCGCCGTCAAATAAATCTCGGGATGCGGTTTTTTATGCGTCACATCGTCTCCGGTCACGATCGCGTCAAATCCCGGCTCGGCCAGATCGAGGATCCGCAAATTCGCGCGGGCCTTGACCTGGTCGGCGCTGGTCGCCATCGCCAGGCGGAAACCCGCCTGCTGTAACAGGCGGATCAGGTCGACCGCCCCCGGCATCGGCGGCACCCACTGCCGGCTCGCCTCGATGTATTTTTCATAGACATGGCGCTTCATCTCCTGAGAATAGGGGAAACCGTATTTTTTTGCCACCCCGCCGATATAGGCGTCTTCGCCCATCCCGACAAAAGGGGCGAAATCCGCGGGCTGTGCGGGGATGCCCATGTCCGCCAGCGCCAACGCCGCGATCCGCGCCAGCGCCGGTTCCGAATCCACCAGCACCCCGTCGCAATCGAACAAAACCGCCTGTGCGGCCGCAATCGAGCCGGTCATCGCCTACACCTCCCGCGCGCTGTCATGCCGCGCCGCAGCACGGGGCAGCAGCAAGCCCAGCAACGAGCCCACGGCGCCGATCAGACCGACCACCAGGAAGCCTTGCTCGCGGCCGACGGCCTGGCCGATGAAGCCGATGATCGTCGGGCCCAGGACGATCCCGATCGCGTAGACCGCCTGGAAGGTGCCCATCGCCGTGGATCGATAGGCATCGGGCACGGTCAGGATGCTCAGCCCCATCCCCAGCGTCATGGTGACACTGCGGCCAAAGCCGGCCATGATCTGCACGACGTACAGCCAGCCGATGCTGGGACAAAGCGGGATCAGGATACATGAAGCCGCGACCAGCAGCATGGACAGGACCATCGTCCGCCGCGGTTTCAACCGGGTCGCGTAGCGCGAGATCAGATAGGACGCCGCGACCATCGCGGCGGTGGAGCCGGCTGTCAGCAAGCCGAGCTCCCACTTGGCCGCCCCCAGTTTTTCCTGGGCAAACGCGGGGGTAAAGCCATAGACCGTGCCAAAGACCATGATCTGGCCGATCGCCACCAGGAGCGACACAACCAGCAAATTGCGGTCTTTCAGAACCATCAGGACGTCGCGGGCACGGATCGGCCGAGTCTCAGCCGGTTGTCTTTCCCGGATGCCCAGACTCAGCAGCGCGGCGATCAGGCCGCCACCGGCGGCAAAAAAGAAAGTGGAACGTTCGCCGAGATTCTCAGCTAGGACCATCCCCAGCAAAATCGCCGCCAGGATCCCGCCGTTGTTGAACAGGGAAATCGAGCCCATCACTTTGGAGGCGTCGCGGCCGTCAAAATAACTGGCGTACAGCACGGTGTAGACGACCCAGCAAGCCGCGCTGACGCCGGAGAGCGCGCGAAAAGCCAGGTAGCCCCACGGCAGAGCCATCATACCCATGCCGAGGGCGCTGGAAAAGCCCAAAAAGCAGCCGATGACCACAAAAGGCTTGCGCCGGCGCAGGCGGTCGGAGCCGATGCCGATCGGCAAACGCAGCACCAACTGGGTCAAACCGTACGACCCGAGGACAATGCCCAGAAACCCGTCGGCGATCCCCATCGCTTTGCCGTGGGTCGCGAGGTAGGGGGAATAAACGTAAAGCGAGAACCAAAAGAAAAAAGTCAACCATTGAAACAGGCGGCGATCGCGTCGCACGCTCCGTTCCGGTGCCAACTGATTCATCGCGGGGACAGTCGTATGATCCACTGTACAAGTAGCCTCCCGATTGTGTTTGTGCCATCTGGTACGACGCACGTGTGTTCGATTATACACGTTCATCGCCGCGGACTACAGCTGTGGATGAAAAGGCGTGGTGTATAATAGGTGTGTTCAAAAATAAAAGTATCAGAAAGGTATTTTCCTCATGTCGGACATTATGACGTTCCCCTCCGCCAGCCCGGAGTCTGTTGGCATTCCGAGCGATGCCATCGGGCGCTACCTCGACCATGTGCGCGACCGCACGGTTCAACTCAACAGTCTGATGATCATCCGCCATGGCCGGATGGCCGCCGCCGGGTGGTGGGCGCCCTACACCGCCGACCGCGTCCACGCGGCGCACTCGCTGACCAAAAGCTTCACCTCCACCGCCATCGGCCTGATGATTCACGAAGGGCGGGTCGCGCTCGACGACCGGGTCGCCGACCTGTTCGCCGCGGACATGCCCGACAACCCGTCGCCCCATCTGTTAGAGATGAATCTCTGGCATTTGCTGACCATGACCTGCGGGCATGAGACCGAGCCGGTGGCCGGCGGCGAAACCAATTACGCCCGCGCCTTTTTAGCGCACCCGGTGCCGCGTCAGCCGGGCACGCACTACCTGTACAATTCGATGGCGTCCTACATGCTGACGGCGCTGATTTATCAGAAAACCGGCCTCAACCTGCTGGATTATCTGCGCCCGCGCGTGCTCGACCCGATCGGTTGCGGCGAAATGTTCTGCCTCACCTGTCCGCGCGGTATCGAAAACGGCGGCGGCGGATTGTACATCCGCACGATCGATATCGCCCGCATGGCGCAGCTTTATCTGCAACGGGGCAGCCACCACGGGGCACAGCTGATCCCGGCCGCATGGATCGACGAGGCCAGCTCGTTCCAGGTCTCGACCGCCCACCATCCCGCCGGCGACGGCGACCACATCAGTGGTTTCGGATACCACATCTGGCGGTGCATTCCCCCCGGCGTCTACCGCTTTGCCGGCGCCAACGGCCAGTTTGGCATCGTCATCCCCGGGCGCGACGCCGTCATCGCCATCACCGCGTCTTCCTGGGACACCGCCACCATCACCGAAGGGTTGTGGGAGCTGGTGTTGCCGGCGATGGCCGACGGCCCGCTGCCGGACGACCCCGACGCCGCCGCCCGGCTGGCGGCGCGGCTGGCCGCCCTGCGCCTCGACTGGACCCCCGCGCGGCGGGACGCGGCGGGTGAGCAAAAGCTGGCGGGCCGCGACTGGCTCTGGCCGGAGCCTGCTTTCAGTTTTTCCTTGCGGCGCGGGATGCCGTCTCATATCGGCGTCACCCGCACGACCTTTCATTTTGACGGCGATCAGGCTTGGATCGAATATGAAGAAGACGGCCGCGTCGCGCGCCTGCCCCTGGGCATGGACGGGCAACCCGTCGAAACCCCTTTCTCCTACGCGGGGCACACCTTTCCGGTGCTGGCCACCGGCGCCTGGATTGAAGGACACACCTTTGTGGTGGATCTGCGCTCGATCCGCAATGTCGCGCACCGCAAACTGTATTTCCGCCCCGATGGCGATCGCCTCGCGATTCGCGTCGAGGCCACGCCCAACACCGCCGAACTGACCCATCCGGCGCCGCAAACCTGGACGGCGACTATGCGCACGCATACGCGTACGCAAGAGCGGAAGGGAGGGTGAGGGATGCAGGAACTCAAGGATTTTCTCCGCAAATACGGGTGGATTTACTTGCCGGGTCTGGTGTTTCTCATCGCCAGCTCGTATGTAAACACCCTGCAACCCCGTGTTTTGGGTGACATTTTCGATCTGCTGGAAGCCGGGGAGACGAAAGGGAACGCGGTGCGCAACGGCTTGCTGATGTTGCTGCTGATCGCTGTCCTGACGCTGATCACCCGTTTCATTTGGCGTTATATCATCATGGGCAACTCGCGCAACATGGAAAGCTTTTTGCGCCGCCGCCTGTTTACCCATCTGCAATCGCAACCGCCGGAGTTTTACAACCAGCAAAAAACCGGCGACCTGATGGCCTACGCGATCAACGACATCAACGCCATCCGCATGACCTTTGGCCCCAGTCTGGCGATGAGCATTTCCGGCCTGACGACCGCCGCGCTTTCGATCGCGGAGATGTCGACCGGGGTCCACCCCCGGCTGACGCTGTTCGCGTTGGGGCCGATCCCGCTGGTGATCGTGCTGGTCACGATCATGGGGCGTCTGGTGCAGCGCCGTTTCCGCCGCGTGCAAGAGACGTTTGCCGCGGTGTCCGACCGCGTCCAGGAGGATATCTCCGGCATTCGCGTCATCAAAGCCTACGCGCAAGAGGAAGAAGAAGCCGAGCGCTTTGAGACCCTCAACCGGCGTTCCCGCCGCGTCAATCTCGATATGGTCAAAGTGTCCGCGTCGATGCGCCCGATGGTGATGCTGCTGTTTGGCATCAGCTTTACCATCAGTCTGATCTACGGGGGCGGTCTGGTGCGCGACGGCGTGATTTCGGTCGGCGACTTTGTCGCGTTTAACGGCTACCTGACCCTGATCGTCATGCCGATCCAGTCGATCGCGCGCATCATCACCCTGATCCAGCGCGGCATGGCGTCGCTCAAACGCTACAACTCGATCCTCCACGTGCCGCCGGCGGTGACCGACGGCACCGGCGACGCGCCCGCCGCGGCCATGTCCGAGGGGCTCGAGATCAAAGACCTGACCTTCTATTACCCCGGCACCCGGGTCCCGGCCCTCGACGGGATCCACATCCGCCTCGAGGCCGGCCGCTCGTTGGGGATCGTCGGGCGCACCGGCAGCGGCAAAACCACCCTGGCCATGCTGCTGTCAAAAATGTACAACGCGCCGGACGGCACCATCTTCTTTGGCGGTTGGGACATCAACCGCTTTGACCTCGAAACCTTGCGCACCGCCATCGCGGCGGTGCCCCAGGATAATTTCCTCTTCTCCGCGACGGTGGCGGAAAACATCCGCTTTTTTGACGACCGGTTTGACCAGGAGCGCATCGAAGATGCCGCGCGCCTGGCCTGTGTGGCCGACAACATCGAGGAATTCCCCGCGCGCTACGAGACCCAGGTCGGCGAGCGCGGCATGAGCCTGTCCGGCGGCCAGAAGCAGCGCATCGCCCTGGCGCGGGCGTTGATTCGCGACACGCCGATCTTGTTGCTGGACGACGCGCTGTCCGCGGTCGATACCCGCACCGAAGAGTCCATCCTCGCCAGCCTGCATCAGCGCCGCCAAAGCGGTCAATCGTCGATCCTCATCTCCCACCGCATCAGCGCGGTGATGGATTGCGACGAAATCATCGTCCTCGACAGTGGGCGCATCGTTGAGCAGGGCACGCATGAAGAACTGGTCGCCGCCGGCGGGTATTACGCCCAAACCGCCGCCAGCCAGGCCGACAGCGGAGAGGAGGCATCGTGATGAAAAACCAACGCACATCGTGGCGCCAGACCCGCCAGGCGCGCCGGCAGGAGCAGGCGGCCGCCCGTGAACAAGAGCGCGCCGAATTGGAAAAAAATCTGCAAGAAGACGCCATCCTGACCGCGCAAGCGGAGGGTCCGGGTCGCCGGGGCCGCAAAAAATTCAAAGCCCTGCTGCGCCTCAAACCGTATCTGATGCCCCAGCTCCCGGCCCTGATCGTCAGCTGTGTGCTGGTCCTGATCGTCAACGCCTCCGAGCTGGTCAAACCCTACATCCTCTCGATCGTCATCGACGACTTTTTGTTGACCGGGCGGCCGGACAGCGGCCTGTTCTCGATTTTCTGGCTGGGGATGGCCTATCTGGCCATCGTCACGGTCGGCTCGCTGACCAACATCGGCCAGGCCCTGATGGTCAACCGCATGGGGCAGAGCATCCTGATGAACATCCGCCGCGATGTCTTCCGCTACATCCTGCACATGCCGATGAAAAAGCTCGACCATTACTCATCGGGCCGCCTGATCACCCGCGCCACCAACGACGTCGAAACGCTCAACGAGCTGTTTGCCGACTTTCTCGTCAACCTGTTCAAAGATGTCTTCTTGCTGTTGGGCATCACGGCGACGATGCTGGTCATGAACTGGCAACTGGCCTTGATCTCTTTTATTGCCGTCCCAGCCATCGCCGGGGTGACCACCTTTGTCCGCGGCAAGTTGCGCAAAAACTTTGTCATCGTCAAACGCCTGATCGGCTCGATCAACGGCTTTTTCGCCGAAAACATCTCGGGCATGCGCCTGGTCCAGCTATTCCGCCGCGAGGCGCAAAAGCTCAAGGAATTCGACAGGCTCAACACCGCGTATTTCAAAGCGACCCTGACGCAGATCCGCATGAACAGCCTGCTGCGCCCAGTGATGGAAGTCATCAATACGATGGCCATCACCCTGGTCATCTGGTTCGCCGTCGGCCGCATCGCCGACCACGTGCTGCAGGTCGGCGTGCTGTACGCGTTCACCAACTACATCCGTCAATTCTTCGCGCCGATCAACGACTTGTCCGAACAGTACACCACGGTTCAATCGGCCACCGTTTCGGTCGAGCGTATTTTTGAATTGCTGGACGATCGCGAAAACCAGGAAGAGATGGACGTCGGGGACGTCATCGAGCGCCCCCGGGGGCACATCGAATTCCGCAACGTGTGGTTCGCTTACAACAACGAGGATTGGGTGCTCAAGGACGTCTCCTTTACGATCGAGCCCGGGATGAGCGCCGCCTTTGTCGGCGCGACCGGCGCCGGCAAGACCACCATCATTTCCCTGATCGCGCGTTTCTACGAAATCCAGCACGGCGAGATCCTGCTCGACGGCAAAGACATCCGCACCATCCGCCTGTCCGAGTTGCGCAAATGGATCGCGGTCGTCCTGCAGGATGTTTTCCTCTTCTCGGGGACCATCTCGGAGAACATCCGTCTCAATGACCACGAAATCACCGACGACGAAGTGACCGAGGCTTTGTCCCTGGCGCGGGCCGACAGCTTCATCGAGCGGCTGCCCAGCGGCATGATGGAGCCGGTCACCGAGCGCGGCAGTACCTTCTCCGCCGGACAGCGCCAGCTGCTGTCGTTCGCGCGCGCCATCGCCCACGACCCCGCGTTGTTCATCCTCGACGAGGCGACCGCCAACATCGACACCGAGACCGAGCAACGCATCCAGGAGTCGATCGCCAACGTCTCCGCCGGGCGCACGACCATCATCATCGCCCACCGTTTGTCCACCATCCGAAAATGCGACCGCATTTTCGTGATGGACAAAGCCGAGCTGGTCGAGCGGGGCACCCACGAATCCTTGCTGGAGCAAAACGGTATCTATGCCGAATTGCACCGCGCGGCCTATGAGGCAGTCGGTGCCGAAGCCGGGCTGATGCCCTGACCACAACGGGGCCAGTAGGCCCGTACCCCTCTGATGCCAACGCCCGTGGTGTCGATACCACGGGCGTTTTGCGTTGCGAGAAATCCCCCGGGTGTGCAATCACCCCGGGCAGATTACGTACCGAGCAGGCGGGCGCGCAGGATTTCGATCCGCCGTGCGTCCAGCCCGATTTCCTGCAGATAAGGGACGATGCCGGCGCGGGTCTGGTCAAAGTGGCGCAACAGCAGCTCCATGTTTTCGGCGTCGCTGCGCAGCAGATGGCGACTGTTGGCCGCCGATTTTTCCAGCAGGGGGTCAACCAGGGGGCGCAGATAGGAAAAGCTGACCTGGTAGCTGGCGATGATGTCGGCATCGGCCACACCTGCCAGGCGGTACAACAGCATCGTGATCAAACCGGTGCGGTCTTTGCCGTGCGTACAGTGGTAGAGACAGGCCCCGCGTGTTTCGTCCGCCATGTCACGCAGTACGCCGGCGATCTGGTCGCCCGCCGTTTCCAGCATGTGCACGTAGACCTCACCCAACGTGTGCGCGGCCAGGTCGCGCAGGAAATCTTCGACGCCCTGGTCCGCGCCTGACGGCGGTTTGAGCAACGCATGGTTGACGTAACGGACGCCGGGCAGGTCGGCGAACACACTCGGCCGCAGGCGGATTTCCATCTCGGAGCGCAGATCGACAAAGGTGCAGACCGGCACCGCCAGTAGCGTCTGCACGTCTGCGGGCGCGAGGTCGTAAGGCTCGGAGGCGCGAAAGAACTGCCCGAAGCGCACGACGCGGCCATCCTGCCCGGCGTAACCGCCGATGTCGCGCACGTTGTGGAACGAGGTCAGCGGCAAGCGGATCAGTGGCTGATAGCCGTTTGTCTGATTCATACCCCCACCTCCTCCTGGCGCAAACGCGCCAGCATGCGGAAAACCGGTTTGTGCGCAGCCTGTACGACCGCGCCGGGCCGGTCCGTACAACATGGATGTCGGGGCCGGGACCCGGCCATCCCGGCGTATGAGGCTGCCTGCCAAAGGGGAAATGCATTTGCGCCGTTTGCGCGGCAAAATACGGGTATGCTTGCTCGAGGACGGGGTTGGGTAGCACGAGATTGAGCATGCGCAGCCCGCGCACGGCGGCAAATCCGGACCACTGATGGCGGGAATGCGCACAGCAGTGGATACCGATCCCGCCATAGCGGTCTGACAGGATCTGG
>CAYZME010000068.1:0-9612 GCA_964479435.1 uncultured Oscillospiraceae bacterium
GCGAGCGGCCGGGATGGCAGCCCATCAGGTACTGCATGATCGAGAGCGTGGGCCGCTCATCAAAAATCTCCGGCCAACCCTGCCACAAAAACCAGTGATGCATCCCCACTTGTTCAACCCGCGACAGAGGCGCGTAAAACGGGCTCGCCCGCAGCTGCGTGTCCTGGTCGGCCCGCATCGCGAACGCGGCGGCTTCCACCGCGGCCGCGAACCCCGGATCTTGCGTCTGCGGCATCACCCGGGCCAGCGCCCAGCCAACCACCGGGAACAAGCGCGCCACCTCGTCGCGTAAATCCGTCAGGTCATCGACATAGCACGATTTGCGGGTGGTGCGGATCAGCTCGGCCAGACATTGTATCCGCGCCGCGGCCGCTCGGTCGTCCCCGCTTTCCAGCTTCCGGTACAGGCGGTACAGATCCACCGCCGCCGCCTCGCATGTGTCGGCCAGCGCCGGGTCGTACGCCCGCAGTGCCCGGGCCGCCGCCGCGAGCGCCGCGGCCGCGGCCAGTTGGCGGCCGGGGTTTTCCGCGACAAACAACAGGCGGTCATCGAAATCCGGCACCCGCGCTTCCACTTGTTGCTGTTCCATCGCCGGATCGTAGGCGGCGGAATAGCGGTTGGCCATTTTCTTGTACCACAGCCCGTCGATCGCCGCCAAGCGGGCCAACCCGTCGGCATCTTCACACGCCCGGTTGTCGGTGTGGCTGCCCGGCTCGCCCAAAAACGTATACTGCCGCAGGGTCGGGCAAATTACGCCGTGCGCGATGTAGCGGAACGCCCGATACCCCGCCAGCAACCACAAGACCCCGTGTTCGATCTGCTGCAACACGTCGGGCTTTCCGTCCGGGTGATGGATCTCCACGTGGTGGTTCTCCTGGTCGACCCACGTCTCATCGTGGTCCAGTTGAAATTCTTCCCACACATAAACCAACGGCAAGATCGTGCGCACCTGTGTATCGGTGCGTACATCAAAATCACCGGCATCGTGCCATCCACCCCGCGCGAATCCCGGCACCCGCTCCAGCGGCTGGTAGGGCACGGCGTGCTGGGGCCGAACGGTTTCATACCCGTCAAAATGCTGAATCCCGGGCGGCGCGAGGCGGGCGTCATCCATGTGGCAGATGTCGTGCCAGCAGCGGTATTTCTGATTGACACGCATGTGGCACATTTGCGTGGGGAGAAAATACTCCAGCGTCGGCTGCCAGACCTGATCGGCATAGACATCCCGGGCGATCCGGAATACATGCGTGCGCACATCGCCGTAATCGATCCGGTAGAACCCCGGCTCCGCGACGTCAGAAAAATCATAGATCGCGTAATGATAGCGCAAATAACGCCCCCACCATGTCGGGACGTCGGTCCGGACGATCGTTTCACGCCCGTCCAGTTCCACCCGCACCAACTGCACCGCGGCAGGCGTGCTGATGCGGTTGTCCAACTCGATATAAGCTCTTTTGCGCTCGCGGGGATGGTACCCGATTTGAGAAATATGAACCGCGGGCGTGCGCACCCAACCGGGGATCACATGTGGCGTCAGGGTCCAGACGATCGCGTCTTTCGTCGAGCCGGCCGGCACCTCGGCATAGACCACAAACCAGCCGTTGTTGTGCTTGACCCGGCCATCGTACAAGCGCAGATCCCCGCCCGCGTCCGCGCGGATCGCCATCCGCGTCAGATCACACGCGGGGGTCACGACCAGTTCTTTTCCCACCGCCAGCGGCACCGGATCGAGATCGCCGTCGGCGTTGCGCACGGTCGGCCCGCCGGCCTGGCGCGGAAACAGGCCGGTTGTCACCTGATCGGCGCCATCCCGCATCGCCCACCCCTGGCCAAACAGATGGCCGGGAAACAGCTCCAGCACATAGCCGACTTTGCCCGCGTAGGCTTCAGGCAACGGCTCGTCCAGGTCGACGGAAATGGAAAATGAACTACCGCCCCCCGCCGTGACCCGCACGCGGTATCCCAACCGCAAATCGGGATAAATCATCGGGTTGAAGCCGACGCGGTGCCGGCTTTCGTCGGGGTAGCGGCAATACATCGAAATCTCTCCCCGTTCAGGGTAAGATTGGCGGTTGCCCAGCTCCATATCCACCGGCGAGCAAGCGACTCTGACTTCGTCATCGCCCAACCGCGGCACCGGCTGCCATTGCCCGGGCGCGACATCCAGCCTCAGCTCACCGCACGAGGCGACCCGGTCATCGTGTTGAATGATCTCCACACCGCCCTGTTTGCCGTCGGGAAAGGTGTTGTTATAGACCAGAACACTCAATCCCGGCATATCAAAATAGCCTTGTTCGTTGATCCGCAATTGATTCGTGTGCATAGATTGTCCTCGCTTCCGGCCGATGCGCTGATGCAGGTGAGGCCCCTCCCGTGTCAACAGGGCCAACGGGATCCTGTTTTTATTTTGTTTTTTGATTTTAATATTGTCAAATCATTCTTATGACCGGCGCGCAATGGCGCCGTAGAATCGGCGAGGGCCGATGCGCCCGCTCGCGTCAAAATCCCGCGCTCATGGCGCGGGTACAGAAAGAGCGCGCCCGCGGGGGCGCAAGAAATGCCGCCACGTCCCCGCCGTAGCCAGTGTCAACGCCGCCGTCAGGATCGTGGCGTACATGAAACGGCCTGTCTCTGTGTGGCCCCCCGGCAAGAGCGAGACGCCGTCCATCACATATCCAGCGAAGAGCTGTACGACAAAAAAAGCGCCCATAAAGACCGAAATCGCCAAAGCCGGGTTGGAATTGCGGTACGCGGCGGTGATCCGGTCGGAGAGGGGTGGCAGGATCAACCCGACCGACGAACCGAGCAGCAAAGAACCGGCGTAAACCGCGGCCAGGCCGCGCACCTGGCCGACGACCAGCAAGCCCAACGTCGTCACCAGCAGACCCCACGGCAGCACGGCGATCCCCAATTTGCGGGAAATGCGCCCGTACAACAGGGAGGTCGCGAACGACCCCAGGCTGAACAACGACACGCAGATCCCCGCCGTTTCGGCATCCCCCGTGCCGGTTTCTTCGATGAGATAGGAAATCCCGGCGGCGTATTCAAACATACAGACCGCGAAGACGCAATGGATGGCGGTGGCATAGGCCAATGTGCGGTTGACGCGGAAGGGTTGTTTGTGAGCATGGGCGCCGTCGTCTACGGCGCGCCCATCCGGCATCCAGGTCACGCTCATCGCGATCCCCCACAGCGCGATCAGATAGACGAGAAATATATAATTCCAACCCAGGCCGGTCAGCCAGCCGCCGACCACACCATAAAAAACACCGAGTATGGAAACACCCGCAATCTGCAACCCGAACAGGCGCTGCACCGCATAACCCTCAAAGTAGCTGGGGATCAGGCTGGTCTGGAAGGGCGCGATCAGCCCGACCCCGAGTCCGGTCAGGACGCGCGCGATCATCAGCACGGAAAAGTCGCGCACAAAAAAAGAAGACAGCCCGGTCACGAGCGCCAAAACAAACCCGCTCCCGATCAGCTTGCGCGCGCCCAGCCGGTGGGCCAACGCCCCCGCGATCAGCATCCCCGGCACGATCGCCGCGTTGGACACCGTCAGCAACAGCGAAACGGTGCTTTGCGAAAGATGAGGAAAGGCTTTGCCGATTTCGGCCAGGCCCGCGGAAATCGCGTTGCCATTGAGTTGCAGGATGCCCAACGTGAGAATCGCGATGGACAAGCGCCGATTGCGCGCGGCGGTCGCGGGAGGTGCAGCGGACATATCATCCCTTTCTACTGTTCATGAATCGGTTGACTTGGCGAAACCGAGGCTCAAGCGGGGACAACCCGCATGCCAAACGGCGCGAGGGACAGTCCGGCCAGCTTGACGCTCTGTACCGCAAAGGGAATCCCGACAATTGTAACAGCAAACAACGCCGCTGAGAGCAGATTGGCCAGGGCCAATTCCCAGCCGAACAAAACGATCCAGAGGAGGTTGCCCAGTACCATCGAGCAGCCGCTGCCTGTACCCGCGGGCTCCACCCGGCGGCCAAATGGCGCCAACTGGAATCCGGCCAGCTTGAAACACTGGACGCCAAAAGGGATCCCGACGATCGTCACGCACAAAAACAGCCCCGCCAGAGCCCATATAAGGGCGCACACCATTCCCCCCAACAGCAACCAAGCCAGGTTGCCGAAAAACCGCAATACAGACATCGGGCATCCTCCTTCGCACATACATCCGCACAAAAAATATACCACGCGGACCGCGGGACGCGGAACGCCCCGGGCGGCGACGGCCGCCACGGGGCGCTTCCTCTCCTGCCGCCATCGCGACGTTATAAGTTGATGTCGAAATCCACTTCCGTGTTGCCCGCCATGGCGCCGATCACCTGGCCGATGATGCCGACGGCTTCTTCGATCTGCGCGTCCGTATGCGTCGCGGTGTAGCTGGTGCGCAACAAACAGTTTTCCAACGACACGGCCGGCGGCAAAACGGGATTCACATAGACGCCGTTTTCCAGCAGATATTTGGCGGTAAACAGCGTGCGCCCGATGCTGCCGGTGAGGATCGGGATGATCGGGATGATGTCGTTGCCGGAGTCATAGACACGCACATGCGGCAGTTGCGACAACTTCCGGCGCGCGAGGCCGGCGATCTCGTTCAGGCGCCGGACGCGCCAGGGTTCGGTTTCCAGGATCCGGAGCGCTTCGCGCGCCGCCGCGACTTGCGCCGGCGGAATCGAGGCGCTAAAGATAAACGGGCGCGCGTTGTGGCGGATGTAATCGATGACGGCGTGGCTGCCGACAACCGCGCCGCCCAGAGAGGCAAAGGTTTTGGAGAACGTATTCATGATCAGATCCACTTCGTCCTCGAGCCCGAAGTGCTCCGCCGTCCCGCGGCCGTTTGCCCCCAAAACGCCGACCGCGTGGGCATCATCCAGCAAAATCCGCGCGCCGTATTGGCGCGCCAAACGCACAATGCCAGGCAAGTCGCAGATCTCGCCTTCCATGCTGAACACGCCGTCGCTGACCACCAGGACCCCGGCATGGGGGTCCTCCGCGCATTTGGCCAGCAGGCGTTCCAGATCCTCCATATCGCTGTGCTTGTATTTGATCGTACGCGCGAAACTCAACCGGCTGCCGTCGACAATGCTGGCGTGATTCATGCTGTCGGAGAGGATATAGTCGCCGCGCCCGGCGATCGCGGACAAAATCGAGAGGTTGGTCTGGAAACCGGTCGAAACGACCATCGCGTCTTCTTTGCGGAGAAAAGCCGCGAAAGCGGTTTCCAGCTCCAGATGCATATCCAACGTCCCGTTGAGATAACGCGAACCCGAGCACCCCGAGCCATATTTTTCCACCGCCCGCATCGCGGCTTCTTTGACACGCGGATCGGATGTCAGGCCCAGATAATTATTCGACCCCAACATGATCGTGCGGCGGCCTTCCATGACCACTTCTGTGTCTTGTCCGCTTTGCAGCGAGTGGAAAAACGGGTAAAGCCCGACCTCCTTCGCCTGCTGTACGCGCGTGTAGTCGTAGCATTTTTGGAACAAGTCCATGACAGTCCTCCCTGACGGCCTGTGCGGTCCGATTTGTCGTTTATAAGAAATTATTTTGACCACCAAAACACCTAGATCATACCATGGACTGGTACCATAACAATAGATACGCTCGAGTGCATTGCTTTTGGATGGATTGCGGGAGGATATATGAGAAAAGCCAATCGTTGCCCCTATGGACAAAACGCGGTCGTCACCGGCGCCAGCTCGGGGATCGGCTACGCCATCGCGCACCAGCTCGCCGCGCGCGGGTTTCACGTCTACGCGCTGTCACGGCGGGTCGCGGCGGACGCCGACGCGGTTTCCTATGCCGGCGGCGGGTCCATCCAACCGGTGCCCTGCGATGTCAACGATGAGCATTCGGCGGCGCAGGCGCTGGCCCGCGCCGCCGGCCCGGCAGGTACGCTGGGCATTTTGATCAACTGCGCCGGCAACGGCATCGCCGGCCCGGTCGAAGAAACAACGGACGCGGACGCCCGCGCGCAAATGGAGACCAATTATTTTGGCACCTTGCGCATGTGCCGGCTGGCTTTGCCCTATCTGCGGGCGGCCGGCAAAGGCCTGATCCTCAACACCAGCTCGGTGGCCGGCTTTGTTCCCGTCCCCTTTCAGGCGCACTACAGCGCTTCCAAAGCCGCGCTCGACGCCCTCTCGCTGGCACTCGACGGCGAAGTGCGCCGCCTGGGCATCCGCAGCGTTCTCGTACAGCCGGGCGACACGCGCACGGGTTTTACCGACGCCCGCGTGACGGCACGAGGGGCGGGGGGCCCGGATTCGCCGTATAGCGGGGTTTTTGAACGCTCAATCCAATCCATGGCCACCAGTGAGCGCAATGGCGACTCCCCGGACCGCATCGCCGCGGTTTTCGTTCGCCTGCTCTTCCGCCGCTCCCCGCCGCCGCGCGTGGTAGCCGGCAACTGGCTTTATCCGGCCGCCGCCGTGGCACACCGGTTACTTCCCGGGCGGTGGTTCCGCCGTATCATCAACAGCATGTACGCCAACTGAGAGCCCCTTTGGTTGTCTGATCGGGCCTGCCGATATAACATAGGGATGCAAACAAACGGTCACGCCGGGTCGGACCCGGTCACATATCAGAAACGGAGACACCGCATGATCAAAATTTATAAAAAAGGCGCCTGGCTCGTGGACGGGGCCGCTTTGCTACCCGACGACCAGACCCGCGAGCAATCGCTGGCCACCCTGCACGCGCACGCGATTCCCGCCGGCCGGCTGGACGCGCTCACACAGCCCGGCGCGGACCGGGACGCGCGCCGGCAAACCATCGCCCACACCATCCTCAGCGCCCACAACACCGTGGAGGGCGGGCGGAATCTCAAGATCCGCTTTGACGCGATGGCTTCGCACGACATCACATATGTGGGGATCATTCAGACCGCCCGCGCCAGCGGGCTCGAGCGGTTCCCGGTGCCCTACGCGCTGACCAATTGCCACAACTCACTGTGCGCCGTCGGCGGCACGATCAACGAAGACGACCACGTCTTTGGCCTCTCCGCCGCGCATAAATACGGGGGGATCTACGTTCCCGCCAACCAGGCGGTGATCCATCAGTATGTGCGGGAAGAAATGTCCGCTTGCGGTCGCATGATCCTCGGCTCTGACTCGCACACGCGCTACGGCGCGCTGGGCACGATGGGCGTGGGCGAAGGCGGGCCCGAGCTGGTCAAACAGCTGCTGGGCAACACCTACGACATCGCGGCGCCACAGGTCGTCCTGGTCTATCTCACCGGCACGCCGCGCCGCGGGGTCGGCCCGCACGACGTGGCGATCGCACTGACCGGCGCGGTTTTCGCCGACGGCCTCGTGCAAAACAAGGTACTGGAATTCGTCGGCCCCGGCATCGCCGGCCTGTCGGTCGATTTCCGCAACGGCATCGATGTCATGACGACCGAAACCACCTGCCTGAGCTCCATCTGGGCGACCGATGAGCGGGTGGCGGATTATTTTGCCGCCCACGGCCGGCCACAGGCCTATCGGCGGCTTGCCCCCGGCGCGCTGGCGCGCTATGACGCGGCGATTCACATCGATCTGTCGGCCATCGAGCCGATGGTCGCGTTGCCTTACCATCCCAGCCACGCCGTGCGGGTGCGCGATCTCGCGGATCACCCGGCCGATGTCCTCGCGGCTGTGGCGGCAGAAACTCGCGCCCACTTTGGGCCCGACGCCGACCTGCGCCTGGGCGACAAAATCGTCGACGGGCAATTGCTCGTCGACCAGGGGATCATCGCCGGGTGCGCCGGCGGTTCTTTTGAGAACATCTGCGAAGCGGCCGCCATCCTCGGCGACCATTCGGTCGGGGACAGCTATTTTTCGCTCAGCGTATACCCCGCCAGCACCCCGATTCAACTGGCGATCGCCCGCAACGGCGCGCTGGCCTCGCTGCTCGCCGCCGGTGCCTTGTCCAAACCGGCCTTCTGCGGTCCCTGCTTCGGGGCAGGGGACGTCCCGGCCAACAACGGCCTTTCCATTCGCCATACCACGCGCAACTTCCCCTCACGCGAAGGGTCCAGCCCCGGACAGGGCCAAATCGCCGCCGTCGCGTTGATGGACGCCCGTTCGATCGCCGCCACCGCGGCCAACGGGGGGCGTTTGACCGCCGCCACCGACGTCGACTACGAGCTGCCCGATTTGACCTATACCTTCGACCGCTCCCCCTACGCCAAGCGGGTTTATCAGGGGTTCGGGCAACCCGACCCCGCCGCCCAACTGCGTTACGGTCCCAACATCGCGGACTGGCCGCGATTCTACCCCCTGCCCCAACACCTGCTGTTGCGCCTGGCCAGTGTGATTCGCGATCCGGTCACCACGACCGACGAGCTGATCCCCTCCGGCGAAACCTCTTCTTACCGCTCCAACCCGCTGCGTCTGGCGGAATTCACCCTCTCCCGCCGCGATCCCGCCTATGTCGGGCGAGCCAAAGAGGTCATGCGGATGGAAACCGCACGCCGGGAGGCCGTGGAGCGACAAGCCGACCCGGCCGCCGCCCTCCCGCCCGAGGCGGCGCAGGCCCTGGTGCTGGCGGCCCAAGCGCTGGGTACTCCCCAAGCGCTGCTGCCACACACCGCCATCGGCTCGGCTTTGTTCGCCAACAAACCGGGCGACGGTTCCGCGCGTGAGCAAGCGGCCTCCTGTCAACGCGTGTTGGGCGGCATGGCCAACATCGCGCGCGCCTATGCCACCAAACGCTATCGCAGCAACTGCATCAACTGGGGCATCCTGCCACTGACGATCGCGGAGGACGAGCCCTTTGCGTACGAAGCGGGAGACTTCCTCTTTATCCCCGACATCCGCGACGCGATCGCCACAGGCCAGACCGCGATCCCCGCTGTGGCGATCACAGGCGGGCAGGCACACAACCTGACGCTGCAGATGGGCGCGCTCACCGACGACGAAAAAGAAATTCTCCTGGAAGGCTGCCTGATCAATTTCTACGCCGCGCAAAAGCGGCGCGCGTGATGTCAACGGAACGCGCCGCCTATCTGGCCTGGCGGGACAATCCACGGTTTGACGCCGGGACCCGCGCGGAGCTAGCGGCCATCGCGGACCAGCCGGAGGAAATCCGCGCGCGGTTTGCGACTGCCCTCACTTTTGGCACCGCCGGTTTGCGCGGGCCGATGCGGGCGGGCACCAACGGCGTCAATGTCTATACCATCGCGCGCGTCACGCAGGCACTGGCCCTGTACCTGTTACAAAAAAACCCCGACCGCGCCCCCACCGTGGCGATCGGGCACGATACCCGCCGGCATTCACAGGATTTTGCCAGGACCGCCGCGCGGGTGTTGGCCGCCCACGGCATCCGCGTGCGGCGATTCCCGCAATATGTACCCACGCCGTTGCTGGCCTTTGCCGTGCGCCATCTCGCGTGCGACGCCGGCATCATGATCACCGCTTCCCACAACCCTCCGGCGGACAACGGCTACAAAGTCTACTTTGCCGACGGCGTGCAGATTTCGCCGCAAGACGCAGATCACGTCTGGCACATCATGCGCGACGACGCCCGCTGCGGATATGACCGTTTGCGGTATGCCGATTACGCGGACGCCGTCGCCCGGGGGCAGATCGTGGAACGGACCGCGGACGTCGAGGACGC
>CAYZME010000069.1:0-5079 GCA_964479435.1 uncultured Oscillospiraceae bacterium
GTCTGAGCGATCAGTCGTCGGTCCTGGATGGTCGCTACGCCGCGTTTGCCAAGGTCATAGCAGGCACGGAAGTGGTGGATGCCCTTGGCCGGGTGGAAACGGCCGGACCTGCCAACCGACCGCTTGAGGCGCAGGTGATCACACGGGCATTTTTCGTCAAGCGCCCGTCGGCTTGACGCGTGCGAAGCGCGGGGTCACAATATCTTGGACTGATCACGTGTTCCATACGGCACGCTTCTTCGTCGGCCACCGCTTCTTCGACCCCCAGTACCTGCGTCAGAAAGCGGCGCAACATCAGGTGGCGTTCGAGGATCTCGGCGGCGATCCGCCGCCCCGGCGCGGTCAGGCTGACCAGACCATACGGGTCGAACTCTACCATCCCGGCATCCCGCAGCTGATACATCGCCTTGCTGACACTGGCGCGCGAAACCGACATTTTGTTGGCGATATCAACGGAGCGCACCGCTTCGCCGGGCCGGGTCTCGAGTTGCAAGATGGCCTCCAAATAATTTTCGCTCGATTCGGAGAGGGCCGGGCGGTTCTCGGTATTCATGGCGTCTGCTTGCGCGACGCATCCTCACTGTGTGGCGTCGCGCCGCGCGGGGCGGAGGCGCAGTGTGCCGACATCGGGCAATTGGCGCACAGCGTAGTGGGGCAGGAGGGGTCCGTGGCACGCAGCGGGCCGCTGGTGTCGGTGTCGGCAGCCCGGGCGCAGCCGACGGTACGCACGGCGCGCCAGGCAAATCGCACCAGGATGAAAATCGCGAGTGCGGCGACAATCCCCACGATGGCATAGGCTGCCAGCGCGCCGAAATGGATGTTGCTCAACAGCAAGCGCTGTGTCATGAAAATCCCTTCTTTCTAGAAAACCAGTCGCCCGATTTGGAAGATCAGGAGCGCGACCAGATAGGCGACCCCTGTTCCATAGGCGGCTGTCGCGAGTGCCCAGCGCCAGCTGCCCATTTCGCGGCGGATGGCGCCGAAGGCAGCGAGGCAGGGCATGTACAGGAGCGTGAAGACCATAAAGGCGTATGCGGTCAAGGGACTGAATGCCGCGGCAAACGAAGATCCGGTGTACAGGACTTCGAGGGTTGCCACCACCGATTCTTTGGCGATTAGCCCTGTGATAATGGCGACGGCGGCCTGCCAGCTGCCAAATCCGAGCGGTTTGAGAAGATAGGCCACGCCTTGACCGAGCAAAGCGATGATGCTGTCACTGTTGTCGGCAACCAGGCGCAAAGAGAAATCAAATGATTGCAAAAACCAGATGACGACGGTCATGGCAAAGATGATGGTTCCGGCGCGGACGATGAAATCTTTGACCCGATCCCATACATTGAGAAACAAAGAACGGGCATCGGGCAGGCGGTACGGAGGCAACTCAATGACAAATGGCGCGTCGGCACCTTTGAAAACGGTGCGCGAAAGCAACGTGGCGGACAAGATCGCGACCACAATCCCGATCACATACATGGAAAAGGAGACCAGTCCCTGGTGGCTGGTGAAAAAAGTGGCGGCAAAAAATGCGTAAATGGGCATGCGCGCGCCACAGGACATGAACGGCGTAATCATGATTGTCAGGCGTCGTTCCTTTTCGCTGCCCAGCGAGCGGGCCGCCATGACGGCAGGGACCGTGCAGCCAAATCCCAGGAGCATCGGGATAAAGCTTCTGCCGGTTAACCCCAGCTTTTGGAACAGGCGATCGGTGATGAATGCCGCGCGCGCCATGTATCCGGAATCCTCCAGCAACGTCAGCGCGAGAAACAACAAAGTGATCTGGGGCACAAAGGTCAGCACACCACCGACGCCGGCAATGATACCGTCGACCAGCAGGGAGTCAACCCAGGCGGGCGTGCCGGCCTGCACCAGCGCCGACGAAAGACCGGCGCCGATGACCTCGTCGAAAAAATATTCCAATCCTTCGGTCATGCGCCCGCCCAAGACCGCGCTGAACGAAAGCTGGAAAACAAGGAACATGATCAAGAGGAAAAGCGGCAACGCCAAAACACGGTGAGTCAACACGCGGTCGATGCGATCTGATCGCGTCAACTGCTCCTTGCCGTTGGCGCTGTGATAGACCTGCTCATGAATTGCCAAGGCACGCCGGTACATCTCTGCGGTCTGTTCTTCGGTCTCCGGGACAAAATCCGCCTGCGTAATATTGGAGTGATCGACCTGTCGCATGTGCTCCAGATAGGCGTGATAGTCGTGGAATCGATGCTCTTCTACGCGATCCCCAGGTAGATTTTTGTCGCCGCGATGGTCGAAATGATGGTGCAAATGCCCCCAAAAACCTGGCCGATTGTGGGGGTGTGCGTGCCCGCGCCGCCGTCCAAACCCACGGCCACCCGGGCCGCGTCCGCGTCCGCGCCGCGGGCCATGGTGACCACCGCGGTACAATTTACGCATCTGTGGATCATTGCCGAATGACAACTCCCACAGCACATGGACCAAATCGTCCAGACCTTCACCGGACTTGGCGGAAACCGGTACAACCGGCACGCCCAGCAGACGGGAGAGCTCACGCACATCGATGCGATCCCCGCGGTCTTCCACCTCATCCATCATGTTCAGCGCGAGCACCAATGGGCGCCCGAGTTTGATCAGCTGCATCGTCAAATACAAATTGCGCTCCAAATGGGTCGCGTCGACAATGTTGACGACGATATCAGGCATTTCATCCTGGATAAAATTGCGCGCGATGACTTCTTCCATTGAGTAAGGGGAGAGCGAGTAGATGCCGGGTAAATCGATGATATAAAGCTGACCGCGCGAATGACGAATGACGCCTTCTTTTTTTTCGACGGTCACCCCCGGCCAATTGCCGGTGGTTTGACGTGTGCCGGTCAGCTGATTGAAGAGGGTGGTTTTGCCGCTGTTGGGATTGCCGGCCAATGCGATGCGCTGGATCATACGTTCTTGTCCTCCATCTCAACCAGAATTTGCTCCGCGTCCTGGCGTCGGATCGACAAGGAGGAATTGCGGACGCGGATCTCCATCGGGTCGCCCAAAGGGGCGAATTTGATCAGTTGTATATATGCGCCGGGGGTCACGCCCATGGAAATAAGACGTTGGCGCAACGCGCCGGCGTCCCCGATCGACAAAACAATGCCGGACTGACCGGGGGAGAGTTGGGAAAGCGGGTGCTGCATGGCAGGAGCCTCCTTCGTGTGTTCCACGGCCAACTGTTAGCCGTGGTTAACATTATAAGCGCCCCATATACCTTGTCAATATCACGCGCTCATCTTTGGCAGTATGCTATACTTACCGGCAAAGGAGCAGGCGTGGATGATGTACTTTGTACTGGTTCTCCTGGTGGAATGTGCGATCAGCGTGCTGCTGTCGCTGTTTTTATTGCGCACGGCGCGTAACAGCTTGCGTTATCGTGTGCGCCGCGCGTGGCTTTATCTGTTGCCGTCTTTTTTGACGGTGTTGCTGATTGTTTTTTCCCTGCTGTTTACCGTGCCTGCTTTGCTGGACGCCGAGCAAGGCGTATTTGGTGCTTTTCCAACACACATCATGACCGTGGAACGAAATGCGGGTTGGAACCACGTTTGGGCCGACGGGGCGCGTTGGAGCCGTGCACCCTGGGGTGAAATCCCCGAAGCAGGCCAAACATACCAGATGGTTCTTGCACCGCGCAGCCGGACGATCCTGCGGATGGAGTCTGTTGCGCACGGCGGAGAGTAACAGCGTCTTTTGCTGGATTTGCACTCCTTTTGTCATCGATTACGCATATATTCTATTGAGCCCGGTCCGGAGCTATGAAAAAATGGAACCCACTGCAAGCGCAAGGAGGGGGTTTCATGGACAACAGGCCATTAACGGATGAACGATTCGGGTTTTTTGTCGCTGCCAACGACCGCGATATTCTGGCACAAGTGAGCGATTTGCTGCGCCGTCGCGGCTGCATCGGCTTTGCCGATACGGCCGGGCGCATGCACTATCTGGTGGACGCGCGTGACGGCTCCGCGTTCGCGGCACGCAGTATTCTGGATACGGCGGACTTTACCATCCGCCTGGACGGCGAACGTCGGCGCCTGATCAGTCCTGTTGTCGAGCGGGCAATCGGCCGCGCGTTGTCGGATGCGGCGGTGCCCGCCCATCTCAAGGGCTGCCGTTACTTGCGCATGATGATCGGCATTTCGATCCGGGAAGGAGTGGAGCCCTGGCCGGTGAGCAAAACGCTGTATCCGGCGGCGGCGGATTATTTTCGTACGACGCCCAAACGCATAGAGCGGGACCTGCGGTATTGTATCCGCCTGTCGGGGCCTGACATTCAGCAGATGACAAACAGCATGGCAATCCACTGGCTGCGTGACCGGGCGTTGCTGTACGCGGATGAAATGGCCGCGCTGGCAGCGGATGACCGGGCCGCGGCGCCGCCACGGCAAAACGAAACCCCCTCGCTTGTGCGAGAGGGTGATCGTTAACCGGTGTGGTGGGGTGGTTTATTTGTTGACTTTTTCTTTGAGCCCTTTGCCCGCGCGGAAGACCGGCGCTTTGGACGCAGGAATATTCATCGGCTGTTTGGTGCTCGGGTTGCGACCGATGCGCGCGGCGCGCTGCTTTACCTCAAAGGTTCCGAAGCCGACCAGCACCACCTTGTCACCTTTCATCAGGGTCTTGGTAACCGTGTCGAGAAAAGCATTGACGGCAGCTTCGCTGTCTTTCTTGCTGATCTTGGTAGCTTTGGCAACGGCATCGATCATTTCGGTTTTATTCATAACGGGCCTCCTTCAGGATTTGGATTTCATGCCATATTATGATATCAATTTTCTTTAACTGTCAACACCAAAACCCGTTGAACGTGCTGATTTCTAGGCTTTATGGGATTCTACACAAAAAAAACAGACAAAAACCGTATAATAGAACAATAAGAAGATGACCTGGAGTGATGAGAACACCAAATGGACAGAAATAAAAAGGATGTACGATTGATCGATGTGGGCGCTGTACGGGAGGCAATCGCGCGGTTGTGTGTAGAAGCCAACCGCATTATGCCCCCTGATTTGCACAGTGCTCTGGAGCGGGCGCGGGTTGAGGAAGCTTCCGCGAATGGGCGGGAGGTGATGACGC
>CAYZME010000069.1:5179-9311 GCA_964479435.1 uncultured Oscillospiraceae bacterium
CTGGAGCGGGCGCGGGTTGAGGAAGCTTCCGCGAATGGGCGGGAGGTGATGACGCAGCTGTGCGACAATGCGGAAATGGCGCGCGTGACTGGGCTGCCAATTTGCCAGGATACCGGCATGGCGGTGGTGTTTTTGGCGATCGGGCAGCAAGTGTGCCTGGCCGGAGATGATTTGCGCACGGCGGTAAATGCCGGAGTGGCTGCTGGCTATCGCCGGGGAAACCTGCGCGCGTCCGTGGTTGGCGATCCTCTGCTCCGCGATAATACAGGCGATAATACGCCCGCGGTGCTGCATGTGGAGATTGTCCCGGGAGCGCATGTGGATATCACCGTGGCCCCCAAAGGCTTTGGCAGCGAGAACATGAGTGCGGTGCAAATGCTCCGTCCCGCCGATGGCGTGGAAGGGGTCCGGCAATTTGTCTTGTCAACTGTCGAGCGCGCCGGTCCGAACCCTTGTCCGCCGGTGGTCGTGGGAGTAGGCATCGGCGGCACGTTCGAGCAAGTGACCTGGCTGGCAAAACGCGCTTTGTTGCGCGCGCCCGGGCAAAACGCACCCCTGCCGCATATCGCGGCGCTGGAACGTGACTTGCTGGCGGCGGTCAACCGGTTGGGGATCGGGCCGGCGGGTTATGGGGGTACGATTACGGCTTTGAGCCTGGCGATCGAAACCGCGCCCACTCACATCGCCGGCTTGCCGGTGGCGGTCAACATGGGTTGCCACGCCACCCGTCATGCCCACGCCCGTTTGTGAAAAGGAGTCGCAAAAGATGTGCCCGCAAGTAGATGGAGAATTGGCAGCAAGGGAAATCCTCTTGCCGCTTGACCGGTCGACAGCCGCCTCGTTGCGCATGGGGGAAAAAGTACTCTTGACGGGGCTGATGTACACAGCCCGAGACGCGGCCCATAAAAAACTGATTGAATTGCTGGATGCAAAAAAACCATTGCCCATCGCTCTGCGCGATCAGGTGATTTACTATTGCGGACCTTGTCCCGCGCCGGACGGTTTTGCCATCGGGTCGGCGGGACCAACGACCAGCGGCCGCATGGATCGGTACACGCCGCAGCTGCTGGCAGGCGGGTTGCGCGGCATGGTGGGCAAGGGGGCGCGATCCGCGGCGGTGGTGGAGGCGATGCGCGAGTATATCGCGGTGTACTTTGGCGCCACAGGCGGGGCTGGCGCGCTGTTGGCTCGGCACATTGTCGCCAGTGAAGTCATCGCTTTCCATGAACTGGGGCCAGAGGCAATACGACAAATTCATGTCGAGCGATTCCCCGTAACGGTGGTTATCGACAGCTTGGGGGATTGCCTGTACGATCACGGCAGACGAGCATACAGCAAACGCTAGATGTGAGATCTTGGCTTGTTCGCGTGTAGAGAAATGTGTACAATAAATCAATGCGAAAAAAGTGGGTCACGGACATGACCCGATGAACGGAGGATCACATGACGATTAAAAAAGATATGATCATTGCCGATGTGTTGCAGATGGACCGGGGGACGATCCCCATCTTTTTCCGCAACGGGTTGCACTGTCTCGGTTGCGCGATGGCATCTGATGAGACCATCGCCGAGGCCTGCGCGGTACACGGCCTGGATTGCGACTCACTGATTGACCAGTTGAATCATTTTTTCGAAGTCAGGGATTTGCCGGCTGCCAACGTATGACCCGGCGATGAATCTGCAAAAACGCGCCTGTCGATGAGGAAGGGCGCGTTTTTTCATAGAGATTTCCCTGGCCCATTCCGTAGGGGCCAGGCGCCCATCCCTTATGGGCGCGATGACTTTGACGGTTTCCGGGGAGCGAGGTGCGTTTGCAGATGATTCATCGATCGACCGTTGCGCCGCGTGCGCGCGGTATGATACACGGCGGGGATTATAATCCCGACCAGTGGCTGGATCGGCCGGATATTCTTACCGAAGATATCCGCTTGATGAAACAGGCCGGGATTAACGAAGCGTCCGTGGGAATTTTTGCCTGGCGGCGTCTCGAGCCAACCGAAGGTCAATATGAATTTGCCTGGCTGGACGAAGTGCTCGACCGTTTGCATGCCGCTGAAATCCAAGTCATGCTGGCGACGCCGTCCGGATCCCGACCCGCCTGGCTGGACGACCGGTATCCGGAGGTTTTGCGTGTAGGCGCGAACCGCGTTCGCAATCTGCACGGAGGACGTCACAATCATTGTCTGACTTCGCCGATCATGCGGGAGAAAACCGCCGCGATCAACCGTCAGTTGGCGGAACGATATCGCGAGCATCCTGCGATCATACTTTGGCATGTCGCCAATGAGTATGGAGGCCAGTGCCATTGCCCGCTGTGCCAGGAGGCCTTCCGCGGCTGGTTGCGCTCGCGTTATGACAACGATATCGAACGTTTGAATCACGCGTGGTGGACGGATTTCTGGAGTCACCGCTTTGATTCCTTTGAGCAAATCGAATCACCAGCCCCCCACGGAGAATCGGCCTTACATGGGTTATCACTCGATTGGATGCGCTTTACAACCTGGAATACCGTGCAGTTTTTTACCCATGAGATACGTCCGCTTCGCCAGATCACACCGCATATTCCGGTGACAACCAACTTTATGGGCACATACCCCGGTTTGGATTATCACGCATTTGCCAACCACATTGACGTTGTATCATGGGATAGCTATCCGCGTTGGCACGCGCCTGATCGCAAAGATTGGCAAGTCGCTGCCGACACCGCTTTCTCTCATGACTTGATGCGCGGTATTCGCGTCGGCCACCCCTGGCTACTGATGGAAAGCACCCCCAGCATGGTCAATTGGGCCGATGTGAATCGCGCCAAACGGCCCGGGATGCACTTGTTGTCTTCTCTTCAGGCGGTCGCGCACGGTTCAGATTCCGTACAATATTTCCAATGGCGCAAAAGCCGCGGGTCATCCGAAAAACTGCATGGAGCAGTGGTCGATCACGTCGGACATGAGCATACACGTGTATTTCGCGAAGTGGCGCAAGTCGGCGAGGCTCTGGCGCGTTTGTCTGAGGTCGCCGGTACTCCTGTACAAGCTGAAACAGCAGTCCTGTTTGATTGGGAGAATCGCTGGGCGATCGGAGAGCTGCAGGGATTGCAGCGCGATCGCAAATATCTTGAGACTTGCCAGGCACATCATCGCGCGCTGTGGAAACGTGGCTTGAATACCGATGTCATTCATATGGATGCAGATTTTTCGCCTTATCAATTGCTCGTCGCCCCGATGCTCTATATGCTGCGCCCGGGTGTTGGCCAGCGGTTGGCTGCTTTTGTTCGCGAAGGCGGGACACTGGTCACGACATACTTGACGGGGTACGTAAATGAATCGGATCTTTGTTTTCTCGGCGGTTTTCCCGGAGAGGGTTTAATGGATGTTACCGGAGTCTGGGCGGAGGAGATCGATGCCTTGTATCCGTCACAAGCAAACGGCGTCTGTTTTGCTGATTCCACACCGGGATTTTACGGCACGTACCGCGCGATCGATTTATGTGAAATCGTTCATTCCAGAGGCGCAGAAGTTCTGGCGACCTACACAGATGATTATTATGCCGGCATGCCCGCTGTTACCAGCCATCGCTATGGAGAGGGGCTTTCGATCCATGTTGCGGCAAGAACCGAAGACGCAATGCTGGACATGCTGTACGAAGCGGTTCTGCAACAGACCGACGTTTGGTCTCCCGTGCGCGGCAAATTGCCGCGGGGGGTATCCGCAACTGTACGCACAGACGGGGGCGTGGACTACCTTTTTCTGCTGAACTTTTCGAAAAAAACCCGTTCCGTGCTCTTGCATCCTGGGTCCATGACGGATTTGCTGTCCGGTGAACCGACCTCCACCGAAGTCAGCCTGCCGCACTATGGTGTTCGTGTGCTCCGGAGAGTCCGCACGTAACACCTCGTTTTCGCACGCGTTTTATGTATGGTACGCCGATGGTTTGACAGGGCAGCAGCAAGCCCGTAGAATTGTCTTTGCAAAATGCTGGTGTAGCTCAGCCGGTAGAGCAACTGATTTGTAATCAGTAGGTCGGGGGTTCAAATCCGTCCACCAGCTCCACCGCAAACCCCGATGGCTCTAAGTTGTCGGGGTTTTTGCATTTCGGGCGAATGTCCAAAAAGGGCAGGGTGATGCAGAAGTGATGC
>CAYZME010000070.1:0-9135 GCA_964479435.1 uncultured Oscillospiraceae bacterium
CTCCGTCCGCAAAGCGGTCAGCAACGCACAGGCGCCGGGATGCGCCGCCAGAGGTGCGATTTGATTTAATGGTTGTATGTTTGGTTGCTCTGTTTTTGCCATACAAACCTTCCCTAACCCTCGCAAATAAACCCAGCGTACCACATCCGTTTCCGCGCTCGGTGGCTCGTCGGCGAGCCCCGAGCGGACAATCCACACAAAACGACCTGGTTTTGTAGCATCTGTTGCGCATATTGCCCGGATTTACATGCTATGATTCCACTATCTCATTTTTTGCCGCCCTTTTGGCGGCCGGGCCCGTGCCGTGCGCCCGGCCAGGTGAACGATTGGCAAAACAACCGTTACAATCCCAGATAAAGGGGCGATCCGCGCCCACCCGACGCACCCTGGTGCGTCGGCGTCACGCTGTGCTTTTTTGCGCTTTGCGCCCGCTGTTCCGTGTCATTTTGTGGTTCAAATACGGGTATCGCGGCCTGCGTTTTGAGCAGGAGCGCCGCGGGCAGCCCTACCTGATTCTCGCCAACCACAACGGGGCGATCGATCCGTTTCTGGTGGCCGTCAGCTTCCGGCAACCGATCTATTTTGTCGCCAGCGACCACATCTTCCGCCTGGGCGCGATCAGTCAAATCATCCGCTACTTGGTCGCCCCCATCCCCATCGTCAAATCCACGGTTGACACGCGTTCCATCCGCGACATCCTGACGGTTTTGCGCGAAGGCGGCTCGGTTGGGCTTTTCCCCTCCGGCAACCGCTCCTTTACCGGCACAGAATTGCCCATCCCGGCGTCCACTGCCAAACTGGTCAAGCACGCCCGGGTGCCAGTCGTCCTGTACCGCTTCGATCGCGGCTATCTCGCCACGCCGCGTTGGGCGCGCCACAGCCGCCGCGGGCGCGTGACGGGCCGGGTCGAGCGGGTTCTGGAGCCCGGGGAAATCGCGGAGATGACGCCGACGGCCATCCACGACCTACTGGTTGACACGCTGCGCGGCGATCCGCTTGTCGCGGACGACCGCGCGATCCGCTTTCGCGGCCGCCGTTTGGCCGAATACCTCGAACGGGTTCTGTCGGTGTGCCCCGCATGCCTCGGCCTGGACACCTTGCGCTCACGCGCCGACCTGCTGACCTGCCCGTGCGGCTATACCGTGCGCTATTTGCCCAACGGCAGCCTGGAACGCCTCGCGGCCGGATCGGTCCGCGACGGGCACCGCTTGCCCGATTTACCCGATGTCGACCACTTTGATCGCTTTCAACAGCAGCACCTCGCGGGTCTGGCGCACGACGCGCAGGGGCGGCAGCGCCATTTGCACGCGCCTTATTTTGCCGACGACGGGCAAACGCTGGTGCGCGCGGAACGGGCCGCCCGCACCGTGGATCAACAGCAAGGCGCGCTCTCGCTTTACGCGGACCGGCTGGTATTTGCCACGGCGGGACAAACGCGTGTCTTTGGGCTCGACCAGTTGGGGGATGTGCTGGTCCACGGCCCGCAAACCCTGCAGTTCCACAATCGGGCGGAAGATACGGTCTACGAGATCCGTTCCGGGCACCCGCGCTCGGCCTATAAGTATGTACTGATGATCGCGGCGCTGCGTGCCGCAACGCGTCTTTGAAGACGCGCCGATGAGGAGGTAACGCCATGGATTTTTCCGCCGCGAATCAAGCTTTATGGGGCGGTGTCCTGCAAAGCGGCATCCTGGGCATTTTGCTGCTGGTGGGCAACATCTTGCGGCGCAAGATTCCGCTGCTGCAAAAATCTTTGCTGCCGACGGCGGTCATCGGCGGCTTTGTCGGCTTGCTGCTCCGCCAGTTTGGCTGGCTGCCTTTGCAAAACACCTTCCTCGAGAGCGTCAATTACCATATGATCGCGGTCGGCTTTATCGCGTTGGGGCTGCGCATCCCCCGGCGTGACAAAGAACATCTCAAAAGCTCCGCCGCCCGCGACGGGACTAAAACCGGCTTGTTCATCGTCTCCAATTATCTGATTCAGGGTGTGCTCGGCCTGGTGATCATGATCCTGCTGGCCGCCACGGTGATGCCCGGCCTGTTCCGCGCCGGCGGTTTGTTGTTGCCGATGGGGTACGGGCAGGGGCCGGGGCAGGCCAACAACATCGGCACCCTGTATGAGACGCAATATGGCTTTGCGGGCGGCACCACCTTCGGTCTGGCCATCGCGACCATGGGTTTTTTGTTTGCCTCGATCGGCGGGATCATCTACCTCAACTGGCTGGTTCGCCGCGGCGAATTCCGGCCAGTGGCCGCCACGCCGCAACTGGACCCGTCCGCCGAACCGGTCGCCGACGCGGGGGAGATCCCGCTGGTCGAAGCGGTCGACAAATTTTCGATTCAAATCTCCCTGGTACTGGGTGTCTATCTTTTGACATTTTTGTTTTCCTGGGGCGTTGTGCGCTTGTTGGATGCTTTGAATTTGGCCGAAATCAAAAAGACCATCGCGCCGTTGATCTGGGGTTTCAATTTTCTCATCGGCTCCTCGCTGGCGCTGGGGCTGCGGGGGGTATTCGCGCGCCTGCGCAAAACCGGCATCATGACGCGCCAGTACCCCAACAATTACTTGCTCAACCGAATCTCCGGCTTTGCTTTTGACATGATGATCGTCGCCTCGATCTGCGCGATCGACATCGGCGATTTGGCCGACCTGTGGCTGCCATTCTCGCTGCTGTGCATCCTGGGGGGCATCGTGACGATGTGGTATTGTCGCTTCGTGGCCAACCGCATCTATCCGGATTACCCCGTCGAAGGGATGTTATCGATGTACGGCATGATGACCGGAACGGTCAGCACCGGTATTTTGTTGTTGCGCGAGGTGGATCCCTCCTTCAAGACCCCGGCCGCCAACAACCTGGTCATCGGCAGTTCGGTCGCGATTCTGATCGCGCTGCCCGTTTTGATTATGGTCGGACTGGCGCCACAATCCACCTCCATGTTGTGGCTCACACTGGCTCTGGCCGCCGGGTATGCCATCCTCCTCAACGTGCTGATCCTGCGTAAGACGGGGCGCCGCCATCTGAAGAAAAAGTCGCCGGTTGACAAATCCTGACGTGCGTGTGACCCCGGGCGGGGGCGCAGCGCCCCGATTCAGGGCAGATCCGGGTCATCGGGTATTTCCGGGGCGGTTGTCCGCGACCGCAGCTGATCTTTTTTGATGGCGCCGGTACGCACCAAAGCGATCTTCGCGCTGGCCGGCCCGATCAGCTCATACAGAACCGAGGAGGACAAGATGATGCTCAACAGCATCTTGCCCAAATCGTCGGACAGCATTCTTCTGCCCAGAAACGCCAACCCGATCGCGACGCCGGCCTGCGGTACCAACGCCATACCCAGATAGTTGCGGATCTTTCTGGATGTCCCGGCCCAAGCGCAACCGATATAGGCGCCGACGTATTTGCCGGCGATGCGGATCAGGAAATAGCAGACCCCGATGACCCCCAGACCGGCGAACGAGCGGATATCTAGGTTCATCCCGGAGACGATAAAGAAAATGGAAAGAATCGGCGGGGTAAACCGCTCCACCTGGCGATAGAGGTCGTTGTCCCGGGTCCGGTTGATATAGACCATGCCAAAGAGCATACAGGCCAGCAGCGGGGAGATATCCACAGCGGCACAAAGGCCCGCGATACCCAGCAAAAGCGCGATGGTCAGAATCAGGCGATTGTCTTCGCTGCGGTTGGGTGTCATCAGTTTGCTCAACAAGATCCCGCTGAGCGCGCCGATGACCAACGCGAGGATATTGTAGGCGATGGGCAGCAGCAAAGCGGAGATCGGCAGACCGGTTTTGAGATCCGCGTTGACCACCGCGGCGGCGATGCTGAACACCAGCAGACAGACCGCATCGTCGAGAGCGATGACCTGCAACAGGATGTTGACAAATTTGCCGCGCGCGTGGTATTGCCGAATGGTAGCCATGGTGCTGGCTGGTGCGGTCGCGGTCGCGATCGCCCCCAACAGCAAACAGAAATCCCAGTCGAGTGAAAAAAGATACCGCAGTCCCAACGTGACGAAGATGCCGGCCAGTAACGATTCCAGCAACGTGATGACGATGATGCCCATCCCGGTCTTGAGAAAAATTTCTTTTTTGAAAAAGCGGCCGACACTAAAAGCGATGAATGCCAGCGCGATATCACTGACAAACCCCATCCCGTCGACGATGTCGTGGGGGATGAGGTTGGTCACATAGGGGCCGATGAGCACCCCCGCCAGAATATAGCCGGTGACATTCGGGAGCTTGGCCAGTTTGGTCAGGCGCGTCAAGAGGAAGCCGACCAGAAGAATGATCGACAACGACAGCAGGATCACCGTTATCTCGCTTACGCCATTTTGGATCAGAATTTGCATGTCGTCCTTCCTTGCATGACCGCGTAGATCACGCCGTCCGCTTTTGTTGTTCCCCGGATGGGTGTCGTGATATCATTGTACTCGAAACGCTCATAAAGTAAATTTATAAGAATTTCACAAGAGATAATCGATTTTTATAAACGAGGTGGGAAAAATGGTGGATACCAAGCTGCACACGCTGCTCGCGGTCTGTGAATGGGGGAGCTTTACCCGGGCGGCAGAACAATTGTCGCTGACGCAGCCGGCGGTCACGCAACACATCAAGCAACTGGAAAAAGAATTGGGAGCCAAGGTTTTCAACCGGCTCGGCAAAGAAATCAGGCCGACAAGTGAGGGAGAAATTGTGATTCAATACGCGCGGCGGGACATCGCGTTGTACCAGCGGATGCTGCAGGACATCCGCAATGAAAAACGCCAGATCAAAAAACTCACGGTCGGCGTGACCCATACCGCGGAAAGCAACGCGGTGGCGGAAGTCCTCGGCATCTACTGCGCCAAAAACACCGGTACAAACATAACAATTATTTCAGATTCAATTAAAAATCTTTATGAAATGTTGAAAAATTTCGAAATTGACCTCGCTGTCGTGGAAGGCCAAGTCCAGGACGACAGCATCCATTCGCTCCTGCTCGACACGGATTCATTGGTGCTGGTCGTGTCCAACAACCACCCGCTGGCCCATAAAAGCATGATTACCATCCAGGAGTTAAAGAAAGAAAAGCTGATCTTGCGCCGCCCCTCATCCGGGACCCGCAACTTGTTCACGGCTCATCTGGAAAGCCACAACATGTCGCTGGACGACTTTGACGTGATTTTGGAAGTGGACAACACCGCGACCATCAAAGACTTGATCCGGCGCGACATCGGCGTCTCGATCCTGGCGCGCAGCGTTTGCCTGGACGAATTGAAAAAAGGCAAGATCAAAGTGCTGGCCATCGAGAACCTCAGCATGATCCGGGAGATCAACATTCTCTACCATCGCGACTTCAAACACTTTGACATCCTCGACAACATCGTCAAGGAGTACCATAAGACCGTAAAATATTACGCAACCTGACAAGCGGCTTTATCTGTATCAGCCTTTGTCGGTCCTGCCCGACAGCGCCCGGTTGCTGGCCGCCTCCGCGGCCATTTCGGCCACCGATTTGACCGGCAGCCGATACGCGCCTCCTTCTTCCTGCCGCGGGGGGATCAGCTCCCCTGCTTGGCGGGCGTGATGGAGCCGCGCGGCCGCTGCCGCAACGGCAGTCGTGTACTGCGGCAACCACCGCGCTTCGGCCACCAGCATTTCATCCGCCAGCTGCCAGATCTCCGGGGGATTGCATACGGCTCCCGTCAGTGGATCCATCATCATCGCCTGGCGCAGCAGCGCGTCGTCTCCCGCGACGGCCGCCTCCACGGACAGGCGCTGAACCCAGACCGACGCGCTGCAGATCGCGGCGCAGCCCGTTGGCAACGCGCCGATCCGCGGGATCGCGATCCCGTTGGCATCGACGTAGCCGGGCACTTCGACGACACAGTCGTTTGGCAGGTTTGAAATGCACCCCTGATTGATCACATTGAAGTGACCCCGGTACACCCGGCCGGTTTCCAGGCCTTCGATGATCCAGGAGCCGTGTTCGGTGCTGCGGTCGCTGCCATCATATTTTTTGGCCGCTTCTCGCATCCAGTTGGGGAAATCGGTTTCAAACCAGTTGCGGGTCTCGGTGCATACACGCAAATAACCGCCCGTTTCGCCGTTGATCCAGCGGTCCAGGCTGATCCACCGGCCGATTTCGTCGGGGCGTTTGCGATACCAGGGCAGGTACTCGGACAAATGGCCGTTGGACTCGGTACTGTAATAGCCGAAGCGGCGCAACATATCGATGCGGACTTTCTCGGTCTCCCGCAGCTCCGGGTCGGCTTCAAACGCGGCCAACAGCCGTCCGGTCAAATCCTCTCCCCGGTGGCGGATTTGGAGATACCAGGTCTGGTGGTTGATGCCCGCGCAGATGATATCGACCTCTTCCAGCGGCAACCCCAGAGCCGTGGCAATCTGCTTGTGTCCGTGATATACACCGTGACACAAACCCACGGTCGGCACCCCGCCATATTGGTTGGCCGCCCAGGTCAACATCGCGTTGGGATTGGCATAGTTGAGCATCATACAGCCCGGCGCGGCCACTTCCCTTATGTCCCGGCAGAAGTCGAGGATGACCGGGATCCCCCGTTGCCCGTAAAAAATGCCGCCCACGCAAAGCGTATCGCCGACACATTGATCCACGCCATAGCGCAGCGGGATCTCAATATCGTGCGCAAAGGCTTCCAACCCGCCCACACGAACCGCGTTGATCACGTAATTCGCGTCGCGCAGCGCTTCGCGCCGATCGGTGGTGGCGTGAATGCGCAACTGCAACCCATTGGCTTCCGCATCCCGTTGGCACAAGGCCGTCACCATATCGAGGTTTTTCCGCGAGATGTCCGTAAAGGCGATCTCGAATCCGCGCAATTCCGGAACGCTGAGAATATCGGTCAACAACGTGCGTGTAAAACCGACGCCGCCGGCACCGATAAATGTGATTTTCTTACCCATGGGACCCTCCTTTGACCTGGCGCCTCACGCGTGATGTCGTCGCCATTTTCTCATCCCGGCCACGCGCTGGCAAGCCGTGCCGCGAGGGGTTGTACTATAATCAGGTCAAACGTGATCTCCCAACCAAACGACATCGCATCACCGGCGGATACAACGCGGAGGGAAAGGCTATGCAGTATACATTTCTGGGTCGAACGGGCATGAAAGTCAGCCGGCTCTGTTTGGGCACGGGCAATTTTGGCGGCGGCCAGATCGCGTATGGCGGGTGGGGTTCTGTTGAGGAATCGCGCGCGCATTACCTCATGGATATGGCGTTGGACGCCGGGATCAATTTTTTTGATACGGCCAACGTATACGGCAATTTCGGCGCCGGCGGCCACTGCGGTCTGAGTGAGAAGATCATCGGCAATTGGTTTGCCCAGGGGGGCGGCCGCCGTGAACGGGTGGTGTTGACAACCAAAATGGAACGCGTCATGGAGCAGGACACGTTCGATGGGCCCAACAAACCGCGCAATGTCTCGTTGTACAAAATCCGCCGGCATTTTCGGGATTCCCTCCGCCGTTTGCAAACGGACCACGTCGAGCTCTATCTCATGCACCATCTAGACCGGCGCACCAGCTGGGATGAGGTTTGGGAAGCCTTTGAAACGCTTGTCCGTAGCGGCCAGGTGGACTACATCGGCAGCAGCAACGCGGCGGCCTGGGAGATCATGAAAGCCAATGAAGCCGCGCGCAGACGCAACTTCATGGGATTGGTCAACGAGCAGCATGGCTACAATCTCATCCACCGCGAGGCGGAATTGGAAGTGCTTCCCATGGCGATGGATCAAGGTGTTGGGATTACCATTTTCAGCCCCCTGTATCGAGGAGTACTGGGTATCGACTTGCTGGAACCGGGAAAACGTCCCTTGTCACCCCAGGCCCAAAACGTCGTGGAAAAATATCGCCCGCAGCTCCTCCGTTTCGCGACACTCTGCCACGAGCTGGGTGAGACGCCCGCGACTGTCGCCATCGCCTGGCAATTGGCAAACCCCGCGGTTACAGCTCCCATCATCGGCCCTTGCACGCCGGAGGATCTGACTGAATTGTTGCGCGCGGTTGAACTCAAACTGGACGCTTCCACTCTGGAACGGCTGGATGAAATTTTCCCCGGCCCGGGCGGAGAAGCGCCGGAAGCCTATGCAGGATGGGAGGAATTGAACAAGTGATCCAAGATCTTGAAATCATTCATTTTGACCCCCAACTGCGCGCCCTGATCCCGGATAACCCGCAAATTGAAGCCCTCCATACCGGATTTCGTTTTGCCGAGGGCCCTGTCTGGGAGCACAAGAAGGACCGGTTGTACTTTACGGATTTTATGGAACTCAAAATCTATACCTGGTCGCAAACGGCCGGGCTGGAAGTCTTCTGCCAGGAAAGCGGGCGCGAAATCGGGTTAACGCTCGACCGCAAAGGCAGATTGCTGGGCTGCGCCTCCAGACTGCAGGCCATACGACGTTGGAACCCGGACGGTACGGATGATTTGCTGCGCAATCAGATTTCCGGCAGCGATTTCCATATCAATAACCCGAACGATCTGGTGGTCAAATCAGATGGCGCCATTTATTTTTCGGATCCGTACAATCCGGCCACCTGTCCGCCACGCTCGGCGCCCACCAACGGCGTATACCGGCTGGACCTGGAGCAGGACACCCTCTATCCCGTCATCGCGGCCATGGAACGGCCAAACGGCTTATGCTTTTCTCCCGACGAATCCCTGTTCTATATCAACGATACCAACGGGCAGACAATCCATGTATACGACGTGTCGGCAGATGGGCATCTCACCGCGGGGCGCCTGTTTGCCCAACTCGACACCTCGTACGGGCCGGGCGCCCCGGACGGGATGAAATGTGATCGTGCCGGCAATGTCTACGTGACCGGGCCGGGCGGGATCTGGATCTTTTCCAAAGAAGGAAAGCCCCAGGGGATTCTCAAGATCCCGGAAATCGTCGGCAACTTCGCCTGGGGCGGCAGGGATTGGCGCGACTTATACATCACCGCGTCCCGCACGCTCTACCGCGTGCCCATGAGAGCAAAAGGCATCCCGGTCGGGCTGGCGTAGCTGATCAGTCCCCGTGGGTCGGAGCCATATCATTTGAATAGCCCATTTCGCGGGAAATCTGCAAAGCGGTTTTGCTCACATGATCGATCACCTGGTTGATTTTTTGAAAGGT
>CAYZME010000071.1:0-860 GCA_964479435.1 uncultured Oscillospiraceae bacterium
CTCTGGTACGACCGCCAACAGCAAGGGGGTCATGCTCAACCACCGCAACATCTGTGCCAACGTTTACTCCGCGGTCCGGGTGTTGGAGATCGCGCAGGGAGACCGGTATTTGTCGATCCTGCCTTTGCACCACACCTTTGAAAATACCGTCGGCGTCTACATCATGACTTATTACGGGGCGACCATTTGCTTTACAGACGGCCTGCGCTACTTGACCGACAACCTCAAGGAGTGGCAGATCAACGTCATGCTGGGTGTGCCGTTGTTGTACGAGAACATTTACCGGCAGATTCAAAAAAACCTCGAAAAATCCGGCAAAGGCAACCTGGTCCGCGTCATGCTGACCGTCACCGGCTGGTTGCGCAAACTGGGCATCGACATCCGGCGGCGGGTCTTCGCGCAGATCCACGAGGCGCTGGGCGGCCATATTGAGTTGTGTGTCTCCGGCGCGGCCGCGCTGGACGGAGAAATTGTCCGTTTCTTTGACGGGATCGGGATTGATTTTTTCAGCGGTTACGGCCTGACCGAAACCGCGCCGGTCGCCAGTTGTTGCAATCGGCATGTCAACGTCTTTGGCAGTGTCGGGCAGCCGTTGCCCGATGTGGAGATCGCCATCGATACGGAGTCGGATCAACCCGGGCCGCAATCGGTGGGGGAGATTCTCATCAAAGGTCCCAACATCATGATGGGCTATTATCAGAACCCGGAGGACACCGCTGAAGTCCTGCAGGCGGACGGCTGGTTTCGCTCCGGCGACATCGGCTATCTCGACCGGCTGGGCTGCTTGCATATCACGGGCCGCAAGAAATCGATGATCGTACTGAGCAATGGCAAAAAGGCCTTTCCAGAAGAGATCGAGT
>CAYZME010000071.1:870-4423 GCA_964479435.1 uncultured Oscillospiraceae bacterium
CTCGACCGCATCCCGGGCGTCAAAGAATCGATGGCCTGGGGGGACCAGAGCGCGCGCGACACCGTCGACATTTGCGCCAAACTGGTGCTAAACGGCGAGGATCTGCCCGCGGAGGCCGGTACGGATGACAGCGAGCGCGCCGGGTGGATCGCCGCCCGTATCCGCGAGGTCAACGCCATGATGCCGAGCTACAAGGCGATCAAATATTTTATTTTATCCGAGGAAGAGCTGATCAAAACCACGACGCTCAAGGTCAGGCGCCCGCTCGAGCTGGAAAAAATCCATGCCCAGCTGGCCGAGCGTGGTTTGACAATGAAAAGCGCCCACCGCTCCATGCTGCGCTAGCTACCGGCCCCAAAACCACAACCCGTTCGTAACAGGGGCCGGTCGCCAGACCCGCCCCTGTTTGTATCCGCCGGGCGCCCGCGGTTTCACTCGTTTCCGAATGATGGTAAGATGTTTTATCAAGCAGGACCCTCGTTGCACGGTTGTAGCGAAATCGCCGGCCAGACACCAAATGAACCCGGTTCCAGGAGGAAATTGAAATGTACAACCGTTTATCATCCCGACACCGAATCGCCCTGGCGGCTTTGCTGGCGATCCTGATCGCGCTGCCGGCCGGTTGCGTAAACCGGCCGACCTCCCCCACCACCGCGCCGACGACCACGCACCTGCCCGGCGACCCGGTCTATGGCGGGACGATCGTTGTGGGTATACAGCAGGAGCCTGTCCACTTCAACCCCTATCTGGCACAGGCCGCCGGCGATCGCGAGATCTTGTTCAATGTGTACGAAGGGTTGTACAAGAGCGATGCCGCCGGGACGATGCGGCCGGCATTGGCACTTTCTTACACGATGAGCGCGGACGCCATGTTATACACCTTTACCCTGCGCCCGGACGTCCGCTTCCACGACGGGAGGGTTCTGACCGCGGAGGATGTCGTCTATTCGTTCTCGCTGGCGATGGCTCCGGGCAGCATTGTCACGGGATTGGGCAACATCGACCGCGTCACGGCGCCCGAAGCGCAAACAGTTGAGATCCGGCTGCTCGCGCCTGACGTCGAATTGCTGCCCTTTATGGGTTGCCCGATCGTGCCCGCCGGAACGGACGATCTGGACAACCACCCCGTAGGGACGGGCCCCTTCCGCTTTTCTTCGTACGAGATCGGGCAAAAAGTCACATTGACGCGATATGAGGATTATTGGCTCAGCGGCCGGCCATACGTGGACCGGGTCGACTTTCGCATTCTGCCAGACCCCGACGCGGCCTTTTTAGAGCTTAAATCGGGCGCCATCGACATTTTCCCCTACCTTTCCTTCGAGCGCGCGGATGAAATCTCCGCCCGTTTCGAAGCGCGCGAAGACATCAAAAACATGGTGCAGCTGTTGGCGCTCAACAACGCGCGCCCGCCGTTTGACGATGTGCGGGTGCGCCGCGCGCTCAGTTTGGCCATCGACCGGCAAGGCGTGTTGGATTTGACCAACGAAGGGCACGGCGCACGTTTGATCAGCGGACTCTCCCCCGCGATGGGTGATTATTACAACACCGCGTTGGACGCGCGCTTCGAACCGGATTTGGACGCGGCCCGGCAATTGCTGACCGAAGCCGGCTATCCCGACGGGTTTGATACCACCATTACGGTTCCATCCAATTACGCCTACCATGTGAACACCGCCATCGTCCTGGCCAACCAGTTGAAGGCCGTCGGCGTGCGGGCGACCATTCAACAGGTCGATTGGGGGACCTGGTTGGACGTGGTATACAAGGGCCGCGATTACGACACCACCGTGATCGCCTTGACCTCGGAATTCACGCCAAAGGATGTGTTGTCGCGCTATGTCTCAACCGCCGGCGACAACTTTGTCAACTTTGCCAGCGACGCGTATGACCAGCTGTTTTCGACCATTCAACCCCTGACCGATCTGGCGGCGCGGATCGACGGCTACCGCCGTCTCCAGGAGATCCTCGCCGATGAGGCCGCTTCGGTCTTTTTGCAGGATCCGGTGACCATGGTGGCCGTTGCCAAACCCATCGCCGGATATGAAACGTATCGGATCTACGCGCAGGATCTGTCCGGGGTTTGGCGGCTGGACTGATCCGGACTGTGCGCACGGGAGAGTGATTCATGGCATTCGCCGGCAAAAAAGTCATCCAACTGATCACGACCTTGCTGTTGGTGTCCGTGATGACTTTTCTCGCGTTTCAGATCATACCCGGTGACCCCGCGCGGTTGATCGCCGGCATCAATGCGACCGAAGAGCAAGTCGAGGCCTTGCGCGTCCGCATGGGGCTCAACCATCCGCCCCTGGAGCGGTTCGGCCGCTGGTTTGCGGGGCTGGTAACGGGAAATCCGGGGGATTCTTTGCGGTATAACCGGCCGATCACATCCCTGATCGGTGAGCGCCTGCCGGTCACACTGGCGCTGGCCGTCATCGGGCTGGTCATCACGTTGCTCCTGGGACTGAGTCTGGGGTTGGCGGCGGCCCGCTGGCAAGACCGCTGGCCCGACCGCCTGATTCAGGCTTGCTGCCAACTCAACCTGGCGATCCCGCCGTTTTTTATGGGCATCCTGCTCATTTTATTATTCAGCTTTGTTTTGCGCTGGATGGGCGTGCGCTCATACAGCGATTACCGCGCGGGGCTGCTCCCTTTTTTACGCAGCTTGCTGGTTCCCGGCCTGGCGCTGGGTTTGCCCCGGTCCGCGATGGTGGCGGGTTTTTTGCGCAGCGCGCTGGTTTCACAGACACGCCTGGATTATGTGCGCACCGCACGCAGCAAAGGCGCCAGTGATACCCGGGTTTTATACCGGCATATGTTCGGCAACGCGCTGGTGCCCGTTCTTTCGACCATGGGTATCGTCGCCGCGGAATTGTTGGGCGGCAGCCTGATCGTCGAACAGGTGTTCGCGCTGCCCGGTATGGGCAGCCTTTTGATCCTCGCGATCGGCGCGCGCGACTTTCCTTTGATACAGACGATGGTGGTCTATATGGCCGCTGTGGTGGTGGGGGTCAACCTGATCATCGACCTGCTCTACCGCGTGGCCGATCCGAGGATACGCTTGTGAGGAAGGTGCGGTCCAACGGCTCGCTCGCCCTTTGGTTCCGGGATCCGTACGCGGTCTTTGGCACGCTCGTAACCTCCCTCGTTCTGTTGGCGGCGGTTGCCGGCGCGCTCGGCATCACAGGCGATCCGGAAGGGATGGACGCCGCCAACCGGTTCGCGGCGCCATCCTGGTATCACCCGTTCGGTACCGACAACTTTGGCCGCGATGTACTGAGCCGGGTCTTGTGGGGTTCGGCCGCGACCGTGGCGATCTCGATCGGCACCTTGCTGATCGCCGGTTTTCTGGGCGTTTGGCTGGGCATGCTGGCCGGATACGCGGGCGGGGCTGCGGACGCTCTGATCATGCGCTTTTCTGACGCGATCTTTGCCTTTCCCGGCATTTTGCTGGCCTTGATGATTGTGTCTGTTTTTGGGCCGGGGTCCTGGCACGTGGTGATCGCGTTGGGGATCCTTTTCACCCCCAGCTTCACACGCGTGATTCGCGGCGGGG
>CAYZME010000071.1:4433-9121 GCA_964479435.1 uncultured Oscillospiraceae bacterium
GTCATCCAGCAGAAATCCGAAAAATACGTGGAGCTGGCTTCGGTCTTTGGCGCGTCGCCTGTGCGCATCATGATGGTCCACATCCTGCCCAATTTGTCGCCGACGTTGCTGACTGCTTTTTCGGTCGGTTTTGCCAACGCGATTCTGGCGGAAGCCGGTATGAGCTACCTGGGGCTTGGCGTGCAGCCGCCGGCCGCCAGCTGGGGGGCTCTGTTAAAGGATGGCGTGGGAGATCTGTTCCGCGCGCCCTGGATGGTCGTATTTCCCGGCCTGGCGATCGTACTGGCCGTCATGGGGTTTCACGCGTTGGGCGAAGCGGCGCGCCGGCTTGGCGCGCAACATCCCGGTGGGAGCCACCCGCATGCAGTGAACCCGGACGACAGGAGCGCGGCATGAGCGGGCCGATCCTGGAAATTCGCGATCTGATGATTGGCATCGAACGGATCAACGCGGCCACGGACGGCGCGGTGCGCGGGGTTTCGCTGGCGATTGACGCCGGGGAGATTTATGGCCTGGTCGGCGAGTCAGGCTGCGGCAAGACGTTGACCGCGCTGGCGGTCGCCGGGTTGTTGCCCGAGGGCGTCGCCGTCACCGGTGGCAGCATCCGTTTTCAATCGAGTGAACTGCTCACCATGCCGCCCGGTGAACGGCGGCGGCAAAATGGCCGCCACATCGGTATGGTCTTTCAAGAGCCGCTGACCGCTCTCAACCCGTTGATACGCATCGGCAAACAGATCGGTGAACCGCTGCAAATTCATACCCATCTCAAACGCGGCGCGATTCGCGAGCGCGTGCTGGAAATGATGACGCGCGTCGGGCTCCCCGAGCCCGGGCGATTGCTGCGGCGCTGGCCGCACCAATTGTCGGGGGGGATGCTGCAACGGGTGGGAATCGCGCTTGCGCTCATTATGCGGCCCGCGTTGCTGATCGCCGATGAACCGACCACCGCGTTGGATATCACAACCCAGGGGCAAATCCTACGCTTGTTGCGCGACATGTGCCGGGACGGCGATACCGCCACTTTGTTTATTTCGCACGATATGGATGCCGTCGCGCACTTATGCGATCGCGTCGGCATCTTGTACGCCGGGCGCATCGTCGAGGAAGGGGGCATTCGCCAAATCCTGACCAACCCTCTTCATCCATACACCAACGGGTTGCTGGCGTCGATTCCCGGCGTGCTGGGCGGAAAAAGGCTGTTCGCGATGTCCGGCAGTGTCCCGTCAATCGGCGATGTGTTGCCGGGGTGCGCGTTCGCTCCCCGCTGTCCGCACGTCATGCCCCGCTGTTGGCATACAACCCCCGCGGTCTCTCTGCAACCCGATCTGGAACAACCCGCGATCCGGCATTCGGTATACTGCCACCTGTTCAATCCGGAGCCCACGGTATGAGCGCGAAGGAGAAAAACACGCTGCTGCGTGTCGACGGGCTGACCGTCTGGTACGGGACAGCACCGGCTGGGAAACACCGCGCGGACGCGCGCGCGATTCTCCATCATGTGGATCTGGAAATTGCCTGGGGGGAAGTCCTGGGGCTGGTGGGTGAATCCGGGTGCGGCAAAACCACGCTGGCGCGCGCTTTGCTCGGCTTGTCGCGAACCTGGCGCGGGCACATTGCGATGGATGGCCGCGCCCTATATACCGGCAGGCAAACCCTCGAAGCCCGGCTGGGTATCCAGGCCGTTTTCCAAGACCCCTATGCTTCCCTCAATCCCCGCAAACGGGTGGGGTGGTTGCTGGAGGAGCCGCTCAGAGTGCGGAAGATCGGCGATCGCGCGGACCGCGTACGCCGCGTCGACGCCATGCTGGCGCGCGTCGGGCTGGACGCGTCCTATCGCAATCGCCTGCCCGCCGAGTTGTCGGGGGGCCAGCGCCAGCGGATCGCCATCGGCATGGGTTTGATTACGCGGCCCCGCCTGCTGATCGCGGATGAACCGGTCTCTTCATTGGACGTGTCGGTACAGGCGCAGATCCTCAACCTGATGAAAGATCTGCAACAGGAATATGGCTTCTCCTGTCTGTTTATCACGCACAATCTGCGTGTGGTACGGTTCATGGCCGACCGGATCGCTGTGATGCGGCGCGGGCACATTGTCGAGACGGCCCAGACCGAAACCCTTTTTAACGCCCCGGCGCATGACTATACCCGGGCTTTCCTGCAAGGACTGTCGGCCGATCGCGGGCGATAACAAGCGCCGGTCCGCCGTATCCATCACCTACGGGCCGGTCGCGAGAATATCCTCGTCATACGAAGGGCGTATCGTCTGTCCGGGCGGGACGATCAAAAACCGCCCCGGGTCCCAGTTGCCCCCGATCAGATCCTCCAGCAAACTCAAATCGGCGGGCTCCTCCACGTACTCCCAGCCCAGGAATTCCGCCGCCTCCCGCGTTTCTCCGGAATAATCCGGAAAGCCGTCGTCGGGATTGCCGATGTAGATCGCGGCTTTGTATTCCTTGTACCACTTCTGCTCGGTTTCCATCAGATACGCGGCGTTCTCTTCGCCGTATTTCTCCAGATAATGGTTGTACTCTGCCTCGGTACGCCGCCGCCCGGGCATCATCACATTCTCACACCAGCCAGCCGTATACCAGTAGGAACCGCCCGACCGCGCGTCAAAAAGCGTACGGTAACGCTCTTTCGAGCCCAAAAAGAAAGTGATGCAATCATGTCCCCGCGGTATGATCAATGGGTATTTTTGACTGCGCAGGCCGACGATGCCATGGCTGCACAGCCCGTAACCCAACAAAATCGCGTCAAAATCACCGGTCTCGTTGTTGCAGGTGCACGGGTCGTCGCCGGCGTCGATGCGGTCGATTTGCTCCTGGACGGTCGATCGCAAGAGATCCGGCGTGCGATGGTAGCCTTGCCTCATCCAGGTGATATCGATGTAGTTTTTCGCGTGGGCCGCCAACCATGAAATCTCACGAAACAACACTTTGCATGCGATCAGCTTGTATCTGCTCTTCATCTGTTTACAGGCCTCTCCTTATTCATCCGGGCATGTCACTTCGACTGCCAAAGAAGCAAATGGTACAGCTTGCGCGGTTTCCACCGGCGTGATCGTCAAGATCACCTGTTGTGTATCCGCGGGTAAACGCGCGTACACCCATCCGGTCAGCCTGTCGCCGGGCAGGACATTCCCATCCAGTGTGCGCCCATCCGGTTCCATTTCCGCAATCCGCGACAGCATCCTGACCACATCTCCCGCTTCCCCTTCGGCACCGGATTGTGAGTCCTTCCATGCCACAGACAACAGCGAGCTGACGGTCAAGGAGCGGTCGCTGCGATTCTCAACTTCAACCCAAATCAGGATCCACGCCCGGGTTTCGTCCTCGTCCGGCCATTTTTCCACCCGGCCAGTGCGCAAAGCCCAATCCGCGTCTTGCGCTTGCGGCCCACGCAACCGATCCGCCTGCTGCTCAACGGCAGTCGCCGTGGCCGTGGTCGCACGTGTGGGCGCGGGCGTCGCGGCGGTCGTTTGCGTGGTGGTCATCGATGGAGTCGGCGTCACATGCGCTTGTTTCGGGTTGCCCCGGCCGCAGCCGCTGAGCGGCGCAATCATCACCCCGGCTAAAACCAGCAGCCACACGGCAACCTGCGGGCGATGCCCGCGCCGATCCATATTCAAACAGAAAATTCCGTCGCGCCTCATTTAATGCTCCTTTTCCACCAGGGGTTGCGTAAATCCGCGGACAATCCGCGCCGTCATCTCGTCGATCCGTTCGATGTACGCCGCCAGCTCGCGCACCATGGGGATCCGCTCGACGCGGCGGCCCCGGACGCGTTTGCTCATCGCGCCGCTGCCAAGCCCGATCACCTGATGCGCATCCCCCATCATGCACACATTATAAATACCTTCCGTACCGCGCATCGCGTAACCCACATTCTCGTGACCGCCCACTGCGTCCTTTTGCCGATACAGATAATACGGCTTCCACCCGCCTTCTTCCAGACGCGCGCGCGCGTGCCCCAGCATAGCCGAAACGCCCGCGTCGGGTTGGCGCAGCGAGCCGATCCCCAATTCCGTTTCGCCGCCTTGACTCCGCTGTTGCGACAGATGAGATTTCCGTTTCATCGCCAGCGTATGAATCGTCACATTAGCGGGGTGCCATGCCATCACTTGCCGCAAAGATTGGGCAAACATTTCCGGCGATTCGCCCGGCAGCCCGGCGATCAAATCCATATTCAGCACACCGATCCCCGACGCCTGTGCCGCCGCGACCGCGTCCGCGGTTTGCCGAGTACTGTGCGCCCTGCCGATCCGCCGCAGGGTTTGTTCATGGATCGTTTGCGGGTTGACGCACACTCTGTTCACACCACACGCGCGCATCGTCCGCAGGTTGTCGGCCGTCACCGTGTCCGGCCGCCCGGCTTCGACGGTGATTTCCGCGCCGGCGATCAACGGCAACCGTTCGACCACGCCAGTGAGCATCCTGGCAAACAAAGCGGGCGGCAATGCCGTCGGGGTGCCGCCACCGATATAAAGACTGTGCACCTGGCCGGACAAAGCGGAGAACACCGCGGCGGTTTGCCGCAGCAGCGCTTCGACGTATGCCGGTGCCAGATCCTGCCGGGTCGCGCATGCGGGCAGCGTAAAAGAGCAATACGCGCATCGGGTCGGACAAAACGGAATGCCGACGTAGACACAAAAAGCGTCCGGCGGCACCGACGATCGCACAGCGGACTCC